>NZ_JBBATF010000073.1:0-14579 GCF_040398885.1 Mycobacterium sp. | reverse complement strand
AACGACTACCTGGCCAAACGCGACAGTGAGTGGATGGGCCGCGTGCACCGCTTCCTCGGCCTGGAGGTCGGGGTGATCCTGTCCGGCCTGAACTCCGACGAGCGCCGGCAGTCCTACGCCGCCGACATCACCTACGGGACCAACAACGAGTTCGGCTTCGACTACCTGCGCGACAACATGGCCCACTCGCTGGACGATCTGGTCCAGCGCGGGCACAATTTCGCCGTCGTCGACGAGGTCGACTCGATCCTCATCGACGAGGCCCGCACCCCGCTGATCATCTCCGGCCCGGCCGACGGTGCCTCGCACTGGTACTCCGAGTTCGCCCGGCTGGCTCCGATGATGGAGAAGGACGTCCACTACGAGGTCGATATCCGCAAGCGCACCGTGGGTGTGCACGAGATCGGCGTGGAGTTCGTCGAGGACCAACTCGGGATCGACAACCTGTACGAGGCGGCCAACTCTCCGCTGGTCAGCTACCTGAACAACTCGCTGAAGGCCAAGGAACTCTTCGCCCGCGACAAGGACTACATCGTCCGCGACGGCGACGTCGTCATCGTCGACGAGTTCACCGGCCGCGTGCTGATGGGCCGCCGTTACAACGAGGGCATGCACCAGGCCATCGAGGCCAAGGAAAAGGTGGAGATCAAGGCCGAGAACCAGACTCTGGCCACCATCACCCTGCAGAACTACTTCCGGCTGTACAAGAAGCTGGCCGGCATGACCGGCACGGCCGAGACCGAGGCCGCCGAGCTGCACGAGATCTACAAACTGGGCGTGGTGCCCATACCGACCAACCGCGACATGATCCGCAAGGACGACTCCGACCTGGTCTACAAGACCGAGGAGGCCAAATTCCTGGCGGTCACCGACGACATCGCCGAGCGCTTCGAGAAGGGTCAGCCGGTCCTGATCGGCACCACCAGCGTCGAGCGCTCGGAGTACCTGTCCCGGATGCTGTCCAAGCGCGGCATCCCGCACAACGTGCTCAACGCCAAGTACCACGAGCAGGAGGCGGCGATCATCGCCGAGGCCGGCCGGCGCGGCGCGATCACGGTGGCCACCAACATGGCCGGCCGCGGCACCGACATCGTGCTCGGCGGCAACGTCGACTTCATCGTGGACCAGCGGCTGCGCGAGCGCGGCCTGGATCCCATCGAGACGCCGGAGGAGTACGAGCTCGCCTGGCATGAGGAGCTGCCGCAGGTAAAGGAGCAGGCCGCGGAGGAAGCCGCCCATGTCTGCGAGCTCGGCGGCCTGTACGTGCTCGGCACCGAGCGGCACGAGACCCGCCGCATCGACAACCAGTTGCGGGGCCGCTCCGGCCGCCAGGGCGACCCGGGCGAGTCGCGGTTCTACCTGTCCCTGGGTGACGAGCTGATGCGGCGGTTCAACGGAGCCACCCTCGAGGCGCTGCTGACCCGGCTGAACCTGCCCGACGACGTGCCCATCGAGGCCAAGATGGTCACCCGGGCCATCAAGAGCGCGCAGACCCAGGTCGAGCAGCAGAACTTCGAGATCCGCAAGAACGTGCTCAAGTACGACGAGGTGATGAACCAGCAGCGCAAGGTCATCTACGCCGAGCGTCGCCGGATACTCGACGGCGAGGACATGGAGGGCCAGGCCCACCAGATGCTGACCGACGTCATCAACGCCTACGTCGATGGCGCCACCGCCGAGGGCTACGCCGAGGACTGGGACCTCGAGCAGTTGTGGGGTGCGCTGCGCACCCTGTATCCGGTCGGTGTGGACCACCACGACCTGATCGACTCCGACGCCGTCGGCGAGGCCGGCGAGCTGACCCGCGAGGAACTCCGCGAGATACTCATCTCCGATGCCGAAAAGGCTTACGCCAGGCGGGAAGCCGACATCGACGCGGTCGCCGGGCCGGGTTCGATGCGGGAGCTGGAGCGCAACGTTCTGCTCAACGTGCTCGACCGCAAGTGGCGCGAGCACCTCTACGAGATGGACTACCTCAAAGAGGGCATCGGGCTGCGGGCCATGGCCCAGCGCGACCCGCTGGTGGAATACCAGCGCGAGGGCTACGACATGTTCCAGGGCATGCTCGAGGCGCTCAAGGAGGAGTCGGTCGGCTTCCTGTTCAACGTCCAGGTCCAGGGCGCCCCGCAGAGCCCCGCGGTCTCCGCCCAGCCGATGCCGGCGGGTCTGCGCGCCCAGGGCCTGGAGGACGAGGGCTCCCGGGAGCTGACCTACGTGGGCCCGTCCGAGGACGGCGACGCGGAGGTGCAGCGGCAGGACGCGCCGGGGCGGACCAGCCGCCGGGAACGGCGTCAGATCGCCCGGCAGCAGACCAAGGAGAAGAAGCTGCTGCGCCGACGTTAGGTCAGATGCAGGGCGACCACCTGCCAGCGCGGACCGGTCGCCGTGCCGACCTGCTCGACCCGGCAGGCGATGGCGTGCACACGTCCGCCGCGGGTGTAGTGCGCGGCCACCTCGGCGGCATGTCCGTCCGTTCCGACCGGCTGCGCCCGCACCCGGCGCAGCCGTGCCGGCTCCCCGGCGTTGCGCCCGAACAGCAGCGAGTGCATCAGTCCGGCGGCCAGTAACGGCCGCAGCTGGGCCAGCGGGCGGCGCCGGTCGATGACTTCCAGGATCCGGCGCAGCGCGGCATCGGCGAAGGTGGCGGCCGCTCGCGACCTGTCCGCATCGTCGGTGACGGGGCGGCGGACCGGTCCCGCCGCCGGTGGCGCCGGGGCAGGCATGCGCCGCATCGTGGCCGGCGGCAGTGCGGGCGGACCTCCGAAGGCGGGTGGGTCGTAATCCACGATCGGGGCCACCGGGTGAAACGTGTTGCCGGACATGGCAAATCTCCATCCGAGTACGTCGTCGAGCCCGCCGGGAGCGCGGACCGCTGTCAGGGTGACACGATTCCGGCGTAGCCGGTATTCACCTCCGGTGGTCCGGGCGGCGGGCCTCCGGTTAGCGTTAGAGGGTGACCCAGGAGTCCCGCGCGCGATGGTGAGCCGGCTGTCGACCCCCGATGCGGCGTTCTACCACCAGGAGAACACCGCGACCCCGATGTACGTGGGATCGCTGTCGATCCTGCGCCGGCCGCGCGGCGGACTGAGCTACGAGACCCTGCTGGAAACCGTGGAGCGGCGACTGCCGCAGATCCCGCGGTACCGGCAGAAGGTCCGCCGGGTCGCGAAGGGGATCGCACGCCCGGTCTGGATCGACGACCCCGACTTCGACATCACCTATCACGTCCGGCGCTCGGCCCTGCCGTCCCCGGGCAGCGACGCCCAACTTCACGAACTCCTGTCCCGGCTCGCCGGACGGCCGCTGGACCGCGGCCGTCCGCTCTGGGAGATGTATCTCATCGAGGGCCTGGATCAGAACCGTCTGGCGCTGTTCATCAAGTCCCACCAGGCGCTGATCAACGGGATGACGGCGGTGGAGATCGGGCACGTCGTCGCCGACCGCACCCGTAAGCCGGCCGACCTGGGGGAGGACATCTGGCTGCCGGCCCGCGAGCCCTCCGACGGCCGCCTCGTTTTCGATGCGGTGGTCGACATGCTGGCGCGTCCGGGCCAGGAATTGGGTGCGCTCCGGTCGACGGTCGCGGAGGTGGTGACCAACGCCGGCGAGCGGGCACAGCTGGGCCGCCGCGCGACCGGCCTGGCCCGCCGGGTGGCCCGCCGCAACGCCCCGGCGACCCCCCTGAACACCAGGGTGTCGCGGCACCGCCGTTTCACCGTGGCCTCGGCCCCGCTGGCGGACTTCCGCCGGCTGCGCACCCGCTACGACTGCGATGTCAACGACGTGCTGCTGGCCGTCATCGCCGGTGCGCTGCGCAACTGGCTGCTGTCCCGCGGCGAGCCGGTGCCGGCCGGCATGGCGGTGCGGGCGATGGCGCCGACATCGGTCTACCCCGACATCGACATGGCGTCGGCCGGCCCCGGGCAGGCCATCCGCGAAGTCGCGCCGTTCCTGATCGACCTGCCGGTCGGTGAGGGTAACGCGGTGGTGCGGCTGTCCCAGATCGCGCACGCCACCGAGTCGCACTCGGCGGCGGCGAGCCTGGTCGACGCCCGCACGATCGTGACGCTCTCCGGTTTCCCGCCGCCCACCCTGCACGCCATGGGGACCCGGGTCGCCACGCAGTACCCGCCGCGGCAGTTCAACCTGTTGATCACGAATGTGCCTGGGCCGCAGTCGCAGATGTACGTCGCGGGTGCCAAGCTCCTGGAGACCTACGCCGTGCCGCCACTGCTGCACGACCAGGTACTGGCGATCGGTGTGACGTCCTACTGCGGCGTGGTCTACTACGGAATCAACGCCGACCGCGACGCCATGAGCGACGTCGATGTCCTGCCCGAGCTTCTGGCCGAATCCCTGGAGGAGTTGATCGAGTCCGCTCGGTGAGTGCCCTGCTCGGTGAGTGCATCGGCCGTAGGATTCGGCGATGGGCAAGGACAAGCCGAAGAAGTCGAAGAAGAAGAACAAGGGCGAAGTCGCGAAGCTTCCGAACGCCGTCTACGAGGCCGAACTTTTCCGCCTGCAGACAGAGTTGGTCAAGGTTCAGGAATGGGTCCGCGCCACCGGCGCCCGCATCGTCGTCCTGTTCGAGGGCCGTGACGCCGCCGGCAAGGGCGGCACCATCAAACGGATCACCGAATACCTGAGCCCGCGCACCGCACGGATCGCCGCACTGCCCGCCCCCAGCGACCGGGAGAAGGGTCAGTGGTACTTCCAGCGCTACATCGAGCAACTTCCGACCAGTGGCGAGATCGTGCTGTTCGACCGGTCCTGGTACAACCGCGCCGGCGTCGAACGGGTGATGGGTTTCTGCAGTCCCGCGCAGGAGACGCTGTTCCTGCGCCAGACCCCGCTCTTCGAGCAGATGCTCATCGACGACGGGATAATCTTGCGCAAGTACTGGTTCTCGGTCTCCGAAGACGAGCAGTTGCGCCGGTTCAAGTCCCGTCTCAGCGACCCGCTGCGGCGCTGGAAGCTGAGCCCGATGGACATGGAGTCCATCTACCGCTGGGAGGACTACTCCCGGGCCAAGGACGACATGATGGTGCACTGCGACACCCCGGCGAGCCCGTGGTTCGAGGTGGAGTCGCAGATCAAGAAGCACGCCCGGCTGAACATGATCTCGCATCTGCTCTCGACCATCCCCTACGTGGAAGTCGAGCTCGACAAGGTCGTCATTCCCGAGCGGCCGCAGATCGGCAACTACAGGCGGCCGCCGCGGGACCTGAGCAATTTCGTGCCGGACCACGCCCTGTCCCTGATGGGCGACAAAGAAGGCTGATCGCTAGTCTCACCGGCATGCGGGTCTACATCCCGGCGACGTTGCCGATGCTCCAGGAGCTCGTCGCGGACGGCTATCTGCAGCCCCGCGGCGGCACCGCCTTCGCGGTGACGCCCGCGCTGCGGGAGGCCTACGCCGAGGGCGACGACGAGGAACTGGCCGAGATCGCGATCGGCGAGGCGGCGCTGGCGTCGATCCGGTTGCTCTCCGCCGACCCGGACCGGGGTCTCCCCGTGCGACGCGCCGTGGTGGTGGCCGACGCCGAGAAGACCACGTTGCGGCCCGACCTCGACGACGCGGTGGTGCGGGTGAGCGGCCGCATCGGCATGGACCAGGTGGCCGCGGTCTACGTCGACAACGCCGATGCCGAGCCTGCGGTGCGGGCCGCGGTCGACGTCATCGACGAGGCGGACTTCGGTGACGAGGATGCCGAACTGACGGTGGGTGACGCCCAGGACCACGCCCTGGCCTGGTACGCCACCCAGGAGGTGCCCTTCCTGCTCGACTTGCTCTGAGGTGCCGGTACGGTGGGGGCGTGAGGACCCAGGCCAGGCTCGGCACCGCGGTGCGCGCCCTGGTCGGCCCGGTGTCCACGCCCCTGCAGGCTGACGACTACCTCAAACTGGTCAACCCGCTGTGGTCGGCCCGTGAACTGCGGGGACGGATAGTGCAGGTGCGGCCCGAGACCCGGGATTCGGCCACCCTGGTGATCAAGCCGGGCTGGGGGTTCGGCTTCGACCACCGACCCGGGCAGTACATCGGGATCGGGGTGCTCGTCGACGGCCGCTGGCGTTGGCGGTCCTATTCGCTGACCTCCCCGGCGGTCCGGTCCACCGCCCTGCGGGCGGCCCGCACCCTGAGCGTCACCGTCAAGGCGGTGCCGGAGGGGTTCCTGTCCACCCACCTGGTCAACGGCGTCCGGCCCGGGACGGTCATCCGGCTTGCCGCGCCCCGGGGCGACTTCGTCATGCCCGACCCCGCCCCCGCATCGGTGCTGTTCCTCACCGCGGGCTCGGGCATCACCCCGGTGATGTCGATGCTGCGGACCATGGCGCGGCGCGGTCAGGTCCACGACGTGACGCACGTGCACAGCGCGCCGGTCGCCGACGAGGTGCTGTTCGCCGCCGAACTGGCCGATCTTGAGCGCACTCACCCCGGCTACCGGCTGACGGTGCGCACCACCCGCACCGAGGGCCGGTTGGACCTGTCCCGGCTGGACGAACAGGTGCCCGACTGGCGCGACCGGCAGACCTGGGTCTGCGGGCCGGGGGCGATGATCACCGAAGCCGAACGGCTCTGGGCGGCAAGCGATCTCGCCGAACGACTGAACACCGAGCGGTTCGCCGCCGCCCGGGTGCCCGCCGGCGGCGGGGGCGGCACGGTCACCTTCGCCAGGTCGGATGTCAGCCGGTCCGCCGATGCGGCGACATCGCTGCTGGAGGCCGGCGAGCAGGCCGGCGTCCGGCTGCCGTTCGGCTGCCGGATGGGCATCTGCCACACCTGCGTGGTGAGTCTGGTCGACGGCAGGGTCCGCGACCTGCGTACCGGCGCCGAGTTCGAGCCGGGCTGCCGGGTGCAGACCTGCGTGACCGCCGCCTCCGGGGACTGCGTGGTGGACATCTGATGGCGATCACCGACGTCGAGGCGTTCGTCCACCTCACCGACGCCGACATCGAGGCCCTGGCGGCCGAACTCGACGCCATCCGCACCGACGTCGAGGACTCGCTGGGAGCCCGCGACGCGCGCTACATCCACCGCACCATCGCCGCCCAGCGCGGCCTGGAGGTGGCCGGCCGGTTGCTGCTGGCCTTCGGCTCCAAGCGGGTGTTCTGGTGGGCGGGAACCGCGAGCCTGGCACTGGCCAAGATCATCGAGAACATGGAGATCGCGCACAACGTCCTGCACGGTCAGTGGGACTGGATGAACGACCCGGAGATCCACTCCTCGACCTGGGAGTGGGACATGGTCGGCGCCGCCAAGCACTGGCGGATCACCCACAACGTGGCCCACCACAAGTACACCAACATCCTCGGCATGGACGACGACGTCGGCTACGGCGTGCTGCGGGTCACCCGCGACGAGCCCTGGAAGCCGCGCAACGTGCTCAATCTGTTCACCAACACGGTGCTCGCCGTCGGCTTCGAGTGGGGAATCGCCCTGCAGCACCTGGAAGCCCGCAAGATCCGCCACCCCGAGACCCGGGCGGCCACCGTGGTGCGGCTCAAGGAATTCGGCACCAAGGCCGGCCGCCAATTGGGCAAGGACTTCCTCGTCCATCCCGCACTGGGCGCACTGTCGCCCCGGGCGAGCTTCGGTTCCACGCTCAAGGCCAACCTGGCGGCCAACCTCGTCCGCAACCTGTGGGCCAACGCGGTGATCTTCTGCGGGCACTTCCCCGACGGGGCGGAGAAGTTCACCACCACCGACATGGCGGGGGAGAGCCGGGGTCAGTGGTATCTGCGCCAGATGCTGGGCAGCGCCAACTTCGACGCCGGCCCGGCGCTGGCGTTCATGACCGGCAACCTCTCCTACCAGATCGAGCACCATCTCTACCCGGACCTGCCCAGCCGCCGGCTGGCGGAGATCTCGGTGCGGGTGCGCGAGGTCTGCGAGAAGTACGACCTGCCCTACACCAGCGGCCCCTTCCCGGTGCAGTACGCCAAGACCTGGCGCACCATCGCCAAGCTGTCGCTGCCGGACCGCTTCCTGCGCGACACCGCCGACAACGCCCCCGAGACCCGCAGCGAGCGGATGTTCGAGGGTCTGCAGGCGCGCTCCCGCGGCCTCAAGACCGCGCTGGCAGAGGCCCGGGCCCGTCGCCGGCGGGGCACCTTCGCGCCGAAAGTGCGCTGAGATCGACGTTTTCGGCGGGTCGGGCGCAATTGCTCGATCTGTGCGCACTCCCGGTGGGGTCGGTCAGTCCGGGATGTAGGCGAACGTGTCGGGGTTGGGACCGATCCGCCCCGGCTCACCCTTGTCCAGGGCGGTCAGCGCCTCGATCTCCTCGTCGCCCAACTCGAAGTCGAAGATCTCGAAGTTCTCCCTCATCCGCTGCGGATGAACGGACTTGGGGAAGACGACGTCGCCGCGTTCGACATGCCAGCGCAGCACCACCTGCGCCGGGTGCACGCCGAGGGACTTGGCGATGCGGATCACCACCGGGTCGCCGAGCACTTTGCCGCGGCCGATGGGCGACCAGCCCTCGGTGACGATGTCGTGCTCGGTGCCGTAGGCGCGCACCTCGTCGTTGGTGAAGAAGGGGTGCACCTCGATCTGGTTAACCGCCGGGGTGACGTCGGTCTGCCGGGCCAACTCCTGCAGGTGGTGGATCTGGAAGTTGGACACCCCGATGCTGCGCGCCCGGCCGCCGGCCTTGAACTCCTCCAGGGTCTTCCAGGTGGAGACGAAGTCGCCGTCGTAGAGGGTGGGCAGCGGCCAGTGGATGAGGAACAGGTCGACGTAGTCGGTTCCGAGTTGGCGCAGCGTCTCGTCGAATGCGCGCCTGGCGTCGTCGGGCCGGTGGAAACCGTTGTTGAGCTTGCTGGTGATGAAGATCCGCGGCCGGTCCAGGCCGGCGTCGTGGATGCCCTGGCCCACGCCCTTCTCGTTGCCGTACATCTGCGCGGTGTCGATGTGGCGGTAGCCGACCTCGAGAGCCTGCCTGACCACCGCCGCGGTGTCCTCCGGCGGCACCTTGAACACCCCGAACCCCAACTGCGGGATCCGGTTGCCGTCGTTGAGGGTGACCATCGGGACGGTGTTGGGGCCGATCGTGCTCATCTGGCTGCTCCTTGTCGTTGCTCTGAGTCTTCCACGGCCTTCCACGCCGGTCCCATCAGCCGCGGGCTTGGTAGCCAGGGCTCTCGTCGAGCACCGCAAGCAGCCGGCGGGCCGCGCCGACGCGGCGGGCCTGCGCGCCGGTCAGGCCGTCCAGCGCGCACTCCGGGTCGGCCGGGGGGCCGCGGTGCCCACAGCCGCGCGGGCAGTCGGCCACCACCTCGGCCAGATCCGAGAACGCCAGCACGACGTCGTCGTGTCGGATGTGGGCCAGCCCGAACGAGCGCAGACCCGGGGTGTCGATCACCCAGCCGCCGCCGGGCAGGGGCAGCGCGAGCGACTGGGTGGAGGTGTGCTTGCCCTTGCCGACCCCGGAGACCTCCCCGATGGCCCGGTCGGCATGGGGGACAAGGCGATTCACCAACGTCGACTTGCCGACCCCGGAGTGGCCCAGCAGCACCGTGACTTTCCCGGTCAGCAATTCGCGCACCTCGTCGACGGACTCGTCACGGCCGGCCACCACGACGGTGAGGTCCAGGTCGGCGAACTGCTCGGCGAACGGCGCCGCCGGCGCCAGGTCGGTCTTGGTCAGGCACAGGATCGGCCGCACTCCTCCGGTGTATGCGGCGATGAGCGCCCGGTCGACCAGGCCGGTGCGGGGCGGCGGGTCACTAAGCGCGACGACCACCATCATCTGGTCGGCGTTGGCCACCACCACCCGCTCGGTCGGGTCGGTGTCGTCGGCGGTGCGCCGCAGCACCGACCGGCGCGGCCCGCGGCGGACGATGCGGGCCAGGGTGTCGGGCCGGCCGGACAGATCCCCGACCACGTCCACCTCGTCGCCGACGACGATCGGTGTGCGGCCCAGTTCTCGGGCCCGCATCGCGGTCACCGGACGGTGCGGATTCCCGCCGAGCACACAGCCCCACCGGCCGCGGTCCACCGTGACCACCATGGCCGACACCGCGTCGGCATGCTCGGGACGGGTCTTGGTGCGCGGGCGCGACCCGCGGCCGGCCCGGACGTGAACGTCGGACTCGTCGTAGTCGAGCCGGCGACTCAACTCTGTCGGCCCCCGGTCCGCCGGCCCCCGGCCAGCATCGCCGCCCACAGGCCGGGGAAGTCCGGCAGCGTCTTGGCGGTGGTGCCGATGTCCTGCACGGCAACCCCGGGGACCCGCAGACCGACGATGGCCCCGGCGGTGGCCATCCGGTGGTCGGCGTAGGACTGCCACACCCCGGCGTGCAGCGGGGCCGCGGTGATCACCAGACCGTCGGGGGTCTGGGCGCAGTCACCGCCCAGCCGGGTGATCTCGGCGCTCAGCGCGGCCAGCCGGTCGGTCTCATGCCCGCGCAGGTGGGCGATCCCGGTCAGCTGCGACACCGCACCCGGTTCGGCCAGCGCCGCCAGCGCGGCCACCGACGGGGCCAGCTCGCCGACATCGTGCAGGTCGATGTCGAAACCCGGGTAGCTCGGCGGCCCGGTGATCGTCAGATCCGAATTCGATTGCCGGACAATCGAACCCGTCATCTCCAGGATCTCCAGGATATGCCCGGCGGGCTGCACGCTGGTCTCGGGCCAGCCCGCGATGCGCACCGTGCCGCCGGTGACGATCGCGGCGGCCAGGAACGGCAGCGCGTTGGACAGGTCGGGTTCGACCTGCCAGTGCCGGGCGCCGACTGGTCCCGGCGCCACCGCCCACCGGTTCGGTGTGCTGTCGTCGACACCCACACCGGCCTGGCGCAGCATCGCCACCGTCATCGCGATGTGGGGCGCCGAGGGAACCGACGTGCCGGTGTGCAGCACCTCCAGGCCCTCGGTGAAGGCCGCCCCGCACAGCAGCAGGCCGGAGACGAACTGCGAGGAGGCGGAGGCGTCGATGCGCACCGGTCCGCCGGTCACCTTGCCGCGGCCGCGCACCGAGAACGGCAGGCCGTCGCCGTCGATGTCCACCCCCAGGCCGCGCAGCGCTTCGAGCAGGGGAGCGATCGGCCGGGCCCTGGCCTGTTCGTCGCCGTCGAAGCGCACCGCCGCGGTGCTCAGCGCCGCCAGTGGCGGCACGAACCGCAGCACGGTGCCGGCCAGCCCGCAGTCGATGGTCGCACGAGCTCCGGGACCACGAGCTCCGGGACCACGAGCTCCGGGACCACGAGCTCCGGGACCACGAGCTCCGGGACTGAGTGTCCCGCCGACGGTCAATTCGGTTGCCGCCCCCTCGATCCGGAGTCCCAGGGTCCGCAGCGCACCGATCATCAGGTCGGTGTCGCGGCTGCGCAGCGCCCCGCTGATCGTCGAGGGCCCCCCGCCCGTGGCGGTGGCCAGGGCGGCCAGCACCAGGGTGCGGTTGGTCTGGGACTTCGAGCCGGGCACCGTCACGGTCGCGTCGACGGGTGCGGGGGCAGAGGGTGCCGGCCACGGGTTCACGCGTACATCCTGCCCTGTGCGGGCACCATGGAGGTATGTGCGGGCGATTCGCGGTCACCACCGACCCGGCGCGACTGGCCGCCCGACTCGGCGCCGTCGACGAGACCGGGCAGGCGGGGGACGACCACGGGGCGCCGAACTACAACGTCGCGCCCACGACCGACATCGCCGTCGTCGTCACCCGGCACGACGAGGCCGGGGACCGGCGGGCAGGAGCGGAGCGACCCGGGATTGGAACCGAGGCGACCCGGAGGGTGCGGCTGATGCGCTGGGGTCTGCTGCCGACCTGGGTGAAAGCCGACGCCGACGGCCGCCCGGTCGTCAAGTCGCAGCTGATCAACGCCCGCGCCGAGAAGGTCACCAGCTCGTCGGCGTTCCGGGCCGCCGCCGAGTGCCGGCGCTGCCTGATACCGATGGACGGCTACTACGAGTGGATGCTCGCCGCAGAGTCCCCCGCCGGCGGCCCGAGACGGCGCCGCAAGACGCCCTTCTACCTGCACCGGGAAGACGGACGGCCAATGCTGGCGGCCGGGCTCTGGTCGCCGTGGCGGCCCGGCCCGGCGGGCAGGAGCGAAGCGACTCGGGGATCAGACCCGGCGGGCAGGAGCGAAGCGACTCGGGGATCAGACCCGGCGGGCAGGAGCGAAGCGACCCCACTCCTGACCTGCACCATCGTCACCACCGACGCGGTCGATCGGCTCGGGCGCATCCATGACCGGATGCCGCTGCTGGTCGCCGAGGCGGACTGGGACCGCTGGCTGGACCCCGACCGTCCCGCCCCGGCCGACCTGCTGGCCGCGCCGCCGGACGTCACCGGCATCGCCGTGCGGGAGGTGTCGACGTTGGTCAACAACGTCGCCAACAACGGCCCGGAGCTGATCTCACCCGCCGATCCGGAAAACCGACCGGTGGGTCTGTTCCCGTCCGGCGACTGGGACTAGCATCGCCTCCAAATGCAGTTGAGCCGGAGGAAGCGACCATGACCGCTGTTGACCCCCAGACCGACGCCATCACGGTGTACAACCCCGCGGACGGGACGGTGGCCGGCACGGTGCCCATCGACGACGCCGACACAGTCGCCGCCAAGGCCCGGGAACTGCGGCTGTTCCAGCAGGACTGGCAGGCGATGGGCGCGCGGGGCCGCAAGAAGTGGATGATGAAGTGGCAGGGCTGGATTCTCGACAACGCCGACCACCTGACCGAGGTGCTGATGTCGGAGACCGGCAAGAGCCGCATCGACGCCGCGCTGGAGCCTATCGCGGTGGCCGACTACATCAAGTACTGGGCCAACAACGCCGAGGAATTCCTCGCCGACAAGCATCCCAGCGCACACAGCCCGCTGTTGAAGGTCAAGAAGCTCACCATCCGCTACGAGGCCTATCCGGTGGTCGGCATCATCGAGCCGTGGAACTTCCCGCTGGCCATGCTGGGTCTGGACGTGGTGCCCGCGCTGGCCGCCGGCGCGGCGGTGCTGCTGAAACCCTCCGAGGTGACCCCGCTTTCGGCGGTGGAGTTCGTCCGCGGCTGGAACGAGGTCGGCGCCCCGCCGGTGCTCGGGTTGACCACCGGCTACGGCCCCACCGGGGCGGCGGTCATCGAGAACTCCGACAAGGTTCACTTCACCGGCTCCACCGCCACCGGCAAGAAGGTGGCGGTGGCCTGCGCCGAACGGCTCATCCCGTGCAGCCTGGAACTCGGCGGAAAGGATCCGGCGATCGTGCTGGCCGACGCCGACGTCGACCGGGCGGCCAACGGCATCGCCTGGGGCGGCATGTTCAACTCCGGTCAGGTGTGCGTCTCGGTGGAGCGTGTCTACGTCGAGGCGCCGATCTACGACGAGTTCGTCGCCAAGCTGGCCGCCAACGTCGACAAAATGCAGCAGGGCAGCGAGTCCGGACCGGAATTCACCTACGACACCGGCGCGATGGCCACCGAGGCGCAGCGCGACATCGTCGGGCGGCACGTCGAGGAGGCGGTCGCGGCCGGCGCCACGGTGCTCACCGGCGGCAAGCCCACCGGGGTCGGCACCTTCTACCGGCCGACCGTGCTCGCCGGGGTCGACGCGTCGATGACCTGTATCACCGAGGAGACCTTCGGGCCCACTCTGCCGGTGGTCAAGGTCGCCGACGAGGAGGACGCCATCCGCCAGGCCAACGACTCCTGCTATGGACTGTCGGCCTCGGTGTGGACCGGTGACACCAGCCGCGGCGAGCGCGTCGCCCGCCGGTTGGAGTGCGGCGCGGTCAACATCAACGACGCGTTGACCAACGTGTTCCTCCCGCCCCTGCCGATGGGGGGCTGGAAGGAGTCCGGTATCGGCTACCGCTCCGGCGGGCGCGGCGGCCTGCTCAAGTTCTGCCGCCAGCAGGCCATCACCGCCCCGCGCCTGCCCACCCAGAAGTCGGAGATGCTCTGGTACTCGTCGCCGCGCAAGCAGGCCCGCTTCGCGCTGTCGGCGATGCGGGCCTATGCCGGCGGCTGGCGCAAACTCGGCCGCAAGTGACGCTGACGCCTCAGGGGTTGCGGTAGCCCGGCGGGTTCGGGCTGTCCACCCACAGGTCCACCCCGAGTTCGGAGCCGGGAACGCAGTCGTAGCCGGACAGGTCGGTGACGCCGCTGTCCAGCAGCACGTCCTCGCACAGCAGCGACTGGCCCGTGTACTCGCGCGCCGGCCGGCTCAGCACCGCGTAGGCGGCGTCGGCGTACACCTCCGGCTTGCGGGACCTTCGCATCGCCTCGTCGCCGCCGAGCAGGTTCTGCACCGCCGCGGTGGCGATCATGGTGCGCGGCCACAGCGTGTTGGAAGCGATGCCGTAGTGGCGCAGCTCCTCGGCGATCCCCAAGGCGCACAACGTCATCCCGTACTTGGCCATCATGTACGGCGTCGGCTTGAGCCAGTTCGGCTCCAGCCGGATCGGCGGGGACAGAGTCAGGATGTGCGGGTTGGACCGGCCCTTCATGTGCGGGATGCAGGCCTGCGACACCGCGTAGGTGCCGCGCACCTCGATGCCGTTCATCAGATCGAACCGCTTCAGCGGCACCTCCTCGATGGAGCCCAGGTTGATCGCGCTGGCGTTGTTGACGCACATGTCGATGG
>NZ_JBBATF010000072.1:9225-14642 GCF_040398885.1 Mycobacterium sp. | reverse complement strand
TCCCACTGGTGGTGATCAGTGAGTTGGAGGCCAAGCGCCACCACCACGAACTGGGCTGGTTCGCCCGCCAGGCGCTGCGACTCTTCGATGACATGCGACTTGAGCACGGCCGGCTCGATCAGCCGATTCCCGTTGGGGCACAAGGCGGTACGCTGCACGTCGAACTCAACCACACCGATCCTTCGGTGCTGCCGAGCGGATTCCGCACCGGCACCAACGACGCCCGCATCCTGGCCTGCGCCGCCAATCTCGCCGCCGAGGGCAAGGCGGTGACCCTGGTGAGCAAGGACATTCCGCTCCGGGTCAAGGCGGGCGCCGTGGGCCTGCGCGCCGACGAGTACCACGCCCAGGACGTCATCACCTCGGGTTGGACCGGTATGACGGAACTCGATGCCACCGGCGAGGAGATCAGTGCGCTGTTCGCCGAGGGCGAGATCGACTTGGCCGTAGCGCGGAACCTGCCCTGCCACACCGGTGTTCGGCTGCTCGCCGGCAGCTCACATGCTTTGGGCCGGGTCAATGCCGAGAAGCGGATCCAGTTGGTGCGCGGCGATCGTGAGGTGTTCGGTCTGCGCGGCCGCTCCGCCGAGCAGCGCGTCGCGCTGGACCTGCTGCTCGACGAGTCGGTCGGCATCGTGTCGCTGGGCGGCAAGGCCGGCACCGGCAAGTCCGCATTGGCGCTGTGCGCGGGTCTGGAGGCCGTGCTGGAGCGGCGCAGCCAGCGCAAGGTCGTCGTGTTCCGGCCCTTGTACGCCGTCGGCGGGCAGGAACTGGGCTACCTGCCCGGTAGTGAGAGCGAGAAGATGGGCCCCTGGGCTCAGGCGGTCTTCGACACCCTGGAGGGCCTGGCGAGTCCGGCGGTGCTCGAGGAGGTGCAGTCGCGCGGAATGCTCGAGGTGCTGCCCCTGACCCACATCCGCGGCCGCTCGCTGCACGACTCGTTCGTCATCGTCGACGAGGCCCAGTCGCTGGAGCGCAACGTGCTCCTCACCGTGCTTTCCCGACTCGGTGCCGGCTCGCGGGTGGTGTTGACCCACGACGTCGCTCAGCGCGACAACCTGCGCGTGGGTCGGCACGACGGGGTGGCCGCGGTCATCGAGAAACTCAAGGGGCATCCGCTGTTCGCCCACATCACCCTGATGCGCAGCGAACGTTCCCCGATCGCCGCGCTGGTCACCGAGATGCTGGAGGAGATCAGCCCCGAGGCGCTGCCCTGAGCGGTCTGTAGCGCAGCACGCGACTGGAGGTGGGGCTGAGCTGCCGGTAAACTCAGCCCGTGCGATGTAGCCGAGTGGTGGGTTCCGGATATCTGGGGAGCCGTCGCCGGCCTGCCCCAGCCTCGACCTCCGGCGACGTGCCGACCCACGACAGCCGATTGCTCCGCGGGCGTGCTTCCGATCCGCTCCACGACGACCCAGGCCCCGACTTCGGCGTGCCCGTCCGCGGCGTCTAGTGCTGCAAATCACCACGCTGGTCCTGGCGGTACTCGTACTCGCCTACGCCGTAGTTTCCAAGGTGGTGATCCGGTCCCCCATCGCGCCCGCCCTGGTCTTCGTCCTCGTCGGAATGGCTCTGGGCCCCTCCGGGTTAGGCGTAGTGGAAGCCGGCCCGGGCGCCGAGGCGTTCTCGATCCTGGCGGAGTTGGCGCTCGCGGTGATTCTGTCCAACCAGGCCGCCGGCCTGCGCCTCAGCCGAATCCGGGCGCACGGCCCCGTGACCCTGCGACTGCTGATCGTCGGCATCCCGTTGACGGTGCTGCTGGGTGCGCTGACCGCGGTGGTCCTGTTGCCTGTGCTGCCCTGGTGGGAGGCGGTGTGCCTGGCGGCGATCGTCGCCCCCACCGAAGTGTCGCTGATCGGGGAACTGCAGGAGAACCACCGGATCCCCGAACGGGTGCGCCATGCGCTCACGGTGGAGAGTGGCTTCTACGACGGCATCGCGCTCGCGATTCTGCTGACCGCACTGGCCTTGGCGTCGGTCTACACCTGGCAGTCCGGGTGGTCCAACTGGGGCTGGTCGATATTCAGCATCGAAGTCCTGTCGGTGGTGGCCGGTGCCGCCCTGGGTGTCGTCGTCGGGTTGGTGGTGGCGTGGTCGCGTAAGCGGAACTGGATGAGTGACATCTGGGCACAGTTGGCGACGCTGGCGCTGGCGGCGATCTGTTATCAACTCGGCGAATACATCGGGGCGAGCGGTTTCGTCGCTGCGTTCACCGGCGGGCTGATGTTCTCCTACGTCACCCGGCACAGTTCCGAGGACTGGCTTCCCAAACAGGTTTCCGACGCCGCCGGACAACTGCTCGAACTCATGGTCTTCGTCATGTTCGGTGCGTTCGCGGTGATCGACGGCTGGCTGCGGGCGGACTGGCGTGTCATCGTGTTCGCCCTGGCCGCGCTGTTCGCGGTCCGCATCACCGCCGTCCTGTTGTCGCTGGTGCGTACCGACCTGCCGATGCGCGACCGGCTGTTCATAGGCTGGTTCGGCCCGCGCGGGATCGGCACGGTGGTGTTCGGCCTGCTGGTGATCAACCGCGGCGACCTCCAGAACACCGGCTTGATCGGCAGCGTCGTCGTGGTGACCGTGTGTCTGAGCCTGGTGCTGCACAGCCTGACCGTCGCTCCGGCTATCCGCAGGTTCCAGCCGGATGAGCCGGTCCCGGCGGCGGAGGCGGCCCCGGCGGGGGAGGCGGCCCCGGCGGTGGCACAGGCGGATGCGGCGGCCCCGGCGGTGGCCCAGCCGGATGCGGCAGCGCCGGCGGGGGAGGCGGCCCCGACGCCGTGACGCGAGGGGGCGTCACCCCTCGTCGCGCACCTTCGCCATCTCCAGCACATCGAGGCGCTTGTCCAGTTCGTCTTCGGACAACTTCTCGCCGATCAGCCCTCGGTCGATCACCGTCTGCCGGATCGTCTTGTGCTCCTTGAGGGCTTGCTTGGCCACCGCGGCGGCCTCCTCGTAGCCGATTGCCGAGTTCAGCGGGGTGACGATGGACGGGGAGGACTCCGCGAGCGTCCTGAGCCGGGCCTCGTTGGCCAGCAGGCCCTCGACGCACTTCTCGGCGAACAGCCTGGAGACGTTGGCCAGCAGGGTGAACGACTCGAGCAGATTACGCGCCATCATCGGGATGTAGACGTTGAGTTCGAAGGCTCCGGACAGGCCGCCGACGGTGATGGCGGCGTCGTTGCCGATCACCTGGGCGGCCACCTGGGTGACCGCCTCGGGGATCACCGGGTTGACCTTGCCCGGCATGATCGACGAACCCGGTTGCAGGTCGGGCAGGAACAGTTCGCCCAGGCCGGTCAGCGGGCCCGAGCCCATCCAGCGGATGTCGTTGGCGATCTTGGTCAGCGACACCGCGATCGTCTTCAGGGCGCCGGATGCCTCCACCAGGCCGTCGCGCGCGGCCTGGGCCTCGAAGGAGTTCTTGGCGGTGGTCAATTCGGCCAGTCCGGTCTGCGCGACGAGGACCTCTACCACCTTGGGCCCGAAACTTTCGGGCGCGTTCAGTCCGGTGCCGACGGCGGTGCCGCCGATGGCCAGTTCGCCCAGGCGGGGCAGGCAGGCCCGTACCCGCTCGATGCCGGCCTCGATCTGGCGGGCGTAGCCGCCGAACTCCTGGCCGAGGGTGACCGGGACCGCGTCCATCAGGTGGGTGCGGCCGGACTTCACCGTCTTGTGCCAGAACTTGGCCTTCTTGGCCAGCGAGGCGTGCAATACCTCCAGGGCCGGGATCAGTTCGCGCACAGCGGCTTCGGTGGCCGCGATGTGGGTCGAGGTCGGGAAGGTGTCGTTCGAGGACTGCGACATGTTGACGTCGTCGTTGGGATGCACCGTGACGCCGTCGCGGGCGCAGATCGAGGCGATCACCTCGTTGGCGTTCATGTTGGAACTGGTGCCCGAACCGGTTTGGAAGACGTCGATAGGGAACTGGTCGTCATGTTTGCCGTCGGCGATCTCCCCAGCCGCGGCGATGATCGCGTCGGCCTTCTCGGCGTCGAGAAGGCCGAGATCCTTGTTCACCTGGGCGCAGGCCGCTTTCAGCAGCGCCATCGCCCGGATCTGGTTGCGGTCCAGGCCGCGGTGAGAGATCGGAAAGTTCTCCACGGCACGCTGCGTCTGAGCCCGCCACAGGGCGTTGACCGGCACCCTGACCTCGCCCATGGTGTCGTGCTCGATGCGGTACTGGCCGTCGTCGGACATGTGGTGCCTTTCTTGCCGGGTTCTAGGGGAGGGGATAGGCGGCGTCGGCATCCCCGGTGAAGTCCACCGCGGAGTACTCGTTGAGCTTGGAAAGCCGGTGGTAGGCCTCGATCATCCGGACCGTGCCGGATTTGGAGCGCATCACGATGGACTGGGTGGTGCAGCCGCCACCGAAGAAACGGACGCCCTTGAGCAGGTCGCCGTCGGTGACGCCGGTGGCGCAGAAGAAGACGTTCTCGCCGGACACCAGATCCCTGGTGGTCAGCACCCGGTCAAGGTCGTGGCCGCGGTCGACGGCCTTCTGGCGCTCCTCGTCGTCCTTGGGCGCCAGCATCGCCTGGATCTCGCCGCCCATGCAGCGGATCGCCGCCGCGGTGATGATGCCCTCGGGGGTGCCGCCGATACCGACCAGGAGGTCGGTGCCCGAATCGGGCCGGCACGCCGAAATCGCCCCTGCCACATCGCCATCGGAGATCAGCCGGATGCGTGCGCCGGCGCCGCGCACCTCGGCCATCAGCCTCTCGTGCCGCTGCCGGTCCAGGATGCAGACGGTGATGTCGGACACCGACGCCTTGCGGACCTTGGCGATGCGCTGGATGTTCGCCGCGATCGGCGAGGTGATATCGATGAAATCGGCGACGTCGGGTCCGGCTGCGATCTTGTTCATGTAGAACACCGCCGACGGGTCGAACATCGCGCCGCGTTCGGCGACCGCCAGCACCGAGATGGCGTTGGGCATCCCCTTGGCCATCAGGGTGGTCCCGTCGATCGGGTCGACGGCGAAGTCGCAGTCCGGACCGTCGCCGTTGCCGACCTCCTCGCCGTTGTAGAGCATGGGGGCGTTGTCCTTCTCGCCCTCCCCGATCACCACGACGCCGCGCATCGACACCGAGTTCACCAGCTCGCGCATGGCGTCGACGGCCGCGCCGTCGCCACCCTCCTTGTCGCCGCGGCCGACCCAACGTCCTGCGGCCATGGCCCCGGCCTCGGTCACCCTGACCAATTCCAGGGCCAGGTTGCGGTCGGGGGCTTCGCGTCGGCGGACGTCAGGCATGGTCAGGATTCTCCCAGAACCTCCTGCCGGGTCCAGACCTGGGATACTGGGACGCGCTGACGAAGACGATGAGCGCAGCGACGAGGAGGAGTAGCGCCTGATGGAGTCGACCGAAGGCCCTGCGGCCCCCGAACCGACCGTCGCCGGCCCTCCGGCTCCGGAGTTG
>NZ_JBBATF010000072.1:0-9125 GCF_040398885.1 Mycobacterium sp. | reverse complement strand
AACGTCGCCGGCCCTCCGGCTCCGGGGTTGAACGTCGCCGGCCCTCCGGCTCCGGGGTTGAACGTCGCCGGCCCTCCGGCTCCGGAGTTGAACGTCGCCGGCCCTCCGGCTCCGCGACCCGCCAAGCCGAGGGTGCTGCAGGACGGCCGCGACATGTTCTGGTCGCTGGCCCCCCTGATCCTGGGATGCATGGTGCTGGCCGGCCTGGTGGGCATGTGTTCGTTCCGCCCCGGCGGCCCCGTCGAAGGCAAGATACCGACCTACGACGCCGCGGGCGCCCTGCAGGCCGACGCCGACGCCGTCGGCTACCCGGTCCGGTTGCCCAGGCTGCCGGATGGCTGGCAGCCCAACTCCGGCAGTCGCACCGGCATCGAAGCCGGCCGCACCGATCCGGCCACCGGCAGCAAGCAGCAGGCGGTCGCCAGCCGGGTGGGATATATCGCGCCGTCCAAGATGTACGTCAGCCTGACCCAGAGCGATGCGGACGAAACCGCTCTGGTGCAGTCGATCCAGAACGCGGTGTATCCGACCGGCTCCGAGGACATCTCCGGCGTCAACTGGATCGTCTACCAGGGCGGCGAGGGCACCGAGCCGGTGTGGACCACCCGCCTGGTCGGCCCGGGCGGTGCGGCCCAGTTGGCGATCACCGGCGCCGGTGAGCCGGCGGATTTCCGCACCCTGGCCGTCGCGACGCAAAGCCAGCCGCCGCTGGTCCCGGAGAGATAGGACGCACATGAAGCCTTCCGAACACACCAAGCCCCCCGAAGCCGACCTGTCCGGCTGGGTCCGCGAGCCGTTCACCGCCGAGGGTTTCACCCACGACGTTTATCGCAAGGGCGAAGGCCCCGGCGTGGTGCTCATCCCGGAAATCCCCGGCGCCCACCCCGGGGTGCTGGCCCTGGGAAACCATCTGGTGGACAACGGCTTCACCGTGGCGATCCCGTCACTGTTCGGCACGCCCGGTGCGCCCGCCCGCGGTGTGGGAATGGTGTCCACCGTCGCTCGTGCCTGCGTGGCCAAGGAGTTCGCGGCGTTCGCGTTGAACAGGGAGCGCCCGGTGACCCGCTACTTGCGCGCGCTGGCTCGCGACCTCAAGGCCAGGGCCGGAGGCAACGGCGTCGGGGTGATCGGCCAGTGCTTCACCGGGGGGTTCGCCCTGGCGGCCGCGGTCGATGACAGCGTGCTCGCCTCGGTGCTCAGCCAGCCGTCGGTTCCCATGGCGCTGACCCCGGCCCACAAGCGCGACCCGGGGTTCTCCGAGGGCGAGATGAAGGTCATCGAGAAGCGGGCCGCCGAAGACGGTCTGTGCGCGCTGGGTCTGCGGTTCAGCGGCGACCCGGCGGCGCCGGGGGAGCGGTTCAAGACCCTCAAGGACCGGCTGGGGGACAACTTCGAGGTCATCGAGATCGACTCGGCGCCCGGTAACCCCGGCGGGTTCGGCCGGATGGCGCATTCGGTCCTGACCCTGGAGGTGCGTGAGATCGACGGCCACCCCGCCTATGAGGCCCGCAAGCGGGTGGTGGAGTTCCTCAGAGAACGTCTGGGGTGACCGGCACCGGAGATGATCCCGGCGCCGCCGACGGGACCGGCTCGGGCAGTCCCCGCTTCTTGCGGCGCTTGCCGAACAGTTTCTTGTGGTCCTCTTCCTCGGTCGGTTCCTCGTCCATCTTGACGCCCTTGTAAACCGCGAGGTACACGGAGATGGTCGTCACGATCATGATCATCAGCACCGGGCCCAGGATGATGCCGAGGAAGCCGAACATCGCGATCCCGGAGAAGACCGCGAGCAGCATCAGCGCCGAGTCCAGACGGGCCTGCTTGGGCACCAGTATCGGGCGCAGGAAGTTGTCGACGTTGGTGATCCCGAAGAGGTGGAAGAGCACCACGAAAAGGCCGCCGGCGATATTGCCGAAGAGCATCATCCCGATGCCGAACGGGATGGTCACGATGCCGCTGCCGAGCGGAATCACCGACATCGCCGTCAGGAGGATGGCGAAGATGAAGAAGGCGTCGTGAAATCCTGCGATGTAGATCGACACCGCGCCCAGGATGCCCTGGATCGTCGCAATTATGAACTGGCCCTTGACCGTTCCTTTAACCATGGCGCCCATCTTGGCCAGGTACAGGTCGGTGACTTCCTCGCCCAGCGGATTGAGCCGACGGATGAGGGTGACCACCTCGGCTTTGTTGACCAGCAGCGAAATCAGGACGTACAGGAAGATGATCGCCGAGGTGACGAGTCCGATCGCGCCACCGGCCGCCCCGCTGATCGCCCGCAGCAGCCACTCGCCGATGGTCTGGGCGACCTTGCCGACGGTGCCGCGCAGCGACTCCAGGGTGATGCTCGGGGCCTGGAACGGCAGCTTCTGCAGCAGTTGGTTCACCGCCGAAATGGCCTTGTCGCCCAAGGCGTTGAGGTCGGCCGTCTTGGCCCAGTCGGCCACGCCGATGAGCATCTGCGATATCTGAACTGTGGCCAGTGAGATCACGCCGATGATCGGGATGACCACGGTGCTCAGAGCGATGAGCACGGTCAGCGTGGTGGCCAGGCCACCACTGAGTTTGGTCTTGAGCCGGTTGTGCACCGGGCCGAAGAGGTAGGCGACGATCGCCGCGATGGCGATGAGCATGAAGTAGCGCCGGAGGAAGTAGGCGCCGAACAGTAGGGCGATCGCTGTGAAGATCGCCAGCGCACGCTTCTGGGTGAGCGTGAAATCGGTGTTCACCGGACTACTCTCCCATGAGTTCGCCGAGATGCCGGTGAATGTCGGGATAGCGCTTGAGATGTGCGCCCCCGTTGAGGTCCAGGATCTCACCGGTCATCCACGCCGACTGCGGCGAGCACAGGAAGGCCACCGCAGCCGCCACGTCCTCGGGTGTGCCGGCCCGGCCCAGTGCGGTGTTCTCCACGTACTCCTCCACCACGCCGGGGATGGCGGCGGCGCCCTCGGTCAGCGGGGTGTGCACGAAGCCGGGGGCGACGGCGTTGACCCGGATCCCGCGCGGGCCGAGTTCCAGGGCGGCGACCTGGGTCAGCATCGACAGTCCGGCCTTGGCTGCGCAGTAGGCGCTCATCCCGATCGCCGGCTGGCGGGCGTTGAGCGAGGTCAACGAAACCATCGCCGCGCCGTCGCGCAGGTGGCGTCCGGCGTGCTTCATGACCAGGAAAGCGCCGGTCAGACAGACGTCCACCACGGAACGGAACTGTGCGGCGTCGAGTTCGGTGATCAGCCCGAAGCCGCTGAATCCGGCGCAGTTGACCACCGCGTCCAGCGGCCCGAGCCCCTCGAACAGCGCGGCCACGCTGACCTCGTCGCTGACCTCGACCGCCGACCAGGTGTGTGGCTCGCCCAGTTGGGCGGCGCGCTGTTCGGCCAGTGCGGTGTTGCGGTCGGCGATCGTCACCGCGAAGCCGTCCGCGGCGAGTGCCCGGGCGGTGGCCCAGCCGATACCCGAGGCGCCGCCCACGACGACGGCGACTGGTGTGGTCATGGTTGTCTCCGATCGGCCTGCGGTGCGCCCCACTTGCGGCGCACCGCCTCCCACGGGTTGCTGTAGCAGCCCGGCTGTCTGTAATACGGCGAGCGCCGCTCGAGAAATTCCCGCGCCAACGGTGCCACCAGTCGCAGCGGGTAACGCTTCCAGCCGGACTTCTCGGCGGTCTCGGCCAGGAGTTTCGGCCACGAATAATGTTGGTGGCCAAGGACTTCCTGGGCGGTCGCCGTGTCCATCCAATCGGTGGCGAACCAGCCGTCGTCCTCGGCCGGGTCGCCGGGACGGCCCGGAGGAAGGGCCCCGACAAGTCCCATTGCCGCCGCCGTCGACGCCCCGATCTCGCCCTGGCGCAGACGGTGGGAATCGTCGCCGCCGATCAGCAACGTCCGGCCCACCACGTCGGCGGTGGTCGACGCGGCGAAGGCGTGCGCCACGTCGCGGACGTCGACGGTCTGCAGGCGCCCATCGGTGGGTAACAGCCCATCGAAATAGATAACGTCGGCATCCAAGCCCAGGTTGATGTCGACCGTCAGGACCCCGCCCAGTCGCAGGACCACCCAGTCCAGGTTGGAATTCCGGACGATCGCCTCGGCCTCCACCTTGTGTGCGCCGTAGAGGTCGAAGGGCCGGACGGGGGTTTGCGCGGTGAGTACTGCATTAGTCCGGTACGGGTTGCGAGGTCCGTACACGGCGATACTGGACGCCTGGATGAATCGGGGTGGAACACGTTGCGCCGCAGCGGATACAACCAAATTCCTGGTGGCGTCCACGTTGACCCGGCGGGCCAGGTCTGGTTGCGCGTAACACCGTGGCGGGATGACCGCCGCGAGGTGGATGACCGTCGCCGGTTCGACGTCGCCCAGCAGCGCGGCCACCCGGCCGGGGTCGGTGAGGTCGGACCACAGGGCCGTCACCCCGGAGGGAAGCGACGCCGCCGCCCTCCGGTTGGCCGGCGTGTTCAGATCGGTCGCCACCACCCGGCGTCCCTGGGCGGCCAGGTGTCTGACCGTTGCCGTGCCCACCAATCCGAAAGCCCCGGTCACCAGCACCGCATCGGACATCCGAACCCCTTTGACTGTGGACCCCATCTTGCCGCACGGTATGTTCCCGTTTCCCCGGCCGCCCCGGTTTACCATCGCTAACCATGAACCCGAATCAGCAGTGGCGGCCGCCCGCGCAGCCGCCGTTGCCGCCGCCGCGGTTTGACGGCGGTCGTCCGAGAAACGGCAGAACGTGGCTGCCCGCCGCGATCATCGGTTCGGCGCTCGTGCTCGCCGCGGGTCTGGTCGCCGGCGCTGTGATCCTCAAGCGGGACAGCGGCACTCCGGAAAGTGCCGGGCCGACGACGTGCGAGGCGTGGTCGGAGACCCGTCAGACGCTTCGGTCGATTCCGCCGCTGCCGAACGGCTGGAACTGGAACACCCCGAACATCAACACCTTCATCAGGAATCAGAACGCTCCGGTCGCCAAGGCGCTGGACCTGTTCGAGCCCAAGATCGCCGCGGAACCGGCGGACGTGGCGCAGGCCGCCAGGGATTATGTGGCGGTCCGCCGGGTGCAGATCAAGACGCTCAGCGACCGCACCTACACCCCTGAGGTCGGCGCGGATGTCGACACGGCGCTCAAGCACCTCAACGAACTCTGCGGAATCCCGACCACCGGCCGGCCGATCTGATGGCCCAGGGTGCCAAGCCCGCGGGGCAGGGTGACGAATCCGAGGGGACGGCCGCCGCCCGGGGAGGCGGCCGGCGATGGCTGATGGTCGGCGTCGTGGTGCCCATCGCCGTTGCCCTGATAGGGGCATTGACGGTGGTGGTTCAGCACTGGATCACCGCGAAGTCCAAGTCGGAGGTTGCGACACCGACCGCCGTCGCCCTGCCGCCCGGGGATCCGATCCCGGCCGCCTGGTGTTTTGACTGCAACCCGCACCTGATCGTCGTGGCGCGGGACTGCCGCAACGGTTCGATGCATGCCTGCGACGACCTGTGGAAAGCCGTTGCTGATCCGAAAGTCGCTGAGCCCGAGGCGATCCACGATTACGGCGTCAGTTGCGGTGGACGCCGGCAACTCAAGTCACCGGGTTACCAGTACAAGGATTGCACCGACGAGTTCCCGGGCCACAACTGACGGGTTTCTTCGCGGCATCAAACTGATCATGCTCGGCCTGAGGCCTCGCGGGTTCGGACCTTATGTCGCGGTCGTCGAGGAAGCAATCCACAAGTTCGTCGCAGTCTCAATCCGAGTCCGCCGCGGATGCCTCAAGCGCCGCCTCGATCCGGGCCCGCGCTCCGGCCAGGTGTTCCTCGCACCTGCGGGCCAGCGCCTCCCCGCGCTCCCACAGCGTCAGCGACGCGTCGAGGTCCAGGCCGCCCTGTTCGAGAACCCGGACCACTTCGATCAACTCGTCCCGGCACTGTTCGTAGCCCATATCGCCGACCGGCGTCCGCGGCTCACTCATGCGGCCCCGTCCTCGCGTCCGGTGCTCACGGCGCCCACCGCGCCGTCGGAAAGCCTGATCCGCAGCGTGGTTCCCGGCGCCGCGTCGTCGGCCGAGCGCAGGACGGCTGCCGAGCCGACCACCCGTTGCACCACCGCGTACCCGCGGGCCAGGGTTGCGGCCGGACCCAGGGTGGACAGCCGGGCGCCCAGGTGTCCGACCCGCTCGGACTCGGCGGCCACCATGCGGGTCACGTCGCGGCGCCCCGCCGCCCGGGCCCGCTCGACCTCGATGACCCGTTCGGTGATCGACCGGATCGGGTCGGCCAGCGCCGGCCGGCTGCGCAACTGGGCGAGCATGCGCTGTTCGCGGTTCACCCAGTTGCGCAGCGCGCCGGCGCTGCGGCGCCGCAACTCGGCCACCCGCGCAAGCTCGGCTTCCGTGTCGGGCACCACCTTCTTGGCGGCGTCGGTCGGAGTGGCGGCCCGCACGTCGGCGACCAGGTCGCACAACGGGTTATCCGGTTCGTGGCCGACCGCGCTGACGACCGGGGTGCGGCAGGCGGCGATCGCCCGGCACAGCGTCTCGTCGGAGAACGGCAGCAGATCCTCCGCGCTGCCGCCTCCGCGGGCGATCACGATGACGTCCACCTCGGGGTCGCCGTCCAACTCCCGCAACGCCTCGACGATCTGGGCCACCGCGCTCGGCCCCTGCACCGCGGTGTTGCGGATCGCGAACCGCACCGCCGACCACCGTGCCGCTGCCACCGAGGTGACGTCGTGCTCGGCCGCCCCGCCCCGTCCGGTGATCAATCCGACGCGGTTCGGCAGGAAGGGCAGCGGCCGCTTCAACCGGGGGTCGAACAAGCCCTCGGCCTCCAGCAGTCGCCGGAGCCGATCGATGCGGGCCAGCAATTCGCCGAGGCCGACCGCCCGGATCTCGTTGACCCGCAACGAGAACGAGCCGCGCCGGGGGTCGAACTGCGGCTTCCCGCAAACGACCACCTGGGTGCCTTCGGACAACATGACCGGGGCGGAGCGAACCAGCCCCGTGCCGGCGGTGACCCGCATCGACATGTCGGCGGCCGGGTCACGCAGGACCATGTAAGTCGTCGCTCCGCGCGAGCGGATCTCGGTCAACTGACCCTCCACCCACACCACGCCGAGTCTGTCGATCCAGCCGGCCACCCGGATGGCGACCGCGCGGACCGGGAAGGGGTTTTCGGCCGAAGCGCCCGGCGCGGTGCTCACTTGGCGGTCGCGCGGGCGATCCTGTTGGCCAGCAGGGTCTGGAACGGCGCCCGGGCCTTGGCGGTTTCCTCGAAGGCGAGCAAGGCGCGCAGTTCGGCCACGCCCAACGACTGGATCCTGGCCCGCAGCTGGGCCAGGGTCAGCGACTCGTAGTCCAGTTCCACCGCGACCGCCGGCGGCTCGGCCGACCCGGCCGGCACCGGCGTGTCGCCGGTCATGCGGACGGCGCCGCGGTTGGCCTCCGGTCCGCCGGCGACTCCGTCGGTCACCGAGTACAGCGCGAAGCGGCCGTCGGTCTTGCGCTGCCCGTTGGGCGACTTGCGGTCCGGCTCAGCGGGCTGATCCTCGTCGAAGGTGGCCCAGTCCGGTTTCTCCTCGCTGGGCGGGAAGATGTTCTCCAGGGCGAGGTCGCCCTTGATGACCAGCCCGGCCAGGTCCTGCTGGATCTTCATCACGATCTGCGCGAGGTTGCTGGCCATCGTCATCGGGTACATGACGATGGTCTGCGGCAGCTTTCGGGTCTCCTCCAGAGCGGTCACGACGGCGCCGACCAGCAGCCGGAGACCGTAGGGTGCGGTAGCCATGGCCCCTAGCGTACGGGTGGTCCTGCGCCGTGAGGGGAGAACGTACCCTGAGACCATGTCGCCGACCGTGAACATGGGAATCCCGGGTGCCACCGGCTCCGCCGCGCACCGCGATGACAAGCGGGTGCTGCTGGCCGAGCCGCGGGGCTACTGCGCGGGAGTGGACCGCGCCGTCGAGACCGTCGAGAGGGCGCTGGAGAAGCACGGTGCGCCGGTGTACGTCCGTCACGAGATCGTGCACAACCGCCACGTGGTGGACACGCTGGCCCGGCGCGGCGCGGTTTTCGTCGCCGAGACCGACGAGGTGCCCGAGGGGGCGGTCGTGGTGTTCTCGGCCCACGGGGTGGCCCCGACGGTCCACGAGACGGCGGCCGAGCGCAAGCTGCAGGTCATCGACGCCACCTGCCCGCTGGTCACCAAGGTGCACAACGAGGTCAAGCGGTTCGCGCGGGAGGACTACGACATCCTGCTGATCGGGCACGAGGGCCACGAGGAGGTCGTCGGGACTGCCGGCGAAGCCCCGGACCACGTGCAACTGGTGGACGGACCGGGCGGGGTCGACGGCGTCACCGTGCGCGACCCCGACAAAGTGATCTGGCTCTCCCAGACCACACTGAGCGTCGACGAGACGATGGAGACCGTGGCCCGGCTGCGGGAGCGGTTCCCCACGCTGCAGGACCCGCCCAGTGACGACATCTGCTACGCCACCCAGAACCGGCAGGGCGCGGTCAAGGCGATGGCGCCGGAGTGCGACCTGGTCATCGTCGTCGGGTCGCGCAACTCCTCGAACTCGGTGCGACTGGTGGAGGTGGCCTTGAATGCGGGAGCACGGGCATCCTTCTTGGTTGATTCCGCCGAAGACATCGACCCGGCCTGGCTGGACGGCGTCGACACGGTCGGGGTCACCTCCGGCGCGTCGGTGCCCGAGATCCTGGTTCGCGGCGTGCTCGAGCGGCTGGCCGAGTCCGGTTACGCCACGGTGCAGACGGTGACCACCGCCAATGAGACCCTGGTGTTCGCGCTGCCCCGGGAGATCCGGCCGGCGCGCTCGGCAACCTAACGGCGGGTCCGGCGCCCGTCGATATCGGTGTCGGACGGGCCGGGGTCCCGGTAGCGCACCCGGGAAACCGGGTGATGGTCCGGCGCGGGGCGCCGACGCGGCTTGCTCGGCGGATACGGCTCGTACTGCGGACGCGGCTGATATCCCCGGCCGGTCTCGTAGGGTTCCAGGCGGCTGCCGCGGGGAGGACTGGGTTCGCGATGGCCCGCGCGGTTTTCCCGCCGGGCCGGCGGGGGAGTGCGGCGCGGGTCGCGCTGCTGGCCGGTGCGGTGGCGGAGCCCGCCGTCCCACGCGCTGTC
>NZ_JBBATF010000071.1:0-14759 GCF_040398885.1 Mycobacterium sp. | reverse complement strand
AGACCTTGACCGGCTTGTCGACGACGGTGTCCTCGACGGTGACGACCGGGCGCTCCAGGGTGCGGGAGACCTTGACCGGCTTGTCGACGACGGTGTCCTCGACGGTGACGACCGGGCGCTCCAGGGTGCGGGAGACCTTGACCGGCTTGTCCACCACGGTGTCGACGACCGTCACGACCGGGCGCTCCAGGGTGCGCGAGACCTTGACCGGCTTGTCCACCACGGTGTCGACGACCGTCACGACCGGGCGCTCCAGGGTGCGCGAGACCTTGACCGGCTTGTCCACCACGGTGTCGACGACCGTCACGACCGGGCGCTCGACCTGGCGGGCCACCTTCACGGCCTTGTCGACCACCTCGTCGACCACCGTGACGACCGGGCGCTCGACCACGCGGGACACCTGAGCCGGCCTGTCGACGACGGTGTCCACGGTGTCGACGACCAACCGCTCGATCACCCGTTCCAGGGTCACCGCCTTGTCGACCACCTTCTCGACGGGCCGTTCCACCAGCCGTTGGACCGTGTAGGGGCGGTCGACGACGTTGTCGACGATATTGAGAGGTTGGTTGGGGATCTTGTCTGCCACAGGGTTCTCCCTTTCGCGCGCCGTCCCAGCTAGGCGGCGTTCGCGCCCCCCTCGGGGACACCGCGGCAGCCAGACCAGGCAGGCTGCCCAGAGTCCTATGCGGCTCGATAGCTACACAGAAGATCCGACAGCCTTGCCTAGCAGCCAGGTCGTCTGTATTCCGGTTAGGGTCATCAAACTAGCCACGGCCTGTTTGCCTCGCAAGCTTTCGGCAAAAGTTGTCCGAGGATTTCGGCCAATCGCCTCCGAAGGTTCACCCGCCGGTTCATCAAGGCCAGGGAAGAGCGGGAAAATTGACGCGCCCGGGGCCTCGGCGCAAAACATCAAGACTTTGGATTTCGGTGATCCTGGATGCCCAGACCGCCATGAGCACCGGGGTTGCTGAGAGGCGTCCCCCGCCCGCCCGCCCGCCCGCGGGGGGCGGGTATCCAGCGTGGTAAGCCTGAAGACGATGTCCGAGAGCCTGTTCGACGTTCCCGACGGCGAAGTGTCTGCGACGTCCGCTGCGCCGGGGCGCTCGGCGCCGCTGGCGGTGCGGATGCGCCCGGCCGTCCTCGACGAGGTGGTCGGTCAGAGCCACCTGCTCGGCCCGGCCTCGCCTCTGCGCCGGCTGGTGGAGGGTTCCGGCGCGGCGTCGGTGATCCTCTACGGCCCCCCGGGCACCGGGAAGACCACACTGGCGTCATTGATCTCGCACTCGACCGGCCGCCGGTTCGAGGCGCTCTCCGCGCTCTCGGCGGGGGTCAGGGAAGTCCGCGGGGTCATCGACGAGGCCCGCAGGGCGGCGGCGTACGGAAACCAGACGGTGCTTTTCATCGACGAAGTGCACCGCTTCTCAAAGACCCAGCAGGACGCCCTGCTGGCCGCCGTGGAGAACCGGGTGGTGCTGCTGGTCGCCGCGACCACCGAGAACCCGTCGTTCTCGGTGGTCGCGCCGCTGCTGTCGCGGTCGCTGATCCTGCAACTGCAGCCGCTGGGCCCGCAGGACATCCGCACCGTCGTGGCGCGTGCCGTCGCCGACCCGCGCGGCCTGAACGGCGCGGTCGCCGTCGCCGACGATGCGCTCGACCTGCTGGTCCGACTCGCCGCCGGGGACGCCCGACGGGCGTTGACCGCGCTGGAGGTCGCGGCCGAATCGGCCGGATCGGGTACGAGCACGATCACCGTCGAGACCGTCGAACAGTCACTGGACCGCGCCGCGGTCCGCTACGACCGCGACGGCGACCAGCACTACGACGTCGTCAGTGCCTTCATCAAGTCGATCCGTGGCTCGGACACCGACGCCGCACTGCACTATCTGGCCCGGATGCTGGTGGCGGGGGAGGACCCGAGGTTCATCGCCCGCCGGCTGGTGATCCTCGCCAGCGAGGACATCGGCATGGCCGACCCGGCCGCGTTGCCGCTCGCGGTCGCCGCCGCGCAGACCGTCGCGCTGATCGGAATGCCCGAGGCCCAGTTGACCCTGGCCCACGCCACCGTCCACCTGGCCACCGCGCCGAAGTCCAACGCCGTCACCACCGCGCTGGGCGCCGCGATGGGCGACATCCGCGCGGGGAAAGCCGGGCTGATACCGCCCCACCTTCGGGACGGCCACTACGCGGGAGCGGTCCGGCTCGGACACGCCCAGGGCTATCGGTATCCGCATGACGACCCCGATGGTGTTGTGGCACAACAATATCCGCCCGACGAGGTGGTCGGCGCCGACTACTACCGACCCACCTCGCACGGCGCCGAACGGGAGATCGCCGGCCGGCTAGAGAAGCTGCGCGCCATCGTCCGGCGCCGCCGCGCCTAAGCTGGAGGCGTGCGCACCGGCGTGCTGCCGGTGAGGCTCGGCTTGGTGGCCCGGTAAGCCGGTAGTGTGAGCCGGTCGATGCTCCAGAACCCCAGCGCGCGAGCCAGCACCCCAAAACAAGGACGAGCCCACCCGTGCAGACCCACGAGATCAGGAAGCGGTTCCTGGATCACTTCGTTGACGCAGGTCACACCGAGGTGCCCAGCGCCTCGGTGATCCTCGATGATCCGAACCTGCTGTTCGTCAACGCCGGGATGGTGCAGTTCGTCCCGTTCTTCCTGGGCCAGCGCACGCCCCCGTACAGCACCGCCGTCAGCATCCAGAAGTGCATCCGGACCCCCGACATCGACGAGGTCGGCATCACCACCCGCCACAACACCTTCTTTCAGATGGCGGGCAACTTCTCCTTCGGCGACTACTTCAAACGCCGGGCCATCGAACTGGCCTGGACGCTGCTGACCAAGCCGGTTTCCGAGGGGGGCTACGGGTTCGACCCGGACCGGCTCTGGGCCACCGTCTTCTACGACGACGACGAGGCCGTGGGGTTGTGGCAGGAGGTGGCCGGCCTGCCGCCCGAGCGGATCCAGCGCCGCGGGATGGCCGACAACTACTGGTCGATGGGGATCCCCGGCCCGTGCGGCCCGTGCTCGGAGATCTACTACGACCGTGGTCCCGACTACGGCGTCGAGGGCGGGCCGGAGGCCAACGAGGACCGCTACATCGAGATCTGGAATCTCGTCTTCATGCAGAACGAGCGCGGCGAGGGCACGTCCAAGGAGGATTTCGAGATCCTCGGCCCGCTGCCGCGGCAGAACATCGACACCGGCATGGGCGTCGAGCGCATTGCCTGCCTGCTGCAGGGCGTGGACAACGTCTACGAGACCGACCTGATGCGGCCGGTGATCGACAAGGTGGCGCAGTACGCGCCCCGCGGGTACGGGCAGGGCAACCAGGCCGACGACGTGCGCTACCGCGTCATCGCCGACCACACCCGGACCGCCGCCATCATCATCGGCGACGGTGTGGCCCCCTCAAACGAGGGCCGCGGCTACGTGCTGCGCCGCCTGCTGCGCCGGATCGTCCGCGCCGCAAAGCTTCTCGGCATCGAAGGGCCCATCGTCGGTGAACTGATGGAGACGGTCCGCGATGCGATGGCCCCGTCGTACCCGGAACTGGCGTCGGATTTCGACCGTATCCATCGCATCGCCGTCGCCGAGGAGACCGCGTTCAACCGGACGCTGGTCTCGGGCTCCAAGCTCTTCGAGGACGCCGCCTCGGCCACCCGCTCGGCGGGTTCGACCGTTCTGGGCGGCTCCGACGCGTTCACCCTGCACGACACCTACGGATTCCCGATCGAACTGACTCTGGAGATGGCCGCCGAGGCCGGCCTGACGGTCGACGAACTGGGTTTCCGCGAGTTGATGGCGCAGCAGCGACGCCGGGCCAAGGCCGACGCGGCCGCACGCAAGCACGCCCACGCCGACCTCTCGGCGTTCCGCGAACTGGTCGACGCCGGGCCCACCGAGTTCACCGGCTTCGACGAGCTGTCTTCGCAGGCCCGGGTCCTGGGCATCTTCGTCGACGGCAAGCGGGTGCCGGTGGTGGCCCACCATCCTCGGGTGCACTCCGAAACCCCGCCGCCGGAGCGGGTCGAGATCGTTCTCGACCGCACCCCGCTCTACGCGGAGTCCGGCGGCCAGATCGCCGACGTGGGCTGGATCGGCGGCGCCGGCGCGGGCGAGTCGGCCAGAGCCGCCGTCACCGACGTCCAGAAGGTCGGCAAGACCCTGTGGGTGCACCGGGTCAACGTGGAGTCCGGCGAGTTCGTCGAGGGCGACAGCGTCGTCGCGTCGGTCGACCCGGCTTGGCGCCGGGGCGCCACCCAGGGGCACTCCGGCACCCACATGGTGCACGCCGCGCTGCGACAAGTATTGGGGCCCAATGCTGTTCAAGCCGGCTCGCTGAACCGTCCCGGGTATCTGCGGTTCGACTTCAACTCGCAGAGTGCGCTGACCGAGGGACAGCGCAACCAGGTCGAGGAAGTCGCCAACGAGGCCGTCCAGTCCGACTTCCCGGTCAACACCTTCGTCACCGAACTGGACAGGGCCAAAGCGATGGGCGCGATGGCGATGTTCGGCGAGCAATACCCCGACCGGGTGCGGGTGGTGGAGATCGGCGGACCGTTCTCGCTGGAACTCTGTGGCGGCACCCACGTCCACAACTCGGCCCAGATCGGACCGATCACCATCCTCAGCGAGTCCTCTGTCGGCTCCGGGGTGCGTCGGGTGGAGGCCTACGTGGGCCTGGACTCGTTCCGGCACCTGGCCAAGGAGCGCGCACTGATGGCAAGCCTGGCGTCCTCGCTGAAAGTGCCCTCCGACGAGGTCCCGGCCCGGGTCGCCAACCTGGTCGAACGGCTCAGATCCGCCGAGAAGGAGTTGGACCGCGCCCGACTTTCCTCGGCGCGCGCTTCGGCCGGTAATGCCGCGGCAAGCGCCGAATCGGTGGGTAAGGTGCGCCTCGTGGCAAAGCAGATGCCAGCGGGAATGACCGCCGCGGACCTGCGTTCGCTGGTCGGTGACATCCGTTCCCGGCTGGGATCGGACCCGGGTGTGGTGGTTCTGGTCGCCGAGGGGCCCGACGGTGGCGAGGGCCCGTCGGTGCCGTTCGTGGTGGCGACCAACGACGCCGCCCGGGATGCCGGCGTGCGGGCAGACGAGCTGGTCGGCGTGGTGGCCGGCGCGGTCGGCGGGCGGGGCGGCGGGAAGGCCGACCTGGCCCAGGGCTCGGGCAGGGACCCGGCCGGGATCGACGCCGCGCTGGCTGCCGTGCGCGCGGAGTTGGCCCGGAGTCGATGATGACCGACCGCCTGCCCGACCGGCCGGGAACCGACGACCCCGGGCGGGGCCGACGGCTCGGCGTCGATGTCGGCACGGTGCGCATCGGGGTCTCGGTCAGCGATCCCGACGGGATTCTGGCCACCCCGGTGGAGACCGTGCGGCGCGACCGGGTCGGCACCCACCTGCGCAGACTGGCCGCGCTGGTGGCCGAGAACGACGTGGTGGAGGTCGTGGTGGGCCTGCCGCGAACCCTGGCGGACCGGGCGGGAAGCTCCGCCCGGGACGCGGTGGCGCTCGCCGAGGATCTCGCAGCGCGGATCGGCCCGGTGCCGGTCCGGTTGGCCGACGAGCGGCTGACCACCGTCGGCGCGGCGCGCTCGCTGCGGGAGGCCGGTGTACGGGCGAAGGAACACCGGGGGATGATCGACCAGGCTGCCGCCGTGGCAATCCTGCAAGGCTGGCTGGACCAACGCCGCAACGCGGCCACGACACCGAAAGACTGACGATGTCCGACGACGTGAGACCCGAGGACTTCAAGTCCGACGAACTGCGCACCGAGCGCGCCGAACCGCGGGCGGTCGGCGCGACCGGCCGGACGGCCAGACCGCGCCGGTCGGGCAACCGGGGCCGGATCCTGGGCCTGCTGGGCCTGCTCACCGCGCTGGCCGTGGGCGCCTGGTTGCTGGGTCCGCGGCTTTTCGGCGGACCGGAAATGCTCAAGGACTACACCGGGGAGGGCAAGGAAGACGTCATCGTCGAGGTCAAGCCCGGCGACTCCGGGTCGGTGATCGCCCAGGACCTGGTGGACAAGGACGTCATCGCCGAAGTCGGCATGTTCGTCGGCGCGGCGTCGGGCAACGCCGAACTGGCCGCCATCCAGCCCGGCTATTACAAGCTGCGGACCCAGATCCCGGCGGCCACCGCGGTGCAGAAGCTGACCGATCCCAAGTCGCGGGTCGGCAAGCTGGTCATCCCGGAGGGCAAGCAACTCGACGACATCACGCCCATCGGCGCCGGGGACGTCAACCCGGGCATCTTCACCCTGATCGCCGACGCCAGCTGTGTCGAACTCGACGGGACCAGGAGGTGCGTGTCGGCCGCGGACCTCAAGGCCGCCGCCGAGGAGGGGACCTTGCAGTCCCTCAATGTGCCGGACTGGGCGATGAAGGGCGCCGGCGCGATGGCCCAGAGCCACCGCCGACTCGAGGGGCTCATCGCGCCGGGCACCTGGAACATCAATCCGTCGTCCTCGCCCAAGGAGATCCTGGCCAAGCTGGTCGGCGACAGCGGCGAGCGCTACGTCAAGGGCGGCATCCTCGACGCGGCCAAGGGGCTCAACATCTCGCCCTACGAGGTGCTCGTCGTCGGCTCGCTGGTGCAGAAGGAGGCCCAGCCCGCCGACTTCGCCAAGGTGGCCCGTGTCATCTACAACCGGCTCTCCAGCGACTACGACCGGCTGGAGTTCGACTCCACGGTGAACTACCCGCTGGACCGCCAGGAGGTGGCCACCACCGACGAGGACCGCGCCAGAGAGACGCCGTGGAACACCTACGCACAGGCCGGTCTGCCCGCCACGCCGATCTGCTCGCCCGGCGAGGATGCGCTGGCGGCCGCCGAGAAGCCCGAGGCGGGGGACTGGCTGTACTTCGTCACCATCGACGCCCAGGGCACGACCCTGTTCACCAGCGACTACCAGGAACACCTGGCGAACCGGGACAAGGCTCTCGACAGCGGATTCCTCAACTCCGGGCGATGACGGCGCGCAGGGCGGCCGTCCTGGGCTCGCCGGTCGCGCACTCACGGTCGCCGCAATTGCACCTGGCGGCCTACCGCGCGCTCGGCCTGGACGACTGGACCTACCAGCGCATCGAGTGCACCGACGACGAACTGCCTTCCCTGGTGGCGTCTCTGGGCCCGCAATGGGTCGGCCTGTCGGTCACCATGCCGGGTAAGTTCGCCGCCCTGCGGGTCGCCGACGAACGTACCGAACGGGCCGAACTGGTCGGTTCGGCCAACACCCTGGTGCGCACGGCCGCCGGGTGGCGGGCGGACAACACCGACGTCGACGGAGTGGCCGGGGCGCTCGGTGAAACCTCCGTGGGCAACCGCGGCGGGCTGCGTCGCGCGCTCGTGCTGGGTTCGGGCGGAACCGCGCCCGCCGCGGTGGTGGCGCTGGCCGGCCTCGGCGCCCGGGAGATCACCGTCGCCGCGCGCAGTGCGGGCAAAGCGGCCGGGCTGCTCGACCTCGGCTCGCGGCTGGGCGTGTCGACGGCGTTCTGCGACATCGCCGGTCCCGCCTTGAAAGCGGCGGCCGATCACGCCGACGTGGCGGTCAGCACCATCCCGGCGCAGGCCGCCGCCGGACTCGCCGACGACCTTGCGGGGGTTCCGGTGTTGCTGGACGCGATCTACGACCCCTGGCCGACACCATTGGCCCGGGCCGTGGCGGCCCGCGGCGGAGAGGTCGTCAGCGGCCTGCGGATGCTGCTGCACCAGGCGTTCAGTCAGGTCGAACAATTCACAGGGCGTCCGGCGCCGCGACCGCAGATGGCGGCCGCACTGGATTAGCGTGCCGCGGTATGGGAGTCCTCGAGGCGCTGTGCTGCACTCTCGTGGTGGCCTGGGCGGCCGTGCTGTCGGTGATCGACGTCCGGCGGCGCCGGCTGCCCAATCCGCTGACCGTCACCGGCGCCGTTCTGATTCTGCTCGGGGCGGCAGCCTGCGGCCGCGGGCTGCCGGCCCTGCTCGGTGCGATCGCGCTCGGGGGTCTCTACCTGGTGATCCACCTCGCCGACCCGGCCGCACTCGGCGGCGGCGACGTCAAACTGGCCGTCGCCCTGGGCGCGCTGACCGGAGCCCTGGGGAGTGCGGTCTGGGTGCCGGCGGCTGCGGGGGCGCCGATGCTGACCGCGGTGGCCGGGACGGTGGCCGCCGTGCGTCGACCCGGATGGCGGACCGGATTCCGGCGGGGCCTGGCCGTCCCGCACGGCATTTCGATGTGCGCGGCGAGCCTGCTTGCCGCGGCGCCGGCTGTGCTGTGAATCCCCGCCCCGAATCGTGACCCCGCGGATTGGGTCGGCAGTCGCCGACGTGGGAAGATGATCCCGTGTTGCGATGGATCACCGCCGGGGAATCTCACGGCCGCGCGCTGGTAGCCGTGGTCGAAGGCATGGTGGCCGGCGTCGAGGTGACCTCCTCCGAGATCGCCGCCCAACTGGCCCGCCGCCGCCTCGGGTACGGCCGCGGCGCGCGGATGAAATTCGAGCAGGACGAGGTGACCGTGCTCGCCGGGGTGCGGCACGGCAGCACCCTCGGCGGGCCGATCGCCATCGAGATCGGCAACACCGAGTGGCCCAAGTGGGAGACCGTGATGGCCTCCGACCCGGTCGACGCGAGCCTCCTCGACCAGGAGGGCGGTGCGCGCAACGCTCCGCTGACCCGGCCCCGGCCCGGCCACGCCGACTACGCCGGGATGCTCAAGTACGGCTTCGACGACGCCCGGCCGGTCCTGGAACGGGCCAGCGCCCGGGAGACCGCGGCCCGGGTGGCGGCGGCGACCGTCGCCCGGGCGTTCCTGCGGCAGGCACTCGGTGTCGAGGTGGTCTCCCACGTCGTCTCCATCGGCGCCTCCGAACCCTACGACGGGCCGCCGCCCGCCCCGGCCGACCTGCCACGGATCGACGAGAGCCCGGTTCGGGCGTTCGGCGCGGCAGCCGAGGAGTCGATGATCGCCGAGATCGAGGCCGCCAAGAAGGACGGCGACACCCTGGGCGGGGTCGTGGAGATCGTCGCCCACGGCCTGCCGGTCGGCCTGGGTTCCTTCACCAGCGGTGAGGAGCGCCTCGACAGCCAACTGGCCGCCGCGGTGATGGGTGTCCAGGCCATCAAGGGGGTGGAGATCGGCGACGGCTTCCAGACCGCCCGTCGGCGCGGCAGCGGGGCGCACGACGAGATGTTCCCCGGCCCCGACGGTGTGCTGCGTTCCACCAACCGGGCCGGCGGCCTGGAGGGCGGGATGACCAACGGTCAGCCGCTGCGGGTGCGGGCCGCCATGAAGCCCATCTCCACCGTTCCGCGCGCGCTGTCCACGGTGGACATGGCCACCGGTGAGGCGGCCGTGGCGATCCATCAGCGCTCCGACGTCTGCGCGGTGCCGGCGGCCGCAGTGGTCGTGGAGGCCATGGTGGCTCTGGTGCTGGCCCGCGCGGCGCTGCAGAAATTCGGCGGCGACTCGCTGGCCGAGACCCGCCGCAACATCGAGGGCTATCTGCACGAGATCGCCGCACGCGAAGGCGGTTCGGCCGTCGGGATCGCGTGATGGCGCCCAAGGCCGTGCTGATCGGACTGCCCGGTTCGGGAAAGTCCACCATCGGGCGGCGGCTGGCCAAGGCGATGGGGCTCGCGCTGCTGGACACCGACGCCGCGATCGAAGGGCGCACCGGACGCACCATCGCCGAGATCTTCGCCGAGGAGGGGGAACCCGGATTCCGGCGCCTCGAGGAAGAGGTGATCCGGGATGCCCTGCGCGATCACGACGGCATCCTGTCGCTGGGCGGAGGCGCGGTCACCACGCCGGCAGTGCGCGAGGCGCTGTCCGGCCACACCGTGGTCTACCTGGAGATCAGTGCGGCCGAGGGGGTGCGCCGAACCAGTGGCAGCACGGCGCGGCCGCTGCTGGCCGGGTCGGACCGGGCCGAGAAGTACCGCGAACTGATGGGTCAGCGGGTACCGCTCTACCGGCGCGTGGCCACCATCCGGCTCAACACCAACCGGCGCAATCCCGGTGCGGTCGTCCGCGATCTCGTCGGACGCCTCGAGAATCCGCCTGCCCCGCGGCGGCGGCGACCGCCGTGGCGGCGCAACGCCGACAGCGGCACCTCCCGCAGCGGTCCCGCCCCGTCGACCGCCTCCCCGACGGCGCCGGCCGAGGGCGGCCCGGTCAGCCCGGCCACCCTGGCCCGCCGGGCCGGAGCACGCGAGTGAGCGACACCGTGACCATCGACGTCAACGTCGATCCGCCCTACCCGGTCATCATCGGATCCGGTCTGCTCGACACCGTCGCCGAGTTGCTCGGCTCCCGCCACAAGGTGGTGATCCTGCATCAGCCCGCGCTGACCGACACCGCCGAACTCATCCGAAAACAGTTGTCCGGCAGCGGAGTCGACGCCCACCGCATCGAGTTGCCCGACGCCGAGGCGGGCAAGGACCTGCCCGTGGTCGGGTTCATCTGGGAGGTGCTCGGCCGCATCGGGCTGGGGCGCAAGGACGCCGTCGTCAGCCTCGGCGGCGGGGCCGCCACCGACGTCGCCGGCTTCGTTGCCGCCACCTGGCTGCGCGGCGTCGACATCGTGCACGTGCCCACCACCCTGCTGGCGATGGTCGACGCCGCGGTCGGCGGGAAGACCGGCATCAACACCGATGCCGGGAAGAACCTGGTCGGCGCGTTCCACCAACCCGCCGCCGTGGTGGTGGACCTGGACCTGCTCAAGACGTTGCCGCGCAACGAGTTGGTCGCGGGCATGGCCGAAGTCGTCAAGGCGGGATTCATCGCCGACCCGGTGATCCTCGACCGGATCGAGGCCCACCCGGACGCGGCCCTCGATCCGGCCGGAGATGTGCTGCCCGAACTCATCCGGCGCGCCGTCCAGGTCAAGGCCGACGTGGTGGCCGCCGACGAGAGGGAATCCTCGCTGCGCGAGATCCTCAACTACGGGCACACCCTGGCCCACGCGATCGAACGCCGCGAGCGCTACCGGTGGCGCCACGGTGCGGCGGTCGCGGTGGGTCTGGTCTACGCCGCGGAGCTGGCCCGGCTCGCGGGCCGTCTCGACGATGCCTCGGTGCGACGGCATCGCGACATCCTCACGGCGTTGGGCCTGCCGGTGTCCTACGACGCCGACGCCCTTCCCGATCTGCTCAAGTACATGGCAGGGGACAAGAAGACCCGTTCTGGCACATTGCGATTCGTCGTTCTCGACGGCCTGGCCAAACCCGGCCGCCTGGAGGGGCCGGACCCGGCCCTGCTGGCGGCCGCCTACGCGGAGGTGTCCAACCGGTGACCGTCCTCGTCCTCAACGGCCCGAACCTGGGCCGGCTCGGCCGGCGCGAACCGGAGGTGTACGGCCGCATCAGCCACGACGACTTGGTGGCGATGATCGAATCCGAGGCCGCCGAACTCGGAATGTCGGCCGTCGTGCGGCAGAGCGACAGCGAGGCCGAGTTGATCGGCTGGGTGCACGCCGCCGCCGACGCCGGGGACCCGGTGATCCTCAACGCGGGCGGACTGACCCACACCTCGGTCGCTTTGCGCGACGCCTGCGCGGAGTTGCGCGCGCCGCTGATCGAGGTGCACATCTCCAACGTCCACAAGCGCGAGGACTTCCGGCATCATTCCTACCTCAGCGGGGTGGCCACCGGGGTGATCGCCGGTCTCGGGGTGCAGGGCTACCTGCTGGCATTGCGGTATCTGGCCGCCAACGCCTGAAATCACCGCCTGAAGAGACCACAGGCCGGGATCCGGCCTATTCCTCGATGCGTTCGTGGTCGTGAATGCGCCGTTCGATGTCCTCATGCCGTTCCCGGTTGGCCTCCCGGTACTCCTGGCGCCAGGTCTCCTCGCTGCGCTCGGTCGAGGCGTACCGGGCGGCGGGATCCTCGGCGAGAGCCGCCGCGAACACGTCGTCGCGAGCAGTCCCGGGCATCCGCTGGCGGGGCTTCGGCGGGCGCCGGCGGTCCACCAGCCAGCGGCCCGCGGCGGTGCCGATGGTCGCCGGAATGAAGACCAGCAGGGCGGTGAAGGCCGGGAAGACGGCCAGTTCCGGGCCGAGGCTGTCGACGTACACCGCGTCGTAGGACCGCGAGATGATCCAGGTCGCCAGCCCACTGACCACCCCGGCGATCAAACCGGCCAGCATCCAGCGCATGGACAGGTCGCGGCGGCGGTCCGGATCCTCGTTCTTCCGGGCGTCGGCCAGACCGTCGATCAGACCCCAGAGCAGGGCGGCCAGACCGAGCAGCCCACAGAGGGCGAAGCTGATGGTGCCGGCGTTGGTGGGGGAGGCGTTGATCAGACTGCCCTGGGCAATCCTGACCACCACCATCCCGATCGCGAAAAGGATTCCGCGCGGCAACCACGTCGTCACGGAGAGTCAGCCTAGCGAGTACCGTCACCCACCGTGACACATTGCCAACGTCGGAACCGGCTGGCGGCGTGTCTGGCAGCGGCGGGGCTGGACGCCATGATCGTCAGCGACCTGGTCAATGTCCGCTATCTGAGCGGGTTCACCGGCTCCAACGCGGCGCTGCTGGTGTTCGCCGACGACACGGCTCCGGTGTTGGCCACCGACTCCCGGTACCGCACCCAGGCGGCGCGGCAGGCTCCGGACCTGCTCACCGCGATCGAGCGGTCCTGCGGCCGCCACCTCGTCGCCCGGGCGGCGGAGGCCGGCGCGCGGCGGATCGGATACGAGAGCCACGTCGTCACCGTCGACGGTTTCGACGCGCTGGCCGGCGAACTGGCCGACCGGCGGGGCGAGTTGGTGCGCGCCCCGGGGACCGTGGAGGCGCTGCGCGAGGTCAAGGACGCCGGCGAGGTGGCGCTGCTGAGGCTGGCCTGCGGGGCCGCCGACGCGGCGCTGGCCGAACTGGTCGAAGGCGGCGGGCTGCGCCCGGGACGCACCGAGAAATCGGTGGCCCGCGAACTGGAGGCACTGATGGTCGACCGCGGCGCCGACGGGCCGTCGTTCGAGACGATCGTCGCCTCCGGCGTCAACTCCGCGGTCCCGCACCACCGGCCGACCGACGCGGTGCTGGCCCGCGGCGACTTCGTCAAGATCGACTTCGGGGCACTCGTCGCCGGCTACCACTCGGATATGACCCGCACCTTCGTGCTCGGCAGGGCCGCGGCCTGGCAGAGGGAGATCTACGACCTGGTCGCGGCCGCCCAGCAGGCCGGGGTGGCGGCCGCGGAGCAGGGGGCGGCCCTGGCGGAGGTGGACGGCGCCGCGCGGCGGGTCATCGCCGACGCCGGCTACGGCGAGCACTTCGGACACGGCCTGGGTCATGGGGTCGGCCTGCGGATCCACGAAGCGCCGGGAATCAACTCCGCTGCTCACGGGGTGCTGCTGGCGGGGTCGGTGGTGACGGTGGAACCCGGTGTGTACCTTCCGGATCGGGGGGGCGTGCGTATCGAGGACACCCTGGCGGTCGGCGCGCGGGACCCGGAACCGCTGTCCCGTTTCCCCAGGGAACTGACGGTCCTGAGCTGACGGTGACCAGCGACGACGGCCCGACGTCCGCGCCCGGGTAAGCTGCCGCAGGACATCGAACTCCAATGCGAGGAGAGCTTCCCCCGTGGCGACCACTGCCGATTTCAAGAACGGCCTTGTGCTCAACATCGACGGCCAGCTGTGGCAGATCACCGAGTTCCAGCACGTCAAGCCCGGCAAGGGCCCGGCTTTCGTGCGGACCAAGCTGAAGAACGTGCTGTCCGGCAAGGTGGTCGACAAGACCTACAACGCCGGGGTCAAGGTGGAGACGGCCACCGTCGACCGCCGCGACGCCACCTACCTCTACCGCGACGGCAGCGACTTCGTCTTCATGGACAGCGAGGACTACGAACAGCATCCGCTGCCGGAGTCGCTGGTGGGCGACTCGGCGGGCTTCCTGCTGGAGGGCATGCCGGTGCAGATCGCCTTCAACGAGGGCGCACCGCTGTATCTGGAACTGCCGGTCACCGTCGAACTCGAGGTCGCCCACACCGAGCCCGGCCTGCAGGGCGACCGCTCCAGCGCCGGCACCAAGCCGGCCACCCTGGAGACCGGCGCCGAGATTCAGGTCCCGTTGTTCATCAATGTCGGGGACAAGCTCAAGGTCGACTCCCGCGACGGCAGTTACCTGGGCAGAGTCAATGCCTGACTGTGGCTGAGCGCAAGGTAGGCAGACACCAGGCCCGCAAGCGCGCCGTCGATCTCCTCTTCGAGGCCGAGGCCCGTGGGCTGTCTCCGGCGGAGGTGGCCGCCGCGCGCTCCGCGCTGGCCGAGTCCGACCGGGACGTGTCCGGGCTCAACCCCTACACCGTGGCCGTCGCCCGCGGGGTGACCCAGCACGGCGACCACATCGACGAGTTGATCAGCGCGCACCTTCAGGGCTGGACGCTGGAGCGGCTGCCGGCCGTGGACCGGGCGATCCTGCGGGTCGCGGTGTGGGAACTGCTGCACGCCGGGGACGTGCCCGAACCGGTCGCGGTGGACGAGGCGGTCCGGCTGGCCAAGGAACTGTCCACCGACGAATCCCCGGGCTTCGTGAACGGCGTGCTCGGACAGATCATGTTGCTGACGCCGCAGATCCGCGCCGCCCAAGCGGCGGTGCGGGACGCGGACCCAGACGGGTAGTCCGGCCGCGAGGCTCACAGGTCGAGCGCCTGGTAGCTGCGACGGACGAACCGGGGCTGCGCCGACTGCAGTCGTGCCATGGCGGTGTTGCCGGCCACGGCCGCGGCCGGCGAGGTCAGGTCCGGGAAGTTCTGGATCAGGTAGAT
>NZ_JBBATF010000070.1:0-15033 GCF_040398885.1 Mycobacterium sp. | reverse complement strand
TCGTCACTGATTGACGCACTGGGTTCGGAAAAGGGCGGCCTGGCGCTGCTTAAGTTGCTCGCTGACAACAGCTTCGACGCCATTCTCGTCACCGACGCCACGGCCAGGGGCCAGATCATCTACGCCAACAAGGCGTTCAGAAAGCTCACCGGACATGACCCCGCCGAAGTCATCGGCAAGGACCCCCGCATCCTCCAAGGCCCCGGCACCGACCGGAAGGTGATCGACCGCCTGGCGGCGGCAATCAAATCCGGCGGACGGTTCGAGGGCCGCGCGGTCAATTACCGGAAGGACGGAACGCCGTTCATCATGAACTGGCGGATGTTCCCCCTCAAAGACGCCGGCAAGATCATTGCGTGGGTGGCCATTCAGCGTGAGGCACTCTCGGCCGGCTAGGGCTGATCGGGCCCACCGGCGCGCCGGCTCGATGATGGGTCGACGACGGGGGGCCAAGCCGGGCATCGGAAACCTTGCGCCCGGAACTAGAACACGTTCTAGGATTGGCTGGTGCGATTCACCTATGCCGAAGCGATGACCGACCCGAGTTACTACATCCCCCTGGCCAAAGCGGCCGACGCCGCCGGATATCACGCGATGACCATCCCGGACAGCATCGCCTACCCCTTCGAATCGGATGCGAAGTACCCCTACACCCCGGATGGCAACCGGGAGTTCCTGGACGGGAAGGCCTTCATCGAGACGTTCATCCTCACCGCGGCTCTCGGGGCGGTGACGACCAACCTGCACTTCAACTTCTTCGTCCTCAAGCTGCCGATCCGCCCTCCGGCACTGGTTGCCAAGCAGGCCGGCTCACTGGCCGCGCTGATCGGCAACAGGGTGGGACTCGGTGTCGGAACCAGTCCGTGGCCGGAGGACTACGAGATCATGGGGGTCCCGTTCGCCAAGCGAGGCAGGCGGATGGACGAGTGCATCGACATCATCCGCGGCCTGACCTCCGGGAACTACTTCGAATACCACGGCGAGTTCTACGAGATCCCCAAGATCAAGATGACCCCGGCGCCCACCCAGCCGATCCCGATCCTGATCGGCGGGCACGCCGACGCCGCGCTGCGCCGGGCCGCCCGCAACGACGGCTGGATGCACGGCGGCGGAAACGAGGATCTCGACGAGTTGCTGGCCAGGCTGAAGCGCTACCGCGACGAGGAAGGCACCGCCGACAAGGACTTCCAGATCCACGTCATCTCCATAGACGGTTTCACCGTCGACGGGGTTAAGCGACTGGAGGACAAGGGCGTCACCGATGTGATCGTCGGTTTCCGCATTCCCTACATCGACGGAGCGGATACCGAGCCGCTTGATGCCAAGATCCGCAATCTCGAGTGGTTCGCCGAGAACGTCATCGCCAAGGCGAACCCCTAAGACCCGTCGCGGGCCGGACGCCGGCAGTCCCGGCGTGGAGGCGACGCTTCGCTACGGTGCTATCCGTGGGTGGTTACCGTGAGCTCTACCAGTCCAGCATCGACGATCCGGCGGGTTTCTGGGCCGGCGCCGCCGAGGCCGTCACCTGGACCAGGCAACCCGAGCGTGTCCTCGACGACACCGATCCCCCGTTCTACCGGTGGTTCCCCGACGCGGAGTTGAACACCTGCGCCAACGCCCTGGACCGGCACATCGGTCAGCGTGGCGATCAGCCCGCGCTGATCTACGACTCCCCGGTGACCGGCACCAAGCGCACCTACACCTATCGCGAATTGCTCGACCAGACGGCGCGTTTCGCCGGGGTGCTCCGCGGGCTGGGGGTCGGCAAGGGTGACCGGGTGGTGGTGTACATGCCGATGATCCCCGAGGCGGTGGTGGCGATGCTGGCCTGCGCCCGCATCGGCGCCGTGCACTCGGTGGTCTTCGGCGGGTTCGCCAGCCACGAGTTGGCAACCCGGATCGACGACGCCCAACCGGTCGTCATCGTCTCGGCGTCCTGCGGGATCGAACCCGCCCGGGTGGTCGAGTACAAGCCGATGCTCGACCATGCGCTGACCCGGTCCGACCACCAACCGCGGGCCTGCGTGATCGTGCAGCGCGACCAGCGCCGCTGCGATCTGGTCGACGGCCGCGACCACGACTGGGAACCCTTGATGGCCGGCGCGCAGCCCGTCGCCCCGGTGCCGGTGGCCGCGACCGACCCGCTCTACGTGCTCTACACCTCGGGGACCACCGGCAAGCCCAAGGGCATCGTCCGGGACAACGGCGGCCACGCCGTCGCGCTGACCTGGAGCATGCGCAACATCTACGGCGTCGGACCCGGCGAGGTGTTCTGGGCGGCTTCCGACATCGGCTGGGTGGTGGGCCACTCCTACATCGTCTACGGGCCACTGCTGGCCGGCGCGACGACGGTTCTCTACGAGGGCAAACCCATCGGCACCCCCGACCCGGGTGCGTTCTGGCGGGTGGCCGCGGAGTACGGGGTCAAGGTGCTGTTCTCCGCGCCGACGGCGCTGCGGGCGATCCGCAAGGAGGACCCGACCGGATCGCACATCGGGCGCCACGACCTGTCGTCGCTGCGCTACCTGTTCCAGGCTGGCGAGCGACTGGACCCCGACACCTACGCCTGGGCAACCGAGGTGCTCGGCATCCCGGTGATCGACCACTGGTGGCAGACCGAGACCGGGTGGGCGATCGCCGCCAATCCGGTTGGCGCCGAACAGCTTCCACTCAAAGCCGGATCTCCGACGGTGCCGATGCCCGGATACGACGTGCGAGTCCTGCACCCGGACGGGTCGGGGTGCGAACGCGGGCAGGAGGGCGCGATCTGCATCCGGCTACCCCTGCCGCCCGGCACGCTGCCCACCCTGTGGGGGGACGACGCCCGGTTCGAGGCGTCCTATCTGTGCGAGCACCCCGGCTACTACCTGACCGGCGACGGCGGCTACCTGGACGCAGACGGCTACCTGTTCGTGATGGGCCGCATCGACGACGTCATCAACGTCGCCGGCCACCGGTTGTCCACGGGTCAGATCGAAGCGGTGGTGGCAGCGCACCCGGCGGTGGCCGAGTGCGCGGTGATCGGCGTGGCCGACGAGATCAAAGGCCAGGTTCCCCGCGGATTCGTGGTGCTCAAGTCCGGCGCGTCCGGGAACGGCCTGGCCGTCGAACTGGTTGCGGCGGTGCGCCATTCGATCGGCGCGGTCGCCTGCTTCAACACCGTCGACATCGTGCCGGCTCTGCCCAAGACCCGGTCGGGCAAGATCCTGCGCAAAACCATGCGCGGCATCGCCGACGGGCACGACGAACCGGTTCCGTCGACCATCGAGGACGCCGGCGTGCTGGACGCCCTGCGGCCGATCCTGCGGCCTCTCCGGTGACCGCACGGGCGGAACCGGCGGCCGCGGCGGGTCCCTCTGGGGCGCGGGCGGCGCCGGTGGGCCCGGCAACCGGCGGCGCCGGCGGTAACGGCGGTGGCTCGACGATCGGCCTGGGCGGTAGCGCCGGAAACGGTGGCCACGCCTTCTCGTTCGGAGCCGACGCCACCGGTGGCGCCGCCGGTAACGGCAGCGTCGGCCAGTCCGGCGGCACCGGCGGTTCGGCGCTGAGCCTTCTCGGTGACACCAAGGGCGGCGCGGGTGGCAACGGCGGTCAGCCGGGCGGCAGCGGACAAGATGGAAGCGGCACCTGGTAACCCTGGATGCCAACTCGAAGGCGGCGGCCACGTAGCGGCCTTGCCGCCTGATGGGGCCGCCATGACAGCATCAATGTCATACCCCTCTGTGATGATGCGCTCATGTCCTCCACCGCAACATCTCCGGCCGACGCCGGGATGTCTCCCGCGCAGCGGCTGGAGGCGCTGTTCGACGAGCTTGCGGAGTTGACCGGTCAGCGCAACGCAATCGACGGGCGCATCGTCGAGATCATCGCCGAGGTCGATCACGACGATCTGTGGGGCAACACCGGGGCGCGGTCGATCCCGGCGTTGGTGGCCTGGAGGACCGGCTGCTCATCGGCCAACGCCCACACGATCGCGGCCATCGCCCACCGGCTCGAGGAGTTCCCGCGCTGCGCCCAGGGCATGCGGGAGGGCCGGCTGTCGCTGGACCAGGTCGGCGTCATCGCCGGGGGTGCCGGTGCGGGCTCGGATGCGCATTACGCCGAGTTGGCCGCGGTCGCGACGGTCAACCAGCTGCGCACCGCGGTCCGGCTCGAGCCACGACCGGACCCGAGCACTCGGCCTCAACCGCAGCGGGGGATCACCAAAACCTGCAACGAGACGTCCACGAGTTGGCGGATCACCCTTCCGCACGATGAGGCGGCGACGTTCGACGCGGCGTTGCAGTCACATCTCGATGCACTGATCGGGGAATGGAAGCAGAACCACGGCGACGGCGGTGAGGAAGCCCCATCCGGTCAGCGGTCGCCGATGCCCGACACCGTCGCGGCGTTCCTGCGTCTGGTGGAGGTCGGCTGGGACGCCGAGACGGCCTGCCGCCCGCACGGGCAACGCACCACCGTGGTGGTACACGTCGACGTCGAAAAACGCACCGGTGCATTGCATCTGGGACCGCTGCTCACCGACGCCGAGCGGCAATTCCTCACCTGTGACGCCACCTGCGAGGTCTGGTTCGAACGTGACGGCCGGGTCATCGGTGCCGGGCGAACAACCCGCACGGTCAACCGCCGGCTCCGCCGTGCTCTCGAGCACCGCCACCCCACCTGCGCGGTTCCGGGTTGCGGCGCCACCCGTGGCCTGCATGCCCACCACATCCGGCACTGGGAGGACGGCGGCCCCACCGAGCCGGCCAACCTGGTTCTGGTGTGCCCGTTCCATCACCGGCTGCACCATAGCGGTGGCATCACCATCACCGGTCCCGCCGATCGCCTCGTGGTCACCGACGCCTCGGGGTCAACCCTCGGGCATGGGTCATTGGCCAGGCCCCCGACCACACCCCCACCGGATGTTCCACCGTGTCCCGGGCCGACCGGGGAACGCGCCGACTGGTGGTGGTACACACCCTTTAACCCGACGCCACCAACCACGAACTGATCTCACGTGTGAAATGTGCGGTGTTCCTGGCGTGGCAGGCCACATCCGGAGGAGCCCAGATGCGGCCGAGTCAGCAGCGATGCGGCGATAAAAAAGGAGCCTTCAATGAAGTGGAGCCTTCAATGAAGTTCTGTAAACCGTCGACTCGGAACAACCGCACACGCAGTCCGTAGCTGACCAGGTCGGCCGCCTTCTCGATCAGTTCAGCTAGTGCGTCCGGGTTCTGCCGGAGATCGTCTTGTCGCCAGGCCAGGGCTGATGATGCCCTTCCAGATTGCCCACAGGATGGTGGCGGTCTGCTGCGGATCAATCTGCGATCGCAGGCATGTTCGTGCTGGCCTTGGTGAATATCTCCTTGCGCGAGGGCATCCTGATCACGGTAGCGGCGGCGCTGTGCGGCATGGCTTTCGGAAGGATGGTGTCGGGAATCATCGACCGACCGAAAGCCCTATACCCCAACTGGTTCTACTTTGCGCAAGGTCGCAGCTATTGCGACAATTCCCATTCGACGTCGGACGGTGCCTTGTCCGGGCGCAGTCCGCGCCAGCTCGGATGCCGCAGGTGTCCGTCCGGGGTCATCTCCCCGTAGCGGACCTCCCCCACCAGTGCCGGACGCACATAGGTGACGTCCTTGGCCTCCTTGCGGGGCAGGGCAGGGTGGAACGGTGAGGACTCGGTGTGCAACGGCGCCAGGGTCGCTTTGAGTGCGGCCAGATCCTTCTCGGTGAACCCGGTCCCGACCCGGCCGATGAACCGCAGGCCGCCGTCCTCGGGAATGCCGAGCAGTAGTGCGCCGATCCCACTGGAGCGCCCGCCCTCGCCCTTGCGCCACCCGCCGATCACCGCCTCCTGGGTGTTCCAGTTCTTGTCCTTGATCCAGGCCGCCGACCGCCGGCCGGGCTGGTAGGTGGAATCCCACTTCTTGGCGACCACACCCTCCCACTTTCGCTTGCGGGAGTAGGCCAGCGCCTCGGGGCCGTCGCCGTCGAGAAGTGGCGGGGCGATCAGACCCGTTGCCTCAGCGAAGGTTTCCAGCACCTTGCGGCGGTCCCGATACTTTGCCCGCATCAGCGATCGCCCATCCAGGCTGAGGATGTCGAAGGCCCAGAACTCGACCCGCGCGGCGCGTGCCCGGTTCTGCATCTCGGTGAAGTTCGGCACGCCGTGGGTGTCGAGTGCGACGGCCTCACCATCGAGAATGACGTGGTGATCGGCCAAAGTTGTTGCCAGCTTCTGCAATTGGGGGTATTCGCGGGTGACGTCGCGGCCGTTGCGGGTCTGCAGCACCAGGCGTCCGTGGTCGACCTCGACCAGCAGCCGATACCCGTCGAACTTGCCCTCGAAGGCCCACTGCGCCGAGGTGAGCCTGTCCACCGATCCGAGAGTGGCGAGCATGGGCGCCAGATCGCGGACGTGGTCGGTGGGCTGCTCCTTCATCCGGTGTGCGAGCCACTGGTCGCCCTTGGTCTGGATCAGCGCGTAACGGCCCGAGATCCGTTGGCCCCGAAGGTCGACGACCACCTCGCCCCCCTGGGCGCCGGTCACGTCGAACTTCTCGGCGGTGTAGGTGCCGGAGTCCCAGATCGTGACCCGGCCGCCGCCGTACTCGCCCTTGGGGATGGTGCCCTCGAAGGTGGCGTACTCCAGGGGATGGTCCTCGGTGTGCACCGCGAGGTGGTTGGCCGCCGGGGTGTCGGGCAGGTTCTTGGGCACCGCCCAGGACACCAGAACCCCATCGCGTTCGAGGCGGAAGTCGTAGTGCAGCCTGCGGGCGCGGTGCTCCTGGATGACGAACCGGTCCCCCTTCGGCGCGGACCGGGCGGGAGTCGCCTTCGGGACCGGCTCGGGCGTCTTGGCCGCATCGCGCATACTGCGGTACTTGGTCAGCCCGTCGGCGGGCCGATCGTCCAGCCCCGCCAGCAGGTCGCCGTGCTGCGCCACCCGGGCCAGCACCTGCTCGTACTGCAGCTGTTCGAGTCCGGGATCGCCGATCTCGTCCCAGGTGCGGGGCGCGGCGACCGTCGGCGTCTGCCGGCCGCGCAGTGAATACGGCGCGATCGTCGTCTTCGCGGCGTTGTTCTGGCTCCAGTCCAGAAACACCTTTCCGGCCCGCCGGCTCCTGGTCATGGTGGCGGTCACCAGTGCGGGCATGCTCTGCTCGAGTTGCTGCGCGACCTTGCGGGCCAGCACCGCCGCTCCGGCGCTGCTGATCGGCTCGGCCAGCGGTGCGTACAGGTGAAGGCCCTTGCTCCCGCTGGTGAGCGGGAAGACCCGCAACCCGATGTCGTCCATCAGCTCGCGGACGGCGTGCGCCACTTCGCCCAGCTGCGTCATGGTGACGTCCTCGCCGGGATCCAGGTCGAAAACCAGCCGATTGGCCGGTCCCGGCCGCCCGTCGGGACCGAATCGCCATTGCGGCACATGGACTTCCAGCGCCGCCTGCTGCGCTATCCAAGCCAGCCCGGTCGCGCTGTCGATGATCGGGTAGGCGGTGTCGCCGGAGCGGTGCGCGAGCGTGCCGCGGTGCAGCCAGGACGGCGCGGACTTGGCCAGTTCCTTCTCGAAGAACGCCGTCCCGTCCACCCCGTTGGGCCACCGCTTTCGGGTGGCCGGGCGGCCGGCGATGTGCGGCAGCATCACCTCGGCGATACCGGTGTAGTAGGCGAAGACGTCCGCCTTGGTGGTTCCGTCGGCCGGGTAGAGCACCTTGTCGGGGTTGGTCAGCTTGACCATGGCTCCGCTGGTCGCCCCCGGTGGCCACACCTGATTCACCACGCCTCGTTCACGGTCCCAGGGTATTACCCGGCTGATACCGTGGCGGCGTGATCCGGTCGCTGGCGGCTCTCGCGGCAGCCTCGGTGGCCGCGGCGCCCGCCGCCGCGGCCGACCCGCAGATCCTGGTTCCCGCCTGCACCAGCGGCCAGGTGGCGCAGGCCGGTGAGTGCAGCCCCGAACCGGTGGAAGCCCTCAACGAGCAGTTGGTCCCACTGCCCGGCGCCTTCCCGGGGGCCAGGCCGAACCTGCCGCCCGGTCTGCGCGGATCCAACGTGCTCCTGCCCGGCAACTTCCCGGGCGCCGGCCCCAACCTGCCGCCCGGTCTGACCCCGGCGAACTTCCCGGTGGTCTTCCCAGTGGGACTGACCCCGCGCAACTTTCCCGCGGTCCTTCCACTCGGCCTGACCCCGCAGAACGTGCCGGTCGGCTGATTACCGGCGATTGCTGGGCATACTGGTCGCATGCGTTCCATCTGGAAGGGTTCTGTCGCCTTCGGTCTCGTCAACGTCCCGGTGAAGGTTTACAGCGCCACCGAGGACCACGACCTGAAATTCCATCAGGTGCACGGCAAGGACAACGGCCGCATCCAGTACCGCCGGGTGTGCGCCGAGTGCGGCGACGTGGTGGAGTACCGCGACATCGCCAAGGCCTACGAGTCCGAGACCGGTCAGACCGTGGTGATCACCGAGGAGGACATCGCCACCCTGCCCGAGGAACGCAGCCACGAGATCAACGTGCTGGAGTTCGTCCCGGCGAGCGACATCGACCCGCTCATGTACGACAAGAGCTACTACCTGGAGCCCGACGGCAAGTCGTCGAAATCCTATGTGCTGCTTGCCAAAGCGCTCAGCGAGACCGACCGGGTGGCGATCGTGCACTTCGCGCTGCGCAACAAGACCCGACTGGCGGCGCTGCGGGTCAAGGACTTCTCCAAGCGCAACGTGATGGTCATCCACACCCTGCTGTGGCCCGACGAGATCCGCGACCCCGATTTCCCGTCACTGGACGGCGACGTCGAAGTCCGCGCACCGGAGTTGAAGATGGCCGGCCAGGTGGTCGAGTCGATGACCGACGATTTCCATCCCGAGCAGTACACCGACACCTACCAGGAGCAGTTGCAGGAACTCGTCGAGGCCAAGCTGTCCGGCGGGGAGGCCTTCGCCACCGCGGAAGCCCCCGCGAAACTGGACGAGACAGACGACGTCTCCGACCTGCTGGCCAAGCTCGAGGCCAGCGTGCGCCGCCGCCGCGAGGAACGGGAAGGCCGGGCCGAGCCCGAGCCGGCACCGGCGAAGAAGGCACCTGCCAAGGCCGCCGCGAAGAAGGCCCCCGCCAAGGCAGTGGCGAAGAAGGCACCTGCCAAGGCCGCCGCGCGGAAGACCCCCGCCAAGAAGTAGAACGTGTTACAGAAATGTTCGACATTCGGGTCCGGTCCCGGCGGACACCTGGTTACGGTGGTCGTTGACGAGGGAAGAGAGCCGCATGATCCTGGACAAGTTCCGTCTGGACGGACAAGTTGCCGTAGTCACCGGGGCCGGGCGCGGCCTGGGCGCCGCGATCGCGGTCGCCTTCGCCGAAGTCGGCGCCGACGTGGTCATCGCCTCCAGGACACGATCAGACCTTGACGCCGTCGCCGCACAGGTCGAGGCGGCGGGACGACGTGCCCATGTCGTCGTCGCCGACCTGGCCCAACCGGAGCGGACCGCCGAACTGGCCGGCGCGGCCGTGGACGCATTCGGCAGGCTCGACGTGGTCGTCAACAATGTCGGCGGCAGCATGCCCAACGCGCTGATGACCACCGGCGTGAAGGAGATGCGCGACGCCTTCACCTTCAATGTGCTGACCGCGCACGCGCTCACCGTAGCCGCGGTCCCGCTGATGCTGGAGCACTCCGGCGGCGGCAACATCATCAACATCAGTTCCACCATGGGCCGGCTGGCCGGCCGCGGCTTCGCCGCCTACAGCACCGCCAAAGCCGCACTGGCGCACTACACCCGCCTCAGCGCGCTGGATCTGTGCCCGCGGATCCGGGTCAACGCGATCGCGCCGGGTTCGATCATGACCTCGGCCCTGGAAATCGTGGCGTCCAACGACGCTCTGCGCCGGCCCATGGAGAAGGCCACCCCGCTGCGCCGCCTCGGCGAGCCGGACGACATCGCCGCAGCGGCGGTCTATCTCGCATCGGCGGCCGGCAGTTTCCTGACCGGAAAGATGCTCGAGGTCGACGGCGGGCTGATCGTGCCCAACCTGGACCTGCCCATCCCGGACCTGTGAACAGACGACAAGGAGTGCTGACATGAGGCCGAATACATTGAGCAAGAGGCCCATCCGCGTGGCACAGATCGGCACCGGCAACGTCGGCGGCCACGCCCTGCGGTCGCTCATCACCAACCCCGACTACGAACTCACCGCGGTGTGGGTGTCCTCGGAGGACAAGGCCGGCAGGGACGCCGCCGAACTGGTCGGACTGGACACCGCGACAGGGGTCATGGCCACCACCGACCTCGATGCCGTGCTGGCCACCAAGCCGGACTGCGCGGTCTACAACGCCATGGCCGACAACCGGCTGATGGAAGCCCTCGAGGACTACCGGCGCATCCTCGCCGCGGGAGTCAACGTGGTGGGCAGCGGCCCGGTCTTCCTTCAGTGGCCATGGCAGGTGATCCCCGAGGAAATGATCAAACCGCTCGAAGAGGCTGCCCGGCAAGGCAACTCGAGCCTCTTCGTCAACGGCATCGACCCGGGCTTCGCCAACGACCTCGTTCCGCTGGCGTTGATGGGGACCTGCCAGAGCATCGAGCAGGTGCGCTGCATGGAGATCGTCAACTACGCGACCTACGACAGCGCGACGGTGATGTTCGACGTGATGGGCTTCGGAAAGCCGATGGACGAGATCCCGATGCTGCTGCAACCCGGGGTGCTCGGCATCGGGTGGGGATCGGTGGTGCGCCAACTGGCGGCGGGTCTGGGTCTGGAACTCGACGGCCTGGAGGAGATGTACGTCCGCGAACCCGCACCGGAGGCATTCGACATCGCGTCCGGGCACATCGCCGAAGGAACCGCCGCCGCTCTGCGATTCGAGGTGATCGGCCTGGTGAACGGCGCGCCGGCGGTGGTGCTCGAACACATCACCCGGTTGCGCGACGACCTGTGCCCGCAATGGCCGCAGCCCGCACAACCCGGCGGCAACTACCGCATCGAGATCACCGGCGAACCGTGCTACGCGCTCGACCTGTGCCTGTCCAGCCCCAACGGCGATCACAACCATGCCGGGGTGCTGGCCACCGCCATGCGGATCGTCAACGCGATCCCGGCCGTGGTGTCGGCCCAACCGGGTATCTGCACCACCCTTGATCTTCCGCTGGTGACCGGCAAGGGCTTGTACGCTGGTCCGTAGGGGGATTCGGTCACCAGAACCGCTACGGAGGGACGCCATGGCACGCACGCTGCTGATCGTCCTCGCGACCGCCGTACTGTCTGCCGTGCCCGCCGCCGCGGCGCCGGTCTGCACCAACACCGCCCCCAACACCAGGGTCTGCGTGAACCCCGGTCACACGGCGATCACCACCACGCCCAACCCGGCCTTCACCGACCGGGGCTGGGGATTCGGCTGGGGCACACCGGTGTTCGGGCTGGGCAGCGGCGGTTTCTGGATAGGCTTGTAGACCCTGACCGAGACTCGGCTTCCGGTGAAACCGGGCTTGACGCTGCTCGGGCCGGCGTTCGTCGCCGCGATCGCCTACGTCGACCCGGGAAACATCGCGTCCAATGTCAGCGCGGGATCGAGTTTCGGCTTTCTGCTGGTGTGGGTGATCGTCGTCGCCAACGTGATGGCCGGCCTGGTGCAGTACCTCAGCGCCAAACTCGGCCTGGTCACCGGGAGCACGCTGCCCGAGGCGGTGCGCGACCGCACCGGCACACCGCGCCGGATCGCCTACTGGATTCAGGCCGAACTGGTCGCCATCGCCACCGACGTGGCCGAGATCATCGGCGGCGCGCTGGCCCTGCACCTGCTCTTCGGACTTCCACTGGTGCTCGGCGGTGCGATCACCGGGGCGGTCTCGCTGGTGCTGCTGGGCATCGGGGACCGGGGCGGGCAACGGGTTTTCGAACGAATCATCACCGGGATGCTGATGATCATCGCGATCGGCTTCCTGTCCTGTCTGGTGATCAACACTCCACCGCCGGCTGAGGTGGCCGGCGGTCTGATCCCGCGGTTCGACGGCGCCGACAGCGTGCTGCTGGCCACCGCCATGCTGGGCGCCACAGTCATGCCGCACGCGGTCTACCTCCATTCCGGCCTGGCCCGAGACCGGCACGGCCACCCGGCCGCCGGCCGTGACCGTGCGGTGCTGCTCCACGCCACCCGCTGGGACGTCGCGATGGCGATGCTGGTGGCCGGCGCGGTGAACCTGGCCCTGCTGCTGATCGCCGCGACAAACCTCCGGGGCGTGCCGGGCACCGACACCATCGAAGGTGCGCACGCCGCCGTCGGTGACACACTCGGCTCGGGGGCCGCATGGCTGTTCGCGGTCGGCCTGCTGGCCTCCGGGCTGGCCTCGACATCGGTCGGCGCCTACGCCGGCGCGATGATCATGCAGGGCCTGCTGCGCAAGACTTTTCCGGTCCTGCTCCGGCGATTGGTCACCCTGATCCCCGCGTTGCTGGTGCTGGCCAGCGGGATCGACCCCACCCGGGCGCTGGTGCTCTCCCAGGTGGTGTTGTCCTTCGGCATTCCGTTCGCGCTGGTGCCGCTGGTACGGCTGACCGGCGACCGCAACCTGATGGGCGCCGACACCAACCACCCGCTGACCTCGGCGTTGGCCTGGGTGGTCGCCGCACTCATCACCGCCCTCAACGCGGCGCTGATCTATCTGACCGTCACCTGAGCCGTCAGAGACTTGCGTCACACTCCCATCCAAGGCGGCGTCGGCTCCGAATCCAAGGTGTGAAGGCCACCGATCTCGCGACTTCCGGGCGCAGGACTGAGTTCACGCCGGGGCTCTACCCGATCCGGGTCACCCATCTGCACCGATCACCCGTGCAGCACTACGCCGAGCATCGCAGCTACAACTGGTACGTCGACGTCGACGACCTGCCCCGGCTCCCCCGGTGGGTGCGGCCGTTCGCCCGGTTCGAGGCGGCCGACCACTTCGACGGCGCGCCGGGGGACACCCTGCGCCAACGGGTGGACGCGTTCCTGGCGCGGCACGGCGTGTTCATCCCCGGCGGTCGGGTCACCGCTCTGCTGATGCCCCGCGTCCTCGGCCGGGCGTTCAGTCCGCTGAACCTGTTCTGGTGCCAGGATTCGGCCGGGGTGACCCGTTGCGTCATCGCCGAGGTGCACGACGCCGGCGGGCGGCGGCGCGCCTTTCTGCTCCCCCCGGCCGAGGACGGACCGACCGCCGTCCCCCACAGCCAGACCGATGCGCCCTTCGCCGGCGACGACGGCTACTTCCTGGTGCGGGTCCCGCGCCCCGCGGAGAAACTCGACATCGCCGTTTCGATGCACCGCGACAACCACGCCGCCCTGGTGGCCACCTGGCGCGGATCGCGTCGCCGGGCCGGCGTGGCCCGGGTGCTGCTGCTCCAGATGACCAACCCGCTCGCCCCGCAGATGGCGTGGGTCAGCGTGCGGTTCCAAGCCCTGCTGCTGCGCTGGCGGGGGCTGCCGCCGGCGCCCCGCGACGAGTGGAACCTGCGGGCCGCGCGCCGGGCTGTGCATGCCCCGGCGCCCGGATGGGGGGCACGGAATCGTTCCTGGGCCACATCGTGAACCGTTTGCTGGACCGTCCGGTTACGCTTCGAGGCGATGGCACCGAAATTCCGGGGCACCCGCCGGTGAGCACGCCCGCGCTCGACGCGCTGCTGCGCAGGGTGGCCCAACAGGACACGGCGGCCTTCGCCGAGTTGTACGACGCCACCCGCTCGCGGGTCTATGGGATGGTGTGTCGCGTTCTCCGGGACCGCGGCTACAGCGAGGAGACCACCCAGGACGTCTACCTGCAGGTGTGGCGGACGGCCCAGAGCTATGACCCGGCAGCCGGAAGCGCACTCGCCTGGCTTCTCACCCTGGCGCACCGCCGGGCCGTGGACCGGGTGCGGGCCGAGCAGGCGGCTTCCCAGCGGAATTCCCGGTATGGCGCGACGACGATCGAGCGGGACACCGACGACGTCACCGACGCGGTGATCTCCGGCGATGAACGACGGCGGGTCGCGGCCTGCCTGGACGGGCTGACCGATGTGCAGCGCGAGTGCGTCGAACTCGCCTACTACCAGGGGATGACCTACGTGCAGGTCTCCGACCGGCTGTCGGCGAATCTGGCCACCGTGAAGTCCCGGATGCGCGACGCGATGCGCGGCCTGCGCAACTGTCTGGGCGTGGGGTGAGGTGCGGCGATGACTCGAGCACCCGGCGACTTCGGCGAACTCCTGGACCTGGCGGTCCCCTATGCCTTGCACGCGGTGTCCGACGCCGAGCGGGACGAGATCGAAGGCCGGCTGGCAACCGCCGGGCTCCCGGCCGCCGACGCCTTCTACGACGAGGTTCGGGCGGTCCGCGAAACCATGGCCGTGGTGTCGGCCGCCCACGCCGAGGACCCGCCGGCGGAGTTGCGCACGCGGCTGATGTCGGCGATCGCCGCCGACAACGTCCGCGCCCTGACGGCGACCACCCGAGGCCCCGGGCGCTGGCGCACGACGGTGCTCCCGGCCGCCGCGGCGTTGACGATCGGTTTGACCGCCGTCGGCATCGGCCTGGCGGTGCGGCCCTCCCCGCCCCCGCCGCAATCCACCGCACAGCAGGTGTTCACCGCCCCCGACGTCCACACCGCCTCCGGCGCGATCCCGGTCGGCGGCACCGCGACCGTGGTGTTCTCGCGGGACCGGAACGCGGCGGTGCTGGTGATGAACGACGTACCCCCGCCGGCGCCGGGAACCGTCTACCAGATGTGGCTGGTGAGTCCCTCCGGCGCGTCGTCGGCGGGCACCATGGACGAGAAGGCGGTCGCGCCGTCGACTACGGCGGTGCTGGACGACATCGGAGGTTCGACCGAGTTGGCGTTCACCGTCGAACCGGGCACCGGATCGACGCAGCCGACCGGAAAGTTCATCGCCGAACTCCCGCTCATCTGAACGTCCGGGGCAACGACCCGCGGCCGAGCGACTGCCCGCCGGGGACCGCGTGTCCGGCGCGGTAAGCTGCCAGCCAGTCCGCCCTCGTAGCTCAGGGGATAGAGCACGGCTCTCCTAAAGCCGGTGTCGCA
>NZ_JBBATF010000069.1:0-15082 GCF_040398885.1 Mycobacterium sp. | reverse complement strand
TGGTCGAAGGTGTCGCCCTCGTCGTAGGTCGCCAGGTTGAAGTCGTACAGCGACTCGGTGCTGCGCCGCCCGTTCACCGCGATGTGGCCGCCGTGCAGCACCATCCGGATCTCGCCGGTGACGTGTTCCTGGGTCTTGGCCACGAAGGACTCCAGGGCGGTCTTCAGCGGGGAGAACCACAGGCCGTCGTAGACCAGTTCGCCCCAGCGCTGGTCGGTGATCCGCTTGAACCGGCCCAGTTCGCGCTCCAGGGTGACGTGCTCGAGTTCGGTGTGCGCGGTCACCAGCACCATGGCGCCGGGGGCCTCGTAGATCTCCCGGCTCTTGATGCCGACCAGGCGGTCTTCCACCACGTCGAGTCGGCCCACCCCCTGCGCGCCGGCCCGGCGGTTGAGTTCCTCGATGGCCTCGAGCACCGTGACCGGACGCTCGTCGATGCTGACCGGCACGCCGCGGTCGAATCCGACCACCACCTGGTCGGGGGTGTTCCAGTTCAGCGTCGGGTCCTCGGTGTAGTCGTAGACGTCCTTGGTGGGGGCGTTCCACAGGTGCTCGAGGAAGCCGGTCTCCACCGCCCGGCCCCAGACGTTCTGGTCGACGGAGAACGGCGAACGCTTGGTGACGTTGATCGGGATGGCGTTGTCCTCGGCGAAGGCGATGGCCTTCTCCCGGGTCCAGGCGTAGTCGCGGACCGGGGCCAGCACCTCCAGATCCGGTGCCAGCGAGGCGAATCCGACCTCGAAGCGCACCTGGTCGTTGCCCTTGCCGGTGCACCCGTGGGCGACGATGCCGCCGCCGTGCTCGCGGGCTGCGGTCACCAGGTGCTTGACGATCAGCGGCCGGCTCAATGCCGAGACCAGCGGGTAGCGGTCCATGTACAGGGCGTTGGACTGGATGGCCGGCAGGCAGTACTGCTCGGCGAACTCGTCGCGGGCGTCGACCACGACGGCCTCGGCGGCGCCGCAGTCCAGCGCCCGCCGGCGCACCACCTCCATGTCCTCACCGCCCTGGCCGAGGTCGATGGCCACGGCGACGACCTCGCGGCCGGTCTCCTTGCCGATCCAGCTGATGGCCACCGAGGTGTCCAATCCGCCGGAGTAGGCCAGGATGACGCGCTCGCTCATGAAGTGCTCCTTGCAGTCAGGGGTTTAGCGGATGGTCTCGAACATGGCGGCCAGTTGCGCGCCGGTCATCGGCTCGCGGGCCACCACCAGGATGGTGTCGTCGCCGGCGATGGTGCCGACCACCTCGGGCAGGGCCGCCCGGTCGATGGCGCTGGCCAGGTAGTGCGCCGCACCGGGAGGGGTGCGCAGGACGGCGAGGTTGGCGCTGGCGTCGGTGGACACCAGCAGCTCACCGAGCAGCCGGTGCAGCCGGTCGGTGCCGCCGGACACCCCGCGCACCGGGCTGCCGTCCTCGGGAACGACGTACACCCCCACCCCGCCGTCGGCGCCGCGCAGCTTGACCGCGCCGAGTTCCTCGAGGTCGCGCGACAGCGTCGCCTGGGTGGCCTCGATGCCGTCGTCGGCCAGCAGCGCGGCCAGCTCGCTCTGGCTGTGCACCGGCCGGGCGGACAGGATCGCGACGATGCGCGCCTGCCGGCCGGCCCGGGTGGCGGCGACCTCGGACTTCATCGCCGGCGCCTCTCCAGCAGCCACACCAGCAGCGCCTTCTGGGCGTGCAGCCGGTTCTCGGCCTCGTCCCACACCGCGCTGTGCGGGCCGTCGATCACCTCGTCGGTGATCTCCTCGCCGCGGTGGGCCGGAAGGCAGTGCAGCACAACGACTTCCGGATGGGCATGGGCCACCAGTCCGGCGTTGACCTGGTAGGGCCGGAACGGGGCGACCCGGTCCAGGCCGTCGTTCTCCTGCCCCATCGAGATCCAGGTGTCGGTGACCAGGACGTCGGCGCCGCGCGCGGCGGCCTGCGGGTCGTCGGTGACGGTGACACTGCCCCCGGTCGCGGCGGCGCGGGTCCGCGCGGCGGCCACGACGGAGGCGTCGGGAGCGAAACCGGCCGGCGCGGCGACGGTGACGTGCAGTCCGGCGGTGACGCCGCCGAGCATCAGCGAGTGGGCCATGTTGTTGGCGCCGTCGCCGAGGTAGGACAGCCGAAGGCCCTTGCACGTGCCCTTGCGCTCGGCGATGGTCTGCAGATCGGCCAGCACCTGGCAGGGGTGGAACTGGTCGGAGAGCGCATTGACGACCGGAACCGTTGCCGCCGCTGCCATCTCGTCGAGCCGGTCCTGGCCGAAGGTCCGCCAGACGATCGCGTCGACGTAGCGCGACAGCACCCGGCCGGTGTCGGCCAGGGTCTCGTCCCGGCCGAGTTGGGTCGACCGGCCGTCCACCACGACGGCATGCCCGCCAAGTTGGGCGATACCCATCTCGAAGGAGAACCTGGTGCGGGTGGAGTTCTTGTCGAAGATCACCGCCACCCCGCGCGGGCCGTCCAACGGCCGCCGGCTGAACGGGGATGACTTGAGTTCGGCGGCCAGCGCCAGCACCTCGGCCTGTTCGGCGGGTGTCAGGTCGTCGTCGCGAAGGAAGTGCCGGGTCACGATGCCCTCGCCGCGGTGTCCAGGATTGCGGGCAGTGCGGTCAGGAAACCCTCGATCTGGGCGTCGGTGACGACCAGCGGCGGGGCCAGCCTGACGACGTCGGGGGCGGCGGCGTTGACCAGGAATCCCGCTGTGCGGGCGGAGGTTTCGACGGCCTTGGCCTGCGGGGCGCTCAACACGATCCCCTGTAGCAGGCCGCGGCCCCGGACGTGGTCGACCAGCGGGTGGTGCAGTGCCGCGATGCCGTCGTGCAGGGTCTTGCCCAGCAGTCCGGCGCGGGTCACCAGGTCCTGTTCGGCCAGCACCCGCAGCACCGCGCAGGCGGCCGCGGCGCAGACCGGGTTGCCGCCGAAGGTGCTGCCGTGCATGCCGGGGGTCATCAGGTCGACGGCCGGGCCGATCGCCAGGCACGCCCCGATCGGCAGGCCGCCGCCCAGGCCCTTGGCCATGGTCACCACGTCGGGGCTGATGCCGTCGTGCTGGTGGGCGAAGAAGGTTCCGGTGCGCCCGACCCCGGTCTGCACCTCGTCGAGGACCAGCAGTGCGCCGTGCCGGGCGGTGATCTCGCGGGCGGCGGCCAGGTAGCCGGCCGGCGGGACGACGACGCCGCCCTCCCCCATGATCGGCTCGAGGAACACCGCCGCGGTGTCGTCGTCGACCGCGGCCTGCAGTGCCGCGGTGTCGCCGTAGCGGACGTGGGTGACGTCGCCGGGCAGCGGCCGGAACGGCTCCTGCTTGGCGGGCTGGCCGGTCAGCGCCAGCGCCCCCATGGTGCGGCCATGGAAAGCGCCCTGGGCGGCAACGATTTTGGTGCGTCCGGTCAGCCGGGTGATCTTGAAGGCCACCTCGTTGGCCTCGGCCCCGGAGTTGCAGAAGAACACCCGGGCCGGGGTGCCGAGGTGGGCGACGAGCGCCTCGGCGAGCGCGACACCGGGCTCGGTGGCGTACAGGTTGGATACGTGGCCCAGGGTGTGGAGCTGGGCGGTGACGGCCTCGATGATCGCCGGGTGGCGGTGGCCGAGGACGTTGACCGCGATGCCGGCCAGCAGGTCGACGTAGGTGTTGCCGTCGGCGTCGGTGACCACCGCGCCGTCCCCGGCGACCAGTGCCAGCGGCGGGGTGCCATAGTTGTCCATCATCACCGACTGCCAGCGCTCCAGCAGCGGGACGTTCACGGGGCCACCACCGTGGTTCCGGCGGGCTCGCCGCGCAGCACGCTCAGCACGCTGTGGGCGACCCGCCCGTCGATGACGTGGGCGCTGGGCACCCCGGCGTCGACCGCGCGCAGGCAGGCCTCGATCTTGGGCACCATGCCCTCCTCCAGGGCGGGCAGCAGGCCGGCCAGGGTGGCGGTGTCGATCCGGCTGACCAGCGAGTCGCGGTCGGGCCAGCGGGTGTAGAGGCCTTCGACGTCGGTGAGCATCACCAGCGTCTGCGCCCCCAGCGCCTCGGCGACCGCGGCCGCGGCGGTGTCGGCATTGATGTTGTGCACCACACCGTCGGCGTCGGGTCCGATGGTCGAGACGACCGGGATGCGTCCGGCGCCGATCAGGTCGGTCAGCAGCGCGGTATCGACCTTGTCGACGTCGCCGACCAGGCCGATGTCGCATGCCACGCCGTCGACGGTGACGGTGCGGCGGACCGCGGTGAAGGTCCGGGCATCCTCGCCGGTGATTCCGACGGCGTACGGTCCGTGCGCGTTGATGAGGTTGACCAGTTCGCGGCCGACCTGGCCGAAGAGCACCATGCGGGCGACGTCGAGCACCTCGGGGGTGGTGACCCGGAACCCGCCCCTGAACTCCCCGGAGATGCCCAGTCTCTTGAGCATCGCGCTGATCTGCGGGCCGCCGCCGTGCACCACCACCGGGTGGACGCCGGCGTCGCGCAGCACCACCATGTCGGCGGCGAACGCGGTCTTGAGCGCATCGTCGGTCATGGCGTTGCCGCCGTACTTGACGACGACGATCCTGTCCCGCAGCGCATTCAGCGTCATGAGCTGTAGGCCGAGTTCTCTTCGACGTAGGCGTGCGACAGGTCGGTGGTCCGGATGGTGGCCTCGCCGACGCCGAGTCTGAGGTCGACGCGAACGGCGATGTCCGGGCCGGACAGGTCCACCTCGCGCGCCCCGGGCACCCCGGCGCCGTCGACGCAGACCGGGATCCCGTTGAACGACACCGCGATCCGGGCCGGGTCGAGCTCGAAGGGCGCCATGCCGACCGCGGCCAGCACCCGCCCCCAGTTCGGGTCCGAGCCGAACATCGCGGTCTTCACAAGACTGTCGCGGGCCACGGCGCGGGCAGCGGCGACGGCGTCGTCCTCACTCGGCGCGCCGGCCACGGTGATCGACACCCGCTTGGTCACCCCCTCGGCGTCGGCCTGCAACTGCGCGCACAGGTCCTCGCAGACCCGCAGCACCGCGTCATCGAGATGCTCCTGGGCGGGCCGGATCTCGCTGGCCCCGGAGGCCATCAGCAGCACGGTGTCGTTGGTCGAGCAGCAGCCGTCGACGTCGAGCCGGTCGAAGGTGCGCGCGGTCGCCCGCCGCAGCGCGGTCTGCAGGGCGGGTGCGTCGGCGACCGCGTCGGTGGTCAGCACGCACAGCATGGTGGCCAGTGACGGGGCCAGCATGCCGGCGCCCTTGGCCATCCCGCCGACCGTCCAGTTCTCCGCCGAGTCCGGCGCGTGATGCAGCGCAACCTGTTTGGGCACGGTGTCGGTGGTCATGATGGCCCGGGCCGCGTCGTCTCCGCCGAGCAGTCCGGCGTGGATCTCGTGCACGATCTCGGTGATGCCGGCCAGCAGGCGGTCCATCGGCAGCCGGTCGCCGATCAGGCCGGTGGAGCAGACCCCCACCTCGACGGCCCCGGTCTCGCTGCCCCAGTTGGACAGCGTTCGCGCCACCGCCTCGGCGCACGCGTGGGTGTCCTGGAATCCCGGCGGCCCGGTGCAGGCGTTGGCGCCGCCGGAGTTCAGCAGCACCGCACGCAGCCTGCCGGTGGTCAGCGCCTGGCTGGTCCACAGCACCGGGGCGGCCTTGACCTGGTTGCGGGTGAACACCCCGGCCGCGGCGTGGTCGGGGCCCTCGTTGAACACCAGGGCCAGATCCGGGGCACCGGACTTCTTGATGCCGGCGGCGATCCCGGCGGCGCGGAAGCCGGCCGGTGCGGTGACCCCCTGGGTGCGCAGCAGTCTCACGGCGCCAGTCCCACCGTCGACAGGCCTTGGGTCTCGGGTAGGCCCAGCGCCAGGTTCATCGACTGCACCGCCGCCCCCGCGGTGCCTTTCACCAGGTTGTCGATCGCGCAGACGGCGACCAGGACACCGGCGTCGGCATCCACGGCGACCGCGAGCTGGGCGGCGTTGCCGCCGATCACCGAGCCGGTCTGCGGCAGCCGTCCCTCGGGCAGCAGGTGTACGAAAGGCTCTGCCGCATAGGCTTTTTCGTAGGCCTGGCGGATCTGAACCGTCGATGCCGCGGTCGGGGCGGTGCAGGTGGCCAGGATGCCGCGGGCGGTGGGGATGAGCACCGGGGTGAACGACACCGTGACCGGCCGGTCGGTGACCGCGCGCAGACCCTGGGCGATCTCCGGGGTGTGCCGGTGCACGCCGGCGATGTTGTAGGCCCGCGCCGAACCGATGACCTCCGAGGCAAGCAGGTCCACCTTGGCCGCCCGGCCCGCCCCCGAGGTGCCGCTGACCGCGACGACGGTGACCGCCGGTTCGGCCAGTCCGGCGGCGACCGCGGGCAGCAGCGCCAGCAGTGCGGCGGTCGGATAGCAGCCCGGCACCGCGATGCGGGTGGCGCCGCGCAGGGCGTCCCGGCCGCCGGGCAGTTCGGGAAGCCCGTAGGGCCAGTTGCCGGCGTACTCGGAGCCGTAGAAGCGGGTCCAGTCGCCGGCGTCGGTCAGCCGGAAGTCCGCGCCGCAGTCGATGACGACGGTCCCGGGCCCGAGTTGTCCGGCGATCTCGGCCGAGTGGCCGTGCGGCAACGCCAGGAACACCACGTCGTGCCCGGCCAGCACGCCGACCTCGGTGGGCTCGAGGACCCGTTCGCTCAGCGGCAGCAGGTGTGGGTGATGCTCGGCCAGCAGGCTGCCGGCACTGGCCGCTGCGGTGAGCGCCCCGATGGTGAGCGACCCGTCCGAATAACCGGGATGCCCGAGCAGCAGGCGCAGAATCTCTCCACCGGCATACCCACTGGCGCCGGCCACCGCCACCGAAGTCACCAGAGTAGTGTGCATGTTTATGCAGACCGTTGCAAATTGATTCCCGAGGCGGCGACGCGCAATTCTTGTCGGTGGCTCGAACTAGTGTTCGATACATGGAGATGCGCACCCCTGACGTCGAGGCGGTGATGGCCGCGCTGGACGAGCTCGAGCTGGCGTGGGACAAGCTGGCCTCGATGCCGGTTCACGCCCTGGGGGCTGGGCAGGCTCTGGATGTCCTGGACCGGCTGGAAAGCCATCGCCGCCGCCAGCCCGCGGCCGAGAACTCGTTGCTGGTTCAGCTGCAGTCGCAGGTCACCCCGAAGGATCTGGGCGCCAAGTCGTGGCGGGCCGTGCTGTCCCAACGTCTGGGGATCAGCGGACCCGATGCCGGCCGTCGGCTCGCCGAGGCCGCTGCGCTCGGGCCGCGGCGCGGCGTCACCGGCGCACCGCTGGAACCGCAACTACCCGGAACCGCAGCCGCGCAGGCCCGCGGGGAGATCGGCACCGAACACGTCACGGTGATCCGCGACTTCATGGAGCAGCTCCCGGCGGAGGTCGACCCGGCCACCCGGTCAGCGGCCGAATCGCAGCTGGCGGGGCTCGCGGGCGGCCTGACCCCGGAGGGGTTGCGCAAGGTCGCCCGCCAGTTGATGGGCTACCTCGACCAGGACGGCACGCTCGACGACGAGCGAGAACACGCGCGCAAGCGCAGCCTCACCATCGGGCGTCAGGAACTCGACGGCATGAGCCGCATCACGGGGTGGCTCGATCCGGAACTGAGGGCCACGCTCGACGCCGTCTTCGCCAAACTCGCCGCACCCGGATACTGCAATCCCGACGACGACGAACCCTGCGTGGACGGCGTTCCCACCCAGGACCAGATCACCAACGACGCCCGCAGCGCCCCGCAGCGCACCCACGACGCGCTGCAGACCGTGTGCCGGGCGATGCTGGCGTCCGGGGCGTTGGGACAGTACAACGGTCTTCCGGTCACCGTGGTCGTGACCACCACGCTCTCCGAACTGACCGCGGCAGTCGGGCGGGCGCATACCGGCGCGGGCACGCAAGTGCCGATCCCGACGCTCATCCGAATGGCCACGAATGCCCACCCCTACCTCGCGCTCTTCCACAGCGCCCGCGAGATCCAGCTGTACTACGGCAGAACGCGCCGGACCGCCAGCCCCGGTCAGCGCCTGGTCCTGTCAGCTTTGGAGCGGGGATGCACGAAACCGGACTGCACCGCTCCACCCAACCGCAGCCAGGTTCACCACGCCGAGCGGGACTGGCAGCACGGCGGTAACACCAACATCGACGAACTGACCCTGGCGTGCGGATGCGACAACCGCCTGGTCGACGACACACCGAACGGGTGGACCACCCGAAAACGCAAGAGCGACAACCGAACCGAATGGATACCACCCCGACACCTCGACCGGGGTCAGAGCCGGATCAACCTCTATCACCATCCGGAGGAGGTGCTCCGGTCCGATGACCACGACCCCGGGTAGTGGATGGCAGGCGCGACAACTAGCCGCGCAGGACCGCGCCGACACGCTCACCGGCGACGGCGACGGCGCCGTCGCGGGCGGCGCTGGCCTCGTCCTCGGTGAGGGTCCGGTCGGCGGCCCGGAACCGCAGCGCCAGGGTCAGGGACTTGCGGCCCTCGCCGATCTGCGGGCCGGTGTAGACGTCGAACAGACTGACGTCCTCGAGCAGTTCCCCGGCGCCGTCGCGGACCGCGTCGATGACCGCGCTCGCGGACACCTCGGCGGCCACCACGAGGCTGAGGTCCTGGAACACCGCCGGAAACGGCGAGACCCGCGGGGCCGGAAGCCGGTGCGGAACCGGGACGGCGTCGAGGTCGAGTTCGACGGCGCAGGAGCCCTTCGGCAACGCCGCGCGCTCCACCACCGCGGGGTGCAATTGGCCGGCATGGCCGACGACCCGTCCGTCGACCACCACCTCGGCGCACCGGCCCGGATGCCAGGGCAGGTGCTGCGCCGGCCGCAGTGTCACCTCGACTCCGCAGGCACGGGCGATCACCCGGACCGCCTCGAAGGCGTCGGCGGCCTCCACCTCCCGGCCGGGTCCCCATGGACCCCGGGGTTCACGAAGCCCGCACAGCACGGCCGCCACGTGCACCGGCTGGTCCGGCAGGGACGCGTCGAGCGCGGCGATCTCCTCGTCGGTCGGCCGCCGGTCGGTGGGGATCAACCCCACCGGCCGTGTGTGTTCCCCCGGCAGGACGACCTGTGCGACGGAGAACAGTGCGACATCGCCGAATCCCCGGGAAACGTTGCGGGACAAAGCCTCCAGCAGAGCCGGCAGCAGTGTGGTGGCAAGCTCCGGCCGATCGGCCTCCAGCGGGTTGAGCACCTTGCTGGTGCCGCGGCGGGGGTCGTCGGCGGGCAGGCCCCACTGGTCGAAAACCCGGGCCGGGAGGAACGGTGTGGGCAGGACCTCGACGAAACCGGACAGCGCAAGCGCCCTGCCGATCGCCCGGCGGCGTTTCTGGGCGTCGGTCAGACCGCGCCCGGCCGGGGCGGGCGGCAGCACCGACGGGATCACGTCGAGGCTCTCCAGTCGGAGCACCTCCTCGACCAGGTCGGCTGGCTGGAGCAGGTCGGGCCGCCAACTCGGCGGGGTGACGAGGAGGTACGCCGGATCGGCGTCGGCCCTAACCCGGGCGCCGATCTGGGTCAGGCGCCGCACGGTGGCGCCGTCGGGGTACACCACACCGGCGGTGCGGTCGGGCAGGTCGACCGGGATCCGCACCGGCGGCGGGGAGAAGTCATCGCGGGCCGGTTCGCCACGCCAGTCGGTGAGCACGGGTTCCACCGTGCCACCGGCGATCTCGGCGAGCAGGCTCGCGCAGCGGTCGACGGCTGCCACTGAGACGGCGGGGTCCACCGAGCGTTCGTAGCGTCGGCCGGCTTCGCTGACCAGGTGCAGTCGCCGGATGGTGCGGGACACCGCGGCCGGATCCCAGACGGCGGCCTCCAGGAGCACCTCGGTGGTGTCCGCGTCGATCTCGGTGCTGCCGGCGCCCATCACCCCGCCGATCGCGGCGACGGCCGCATCGTCGACGATCAGAACGTCGGCGGGATCGAGTTTTCGCTCGACGTCGTCGAGGGTGACGACGGTCTCCCCCGGGTGCGCGAAGCGGACCGCGAAATCGCCGCGGATCCGACTCCGGTCGTGCGCGTGCATGGGATGGCCGAGTTCGAGCATCACGTAGTTGGTGACGTCCACGGCCGGCGAGATGGGCCGGATACCGGACAGCATCAGCCGTCGGCGTAGCCACCACGGCGACTGCGCCTTCGGGTCGATCCCGGTGACCGGCCGCAACGCGAACCGGCTGACTCCGGTGCCGGGTTCGACGCGCACCGCCACGGCGGGGCCCTCGGCGGGCAGCGCCGGAACGTCGGCCGGGTCGGCGAAGTCCAGGTCGTAGGCGCAGGCGATCTCGCGGGCGATTCCGCGCACCGACATGCCGTAGCCGCGGTCCGGGGTGACCGCCAGATCGAACACCACGTCGTCGAGGCCCAGCACCGGGATGGCGTCGGCGCCGGGTTCGGCGGTCCCTCCCGGCAGCACCAGGATGCCCGAATGATCCGTGCCGAGGCCGAGTTCGGCCGCCGAGCAGATCATCCCGTCGGAGGTCCGGCCGTAGGTCGTGCGGGTGGCGATCCGGAAATCACCCGGCAACACCGCGCCGGGCAGCGCCACCACCACCAGGTCGCCGACGGCGAAGTTGTTTGCACCGCAGACGATGTCGCGGTCAGCGGCTTCGCCGACGTCGACAGCACAGGCCCGGATCGGCTTCTTGAACTCGGTGAGCTCCTCGATCGCCGTCACCCGGCCGACGCGCAGCGGGCCGGTCACCGGCCCGAGGGTGATGACCTCCTCCACCTCGTGGCCGACCCGGATCAGCGCCTGCTCCAAGTCGTGCGGCTCGACGTCCCAGCCGGGGGCGCCGGCCTGGACCACCTCGCGCAGCCAGCTGTAGGGAAGCCGCATTACAGTCCCACCCCGAACGGCAGCGAGAACCGAACGTCGCCCTCGACCATGTCGCGCATGTCGGGAATGCCGTTGCGGAACTGCAGGGTTCGCTCCAAACCGCAGCCGAAGGCGAAGCCGGAGTACACCTCCGGGTCGATGCCCGCGGCGCGCAGCACGTTCGGATTCACCATGCCGCAGCCGCCCCACTCCACCCAGCCGGGTCCGCCCCTGCGGTTCTCGAACCAGATGTCGACCTCGGCCGACGGTTCGGTGAACGGAAAGAAGTGCGGCCGCATCCGGGTGCGGGCGGACGGCCCGAACTCCGAGCGGGCGAACGCGTCCAGGGTCCCGCGCAGGTGCGCCATGGTCAGGCCGCGGTCCACCGCAAGACCCTCGACCTGGTGGAACACCGGTGTGTGGGTGGAATCCAGCTCGTCGGTGCGGAAGGTGCGGCCGATCGAGATGACGTAGACCGGCAGCTCCCGGGACAGCAGGGTGCGGACCTGGACCGGTGAGGTGTGGGTGCGCAGCAGCTGCCGGGACCCGTCCGGGGCGATGTGGAAGGTGTCGGACTCGCTGCGCGCCGGGTGGTCGGGGGGGAAGTTCAGCGCGTCGAAGTTGAACTGCTCGCTCTCCACCTCGGGGCCCTCGGCCAGTTCCCAGCCCATCGCCACGAAGGTGTCGGCGATGTGTTCGGCCAGGATGGTGATCGGGTGGCGCGCCCCGAGGGGTTGGCGGGTGGACGGCAGTGTGACGTCGACGGCCTCGGCGGCCAGCACCGCGGCGTCCCGATCGGCGCGCAGCGCCGCCAGGCGCTCGTCGTAGGCGATCTGCGCCTCGGACCGGGCGACGTTGACCCGCTTGCCGGCGTCGGCGCGCTCGTCTTTGGGCAGTCCGCCCAGCGCCTGGCGGGCCAGCGCGATCGGCGCCCGGTCGCCGAGGTGGTCGGTCTTGGCCCGGGCCAGTTCAGCGAGGTCGGCGGCTTCGGCGAAAGCCCGCCGGGCCGCGTCGACGGCGGTGGCCAGCGCGTCCTGCGACAGCGGTTGCTCGCCCACGCGCTGTGACTCTCCTTCACCGGCCTGGTGTTCTCCGCGGCAAGGCCGTTAGCCCAAGTGCCGCCCGCAAGATCATAGGTGATGCCAAAATTGCGCCTCGCGGGCAATTCGCCCGGCCGATCTGAGGCAGAGGACTGCAGATGCTCAGAGCGCTCATCATGGCGTCGGTGTGGGCGGCCGCCGCGGCCGCCGGCGCGGTCGCCGTCAAGCTGGGCACCGGGTGGTGGATCGCGTCCGGCCTGCTGGCCGCCGTGGCCGGGCTGGGCACCTGGGATCTGCTGCAGAAGGGCCACTCGATCCTGCGGGCCTACCCGGTCATCGGCCACGCCCGCTGGATCGCCGAACGGATCCGGCCGGAGATCTACCAGTACTTCGTGGAGTCCAACACCGACGGCGCCCCGTTCGACCGGGAGACCCGGGACACGGTCTACCGCCGCGCGAAAGGGACCAAGGGCGACGAGCCGTTCGGCACCGAACGCGACGTCAACGCCGTCGGCTACGAATTCCTGCGGCACTCGATGCGGGCCAGGATCGCCACCGACCTGAACCCGCGGGTGCGTCTCGGCGGGCCCGACTGCGCCCAGCCCTATGACATCGCGATGTTCAACGTCTCGGCGATGAGCTTCGGGGCGTTGTCGGGCAACGCGATCGAGGCGCTCAACGGGGGCGCGGCCCGGGGCGGGTTCGCCCACGACACCGGCGAGGGCGCGATCAGCCCCTACCACCTCAAGCACGGCGGCGACCTGATCTGGGAGATCGGCTCGGGCTACTTCGGCTGCCGCACGCCGGAAGGCCACTTCGACGCCGAGAAGTTCCGGGAGAAGGCCGCACTGCCGGCGGTCAAGGCCGTCTCGATCAAGATGTCCCAGGGCGCCAAACCCGGCTTGGGCGGGGTGCTGCCGGGCGCGAAGGTCACCGCCGAGATCGCCGCCACCCGCGGGGTGCCGATCGGGCAGACCGTCGTCTCCCCGCCGGCGCACACGGCGTTCGGCACGCCACTGGAGATGGTGCACTTCATCTCGACGCTGCGCAGTCTCTCCGGCGGGAAGCCGGTCGGCTTCAAGCTGTGCGTCGGGGCGCGCACCGAGTTCCTGTCCGTCTGCAAGGCGATGCTGCAGACCGGTGTCACGCCGGACTTCATCATCGTCGACGGCTCGGAGGGCGGCACCGGGCTTGATGCTGGTGCACAACTGCCTGGTCGGAACGGGCCTGCGGGACCACGTCAGGATCGGCGCCTCCGGCAAGGTGGCCAGCGGCTTCGACATCGTCAGGCGGGTGATCCAGGGCGCCGATTTCACCCTGTCGGCCCGGGCCATGATGTTCGCCGTGGGCTGCATCCAGGCGATGAAGTGCCACACCAACCGGTGCCCCACCGGGGTGGCCACCCAGGACCCCGGCCTGGCCCGGGCGCTGGACGTGCCGGACAAGATCGACCGGGTGTACAACTTCCAGAAGGAAACGGTGGCCAGCGCCGCGCAGATGGTCGCCTCGATGGGCCTGGAGAGTTTCGCGGAACTGGCGCCGTCCATGCTCAACCGGCGGATCGACAGCCAGCGCACCCGGACCTACGCCGAGATCTATGACTGGCTGATGCCCGGCGAGTTGTTGGAGAGCCCGCCGCAAGCCTGGCTGTCGGACTGGATCGAAGCCTCCGCCGAGGAGTTCGTGTAGGCGGGCGGGCCCGAGCCGGAGTCCCCGCGGCGCTGGGCCCGCGCGCTCTGGTACAGGCAGACGGCGGCGGCGACCGCCACGTTGAGGCTGTCTATCCGGGCCGACATGGGAATGACGACACGGTGGTCGGCCAGCGCGAGGATCTCCGCGGGCAGTCCGTGCGCCTCGGATCCGAAAACCCAGGCGGTGGGCGCGCTCAACAACTCGTCGGCGTCGTCGAGGCTGAGCTCACCGTCCGGGGCCGTCGCGAGCACCTGCACACCGGTCTTTCGAACCCGGTCGATCACGCCCGCGGTGTCGGACTCCACAACGACGGGCACGGCGAAGACGCTGCCCGCCGAGGAACGCACGCATTTTCCGTTGAACGGATCCACGGTGTCGCCGGCGAACACCACCGCCGCCGCGCCCATCGCGTCGGCCAGCCGGATCAAGGTGCCGGCGTTACCCGGGTCGGAGACGTCGGCGGCGACCACGAGCAGCGCGGGGTCGGAGGCCAGGGCGTCCTTCAGACCTGTGACCGGCAGCCGGCAGACGGCGACCAGGCCGGACGGGGTGACCGTCTCCGACAACGCCTTCATCGCGCGTTCGGTGACGTGGGTGACCGAAATACCCTGCAGGAGTTCGCCGTACCGCTGCGCCGCCGCCTCGGTGGCGAACACCCGCTCGAGGACGCCGCGCGCCGCGGCCGCCTCGACCAGGTTGGGGCCCTCGGCGAGGAACCGGCCCCTGGCCGTCCGCTCGGAGCGGCGTCGCAGCTTGACCGCGTCGGTGACCGTGGCGGACCGCTCAGTGAGCGGAGCCGTCACGCAGCCTCACCGGACGGGGCGTTCACATCCTCGGGCAGTGCGGCTTTGGCGACCTCGACCAGCGCGGTGAAGGCGGCCGCATCGGTGATGGCGATCTCCGACAGGTTCTTTCGGTCGACCTCCACACCGGCGGCCTTCAGGCCCTGGATGAGGCGGTTGTAGGTGATGTCGTTGGCGCGCGCCGCGGCGTTGATCCGGGAGATCCACAGCTTGCGGAACTCGCCCTTGCGGGCGCGCCGGTCGCGGTATGCGTAGGTCAGCGAATGGAGTTGCTGCTCTTTGGCTTTGCGGTAGAGCCGCGACCGCTGGCCACGGTAGCCCTTGGACGCCTTAAGGACGGTGCGCCGCTTCTTCTGGGCGTTGACTGCGCGTTTGACGCGGGCCATGGTGTTCCTCTTCTCGTTCGGTTCGGAAAGTTCCAGATGCCGCCGTCGCCGGCGGACTCGGCGTCAGCCGTTGAGCATCTTGTTGATGCGCTTGCTGTCGTTCTCGGCCACCACGGTGCGACCGTCGAGGCGGCGGGTCCGCTTGGACGGCTTGTGCTCCAACAGGTGGCGGCGATTGGCCTTCTGCCGCACGATCTTTCCGGTGCCGGTACGACGGAAGCGCTTGCTGGCTCCGCTGTGGGTTTTCGCCTTGGGCATTGAGTCCTCAGTTCTTCGGTTTGTTGAATCGGTGCTATTCGGTTGCGGCGTTCACGTCCGCGGTGGTCTCGGGCCGGACCTCGGCGCCGGAGTCGGCCGCGGCCTGCGCCGCGGGCCGGGCCGGGCCGGCAGTGGC
>NZ_JBBATF010000068.1:0-15239 GCF_040398885.1 Mycobacterium sp. | reverse complement strand
CGAAGCCCGCCGCGGCGAGCCGATCGGCGGCCGCGGTCAGCGCCCCGGCGTCCCGGGCCGCCAGCGCCCGGGCATGGGCGAGCGCAAGGTCGGTGTACTCGCAGACCACCAGGCCGGCGATCTGACCCATCGAGTCGGCCGCTCGGCGGTCGCCGAGTCGCGTGGCCTCGTGCCACGCCCGGACCGCCACCGCCGACTGTCCGCTGCGCTTGGCGGTCCGCGCGGCATCGCGCGCGGCGGTGATCGCGGCGTGCCGGTCCCCGATCGTGGCCAGCCGCCAGGCCCGGGCCATCCCGAGCTCGGGTGCGAACATCGCCGACTTGGTCCCGTGCAGGGACTGCGCGCGCGCCAGCGCCATCGCCGACTCGGCGACGCGGCCCTGATAGCCCAGCGCCGTGGTCAGGTACATCAACGCCAGCGGCCCCCAGGAGTAGCCGGTCCGGGCCAGCCTGTCCGCAGCCGGCCGCAAGAGGTCCGCTGCGGCGCCGGCCTCGCCCTGGGCCAGCAGCACCTGGGCCAGCAGCACCTCGCCGATGGAGCGGCCCGGCTGAGCCAGCTCGGCGAAATCGGTGAAGCGGCCGGCCGCCTCACGGGCCTCCCCAACCTTGCCGGCCATCAGCAGGGTGGTGGTCTCGGCAAGTCCGGCGGTGAACCGAAGCAGTCCCGGATACTCCGCGGCAAGGGCGCGCCGCACCGCCGGGCCGACGGAATCGAACCGGCCCATCCGCGCCGAACACAGAGCCGAGGCGCTCGCCGCGAACGCCACCGCTGCATCCGGGGCGTCGGAATGGTCCAGCACCTCGCCGGCCATTTCGACGGCACGGCGGACATTGCCGGCGTTCATCGCGAAGGTGGCCGACAGCGCATCCAGGGTGATGTGTGACGACCGCCCGCCGACCTTGCGGCGGACGTTCTGCAGGAACGTGGTGGCACGTTCGGGTTCCGACAGCATCCAGAACTGGTTGGCCGCCCGCGGCAGCGCCCAGGCCATCATCTGCTCCTCGGACAACCGGGCGGGATCGACCGCCGCCAGCACCGCGTCGGCCTCCCGCCCGCGGCCCTGCCACCCCAGTGTCGAACTCAGGGTCAGCCGGGCGTCGAAGTGCTCGCCGCGCTCCAGGGCCCCGCGGGCCAGTCTCTCGGCCAGCGCGGTGTCGCCCAGTTGCAGCGCCTCCTGGGCGGCGGCGACCACCGCGTCGCCGTCGACCGGCGCGTCGCCCTGCAGAGCGATCATGATCCGGCCCAGCCGCTCGGCCGGGGTTCGGCTCGGGGTGCCGGCCAGTCGGGTCGCCACCTCGCTGCGCAGTCGATGGATCTCCGAGCGATCCAGCATGGTGGCCAGCCGCTCCAGGAACAGCGGATGCCCGCCGTAGACCGCCTGCGCGCCCCCGAGTTCGGTGCGCAGTTGCGCCGCCCCGGCGTCGAGAGCCTGCTGCACGGTGGCCTCGTCGGTCAGCGCGGCCAGATCGGTGCGGGGCAGCGGTTCGAAGACGCACAGGTAGCCCAGCAGCAGCCGCACCCGAGGGGAGAGCATGCCGAGATACCGGTCGATGGCCGCCGCGAGGGTTTCGTCGGCCCCGCCGGTGGCCAGCAGCAGCCGCAGGTGCAGCGGGTTGCCTGCGCTGCGGCGGTACAACTTCGCCGGGTCGGCCGCACCGGCGGCGGCCACCATCGCGGCGCTCTCGTCCGCGTCGAACGGGATGACGTCGACCTGCTCGAGCAGGCCGTCGTTCCACAGTGCTCCGACCCCCTGCGGGATCCGGAGGACCGAACGCACCGTCACGATCAGCGGGTTGGCCGCCTCCTGCGCCAGGTGATAGACCAGGCCGGCCGAAAGCGGGTCGAGCAGCCGGGCGTTGTCGACGATGATCGGCCGCGAACCGACCCGGGACCGCAGGGAATCGGCCGCCGACTTGATCAGCGCGGCCGGCTTGCCGGCCTGACGGACGTCGATCAGCGGACCGAACGCGCCGAACGGAATCGCCGACTGGGTGACGGTGCCGACCACCCAGAGCGGTTCGCCCCGGCCGAGTCGTTCGACGGCCTGGGCTGCCAGGGTGGTCTTGCCGACGCCCTCGTTGCCCACCAGTGCGACGCCGGCGCGGCTCGTGCCGAGGGTGTCGACCAAGGGCCCCAGGGCGCGTCGCGGTACGAGCGTGCTGACCTGCATGGCAACCGACTCTAGGTGTCGCCCCGAGGCTCTGGGCTAGGTTTCAACCCGTGGCGCAACACCGCTCCGGGAATGGCTGGACGGTCTGTGTTTACTGCGCCGCCAGCCCGAACCATCCGGAATTGCTGGACCTTTCCCGCCGCGTCGGGCAGGGCATCGCCGAGCGCGGCTGGACCCTGGTGTCCGGCGGCGGCAACGTCTCGGCGATGGGGGCGGTCGCCGCCGGCGCGCGCTCCCGCGGCGGCCGCACCGTCGGGGTGATCCCCAAGGCGTTGGTTCACCGGGAACTGGCCGACGTGGACGCCGAAGAGCTGATCGTCACCGACACCATGCGACAGCGCAAGCAGGTCATGGAGGACCGCAGCGACGCCTTCCTGGCCCTGCCCGGCGGCATCGGCACCCTCGAGGAGCTCTTCGAGAGCTGGACCGCGGGCTATCTGGGGATGCACGACAAACCCCTGGTGCTGCTCGATCCGACCGGACACTACGACGGCCTGCTGCGCTGGCTCGACTCGCTGGTGTCCGGCGGTTACGTCGCGCGGGCGGCGCTGGAACGACTGGTGGTGGTCCGGGGGATCGACGCGGCGCTCGAATCCTGCGCGCCCGCGCCGACGTGACCGGGTAACCCGCCGTATCACGGCCTTCCGCCCAGAGACGTTCAGATCCAGGGCTACCAGCGGTTCGACGGCTACGACGCGGCCGGAACCAGGATCGGGGCGGTCGACACCGACGTCTCGGCCCAATGGGATGCCTTCGGGATCCGCAGCAAAGCCGTCCTGGTTACCGGGATCGCCGAGGGCAGCCCCGGCGCCGGTCCCGGCGAGGTCCCGCCGGTCGGTTCGGTGTTCAGCTTCCTGACATCGGGTGACAGCGGGTTCACGTCCGCGCACGCGACGGTGCCCCTGGCTTTCGGCGACCAGACCTCGTTCGAGATCGGCACTCCCGACGGCGACATCCCGTTGCGACGAGCAACGGCCCGGTGGCGGCGCGCACCGAGGTGACGTTCTACACCCCGGGGCGAACGGTCTGAGTTTCGGCTCGGGGCCGCCGGTGCGGTGGGCGCCGGCGCCTCGATGGCACCATATGGGCATGGGCGCGACGTTCTGCGGTAGGCCGGTGGCCGCCGACAGGGCGTTGATCATGGCGATCGTCAACCGCACACCCGACTCGTTCTACGACCGGGGTGCCACCTTCACCGACGAGGCGGCCATGGACGCGGTGCACCGGGTGGTCGCCGAGGGTGCCGACGTCATCGACATCGGCGGGGTCAAAGCCGGACCGGGCGATGTCGTCGACGCCGACGAGGAGAGCAGGCGGGTGGTGCCGTTCATCGAATGGCTCCGCGCCGCCTACCCCGACCAGTGCATCAGCGTCGACACCTGGCGGGCGTCGGTGGCCGCGCTGGCCTGCGCCGCCGGTGCCGACATCATCAACGACACCTGGGCGGGGGCGGACCCGCGACTGCCGGAGGTGGCCGCCGAATTCGGCGCGGGACTGGTCTGCTCGCATACCGGCGGTGCGGTGCCCCGCACCCGCCCGTTCCGGGTGAACTACGGCACCACGGTCACCGGGGTGGTCGACGCCGTCATCGCCGAGGTGACCGCGGCCGCCGAGCACGCCGCAAAGGTGGGGGTGCGCAGTGACGGGATACTGATAGATCCGACCCACGACTTCGGCAAGAACACCTTCCACGGACTGGCCCTGCTGCGGCACGTCGGCGACCTCGTCGGCACCGGATGGCCGGTTCTGATGGCGTTGAGCAACAAGGACTTCATCGGCGAGACCCTCGATGCCCAACTGTCCGAGCGGCTCGAGGGCACGCTGGCCGCGACCGCATTGGCCGCCGCGGACGGAGCGCGGATGTTCCGGGTGCACGAGGTGGGACCGACCCGCAGAGTGCTGGAGATGGTCGCCTCCATCCGGGGCGAGCGCCCGCCGGCCCGAACGGTCCGGGGCCTGGCATGACAGCCGATGTCGCCACCTTCGAGGCCTGGCTCGCCGACCACAGTTGGCAACGGCCGCCCTGGACGGTCGGCGAACTGACGGCGGCCAAACGGGGAAGGACCGTCTCGGTGGTGCTGCCGGCGCTCAACGAGGCCGGAACCGTTGGCGCCGTCATCGAGACGATCACCCCGATGCTGGGCGGACTGGTCGACGAACTGATCGTGCTGGACTCCGGATCCACCGACGACACCGCGGCCCGGGCCGCCGCCGCCGGCGCCCGCGTCGTGCGCCGCGAGGAGGCGCTGCCGGAGATTCCCCCGCAACCGGGCAAAGGCGAGGCGCTCTGGCGTTCGCTGGCGGCCACGTCCGGCGACATCATCGTGTTCATCGACTCCGACCTGATCGACCCCGACCCGATGTTCGTGCCCCGACTGGTCGGCCCGTTGCTGACCCGAGACGGCATCCATCTGGTCCGCGGCTTCTACCGGCGTCCGCTCAGACTGGACGGCGCCGACGAGGCAACCGGCGGGGGGAGGGTGACCGAACTGGTCGCCCGGCCACTGCTGGCGGCGCTGCGCCCGGAACTCGGCTGCGTGCTGCAACCGCTGGGCGGGGAGTACGCCGGAACCCGCGAACTGCTTTCCTCGGTGCCGTTCGCCCCGGGCTACGGGGTTGAGATCGGCATCCTCATCGACACCTACGACCAGTACGGCCTGGACGGCATCGCCCAGGTCAATCTGGGGGTGCGAACGCACCGCAACCGGCCGCTGAGCGAACTGGGCCCGATGAGCCGCCAGATCATCGCCACCCTGCTGACCCGCTGCGGGATCGCCGACTCGGGGGTGGGGCTGACCCGGTTCCTGCCCGATGCGACCGCCGACGGGAAAGACGGGTTCCTCGCGCGCACCTCGGAGGTCTGTCTGGACGACCGGCCGCCGATGAACACCCTGCGCTGAGGGATGGCAGGATCGGCGTCGTGACGCTGATCCTCACCTACCTCGTGGTGCTGGTCCTGATCGCCACCGTCCTGTTCGGGATCGTCAGTTTCCTGTTCGGCCGCGGCGAAGAGTTACCGCCGCTGCCGCGGGCCACCACCGCCACCGTGCTGCCGGCCTCGGGGGTGACCGGCGAGGACGTCGAGGCGGTCAAGTTCACCCAGGTGTTGCGCGGGTACAAGACCAGCGAGGTGGACTGGGTCCTGGACCGGCTGGGTGCGGAACTGGACCAGCTGCGCGGCGAACTCGCCACGGCGCGCGCCGCCGCCGGGTGGACCACCCCGCCGCATCTGCGGTGAGCGCCGGCGACGCGGCGGTCCGCTGCTCCTGGGCCACCGGGTCCGAACTGCTGCGCGAGTACCACGACCGGGAATGGGGGCGGCCGCTGCGGGGCCGGACCGCCATGTTCGAACGGATGACGCTGGAGGCTTTCCAGAGCGGTCTGTCCTGGCTGATCATCCTCCGGAAACGGGAGGCGTTCCGGCGCGCGTTCGGCGGGTTCGACATCGACACCGTCGCCGCGTACACCGACCGGGACGTAGGCCGGCTGCTGGCCGACCCCGGCATCGTGCGCAACCGCGCGAAAATCGAGGCCGCCATCGGCAACGCCCGGGTGGCAGCCGGTCTGGACGTCGACCTGTCCGATTTGCTGTGGTCCTACGCGCCGCCGCCCCGGCCCAGGCCCGCGACCGGCGTCGATGTGCCCTCAAGCTCGGCGGAGTCGACGGCCCTGGCCCGCGACCTGAGGCGTCGCGGGTTCCGTTTCATCGGCCCGACCACCGCGTACGCCCTGATGCAGGCCACCGGAATGGTCGACGACCACGTCCGGGACTGCCAGGTGGGTGGCCCATTTTCCACTATTGGCCGCCGATAGGGAACAATGGAGTGCACTGGAGTTAACCGAACCCGACACCCGGTTGGTGCCGGCGGGTCTGCTCGATCTGGAGGGAGCACTCGATGGCGGCGATGAAGCCCCGGACCGGCGACGGTCCATTGGAGGCAACCAAGGAGGGGCGGGGCATCGTGATGCGGGTGCCACTGGAGGGCGGCGGCAGGCTCGTCGTCGAACTCACCCCGGACGAGGCGGCCGCCCTGGGCGACGAACTCAAAGGCGTCACCAGCTGACTTTCAGCACCTGTTCTCAGCGCGGTCCGACGCCTGGTCCGGTCCCAGAGACTCCGCGGTAGATCTCCAGGGTCTGCTCGGCGATCCGGGCCCAGGAAAACTCGTCGACGCAACGCTTCCGGCCGGCCCGGCCGAATCGCTCCGCCTTCGCCGGATCCGCCACGAGGGCGTTGACCGCATCGGCCAGTCCGGCCTCGAAGGCCCGGGGGTCCTCCGCGTCGTAGTGCACCAGGATGCCGGTGACACCGTCATCGACGACCTCGGGAATTCCGCCGACGTCGGATGCGACCACGGCCGTCCCGCAGGCCATCGCCTCCAGGTTCACGATCCCCAGCGGCTCGTATATCGACGGGCAAACGAAAGCTGTTGCCGCAGAGAGGATCTCACGGATCTCCTGCACGGGAAGGAAATCGCGGATCCAGAACACCCCGCGGCGCCTCGCCGAAAGTTCGTCGACCGCCGACTTCACCTCGGCGCCGATGTCGGGGGTGTCGGGCGCCCCGGCGCACAGCACCAGTTGAACGTCGGGATCGAATCGGTGCGCCGCCGCGATCAGATGCGGCACCCCCTTCTGCCGGGTGATCCGGCCGACGAACGCCACCATCGGCCGGGACGGGTCCACCCCGAGTTCGGCCAGCACCGAACTCTGCGGGTCGGGACCGGCCGGATGCCAGACGCCGGTGTCGATTCCGTTCTTGACCACGTGCACCCGCGCCGGGTCGAGCTCCGGGTACACCGCCAACACGTCGTCGCGCATCCCCGAACTGACCGCGATCACCGCGTCGGCGGCCAGGATCGCGGTGCGCTCCACCCACAACGACACCCGGTACCCGCCGCCGAGCTGCTCGGCCTTCCAGGGCCGCATCGGCTCCAGTGAGTGCGCGGTCAGCACATGCGGGACGCCGTGCAGCATCGCGGCCAGGTGCCCGGCCATGCCGGTGTACCAGGTGTGCGAGTGCACCACCGTGGCCGGCCGGTCCGGTCCGGAGGCGGCGTTGGCCATCCGCAGATCCGTCGACAGGGTCGACAGCGCCGCGTTCGCCGGGGGCTCGGCAAGGGCCAGTGCGGGGTCGGGCTGGTGGGCGAACGCCGTCTCCCGGGGCACGCCCATGCAGTGCACGTCCACCTCGCACAGACGGCGCAACTGGGCGACGAGCTCGGTGACGTGGACGCCGGCTCCGCCGTACACCTCGGGGGGATATTCCCGGGTCATCATCGCCACCCGCACACCGCCGGCCACCATGATGCTGAACGTAGTCCAACCCGGGCCCGTGGAACCCCGATCGGCGCGGGTAAACCACGATTGCCCTAGCCGTCCCAGTAGGCGGGTGGTTAGGTTTACTTCCATGAGGGAGCTGCCGCATGTGCTCGGCATCGTCCTGGCCGGGGGTGAGGGCAAGCGCCTCTACCCGCTGACGGCGGACCGGGCCAAGCCGGCAGTTCCCTTCGGGGGCGCCTACCGCCTCATCGACTTCGTGCTGTCGAATCTGGTCAACGCGCGGTATCTGCGCATCTGCGTTCTGACCCAGTACAAGTCACACTCCCTGGACCGGCACATCTCGCAGAACTGGCGCCTCTCCGGCCTGGCGGGGGAGTACATCACCCCGGTTCCCGCCCAGCAGCGCCTCGGGCCTCGCTGGTACACCGGCTCGGCCGACGCGATCTATCAGTCGCTGAACCTCATCTACGACGAGGATCCGGACTACATCGTGGTGTTCGGCGCCGATCACGTGTACCGGATGGACCCCGAGCAGATGGTGAAGTTCCACGTCGACAGCGGCGCCGGGGCGACGGTTGCCGGCATCCGGGTGCCGCGCGAGGAGGCCGGCGCCTTCGGGTGCATCGAGGCAGACGAGTCCGGCCGCATCCGCAGCTTCGTGGAGAAGCCGACGTACCCGCCGGGCACCCCGGACAATCCCGAGCAGACCTTCGTGTCGATGGGCAACTACATCTTCACCACCAAGGTGCTCATCGACGCCATCCGCGCCGACGCTGACGACGAGACCTCCGATCACGACATGGGCGGCGACATCATTCCGCGACTGGTCGCCGACGGCATGGCGGCGGTCTACGACTTCAACGACAACGAGGTGCCCGGCGCCACCGAACGCGACCACGGCTACTGGCGGGACGTCGGGACGCTCGACGCGTTCTACGACGCGCACATGGACCTGGTGTCGGTGCACCCGGTGTTCAACCTCTACAACAAACGCTGGCCGATCCGCGGGGAGTCGGAGAACCTGGCGCCGGCCAAGTTCGTCAACGGCGGATCGGCCCAGGAGTCGGTCGTCGGCGCGGGCAGCATCATCTCCGCCGCCTCGGTGCGCAATTCGGTGCTGTCGAGCAATGTGGTGGTCGACGACGGCGCCATCGTCGAGGGCAGCGTCCTGATGCCCGGTGTGCGGGTGGGCCGCGGGGCGGTGGTGCGCCGGGCGATCCTGGACAAGAACGTCGTCGTGGGCCCCGGTGAGATGGTCGGCGTGGACTTGGAGAAGGACCGCGATCGTTTCGCGATCAGCGGCGGCGGAGTGGTCGCCGTCGGCAAGGGCGTCTGGATCTAACCCGCGCAACCCGCCCGCATCCCCCCGCGAGCAGACGTAGAGGCCCCTGAAACCCCGGCGTGTCGTGGGACGTCTACGTCTGCTCGCGGGGGGAGTGGGGAGGGGGGGAGTGGGGAGGGGCGACGCTGGACGGGCGACGGCGACGACGGCGCAGCAGGGACACCGCGGCCCAGCCCAGGGCGATAAGGGCGACCAGTACGAGCGCGGGTAGCAGGATCGCGATGAAGGTGAGTCCGACGCTGGTGATGTCCTCGACGGTGCTCAGCACCGGTGCGGCGACCCCTGCGGTTGCGGCGTTGGCGGCAGGCCGGACGGTGGTCTTCGTCAGGTGCACCGCCAACGCCGTGACGACGCCGATGGCGACGGGCACCCACTGGCCGGTGCGGGCGAAGGCACCGGGATCGGTGATCGCGGCGGTCTGGGCGGCGGTTCCCGATCCGAAGACGATTCCGCCGGCCGTCGGGCGGATGACGGTCTGAACCGTGTCGTTGATCGAGTCGAGCGCCGGGATCTTGTCGGCCACGATCTCGACCAGCAGAAGGGTCGCGACGATCGCGATGACCCAGCCGTTCTGCAGCCAGGCCCACCCCGGGGGCAGGTTGACCAGGTTGGTGTAGCGGTCCAGCAGGCCCATCGAGAGCATCGGTATGTAGGCGTTCAGGCCCGCCGCGCTGGCCAGGCCCAGGCCTGTCATGAACTCCACGTATGCCTCCTCAACACGTATGCCTCCTCAACACGTATGCCTCCGACACGTATGCCTCCGACACGTATGCCTCCAACACGTGAGCCTCCCCGATCAGTCGCGCACGGCCACCAGGATGCCGTCGCCGAGCGGCACCATCACCGGGGTGAACCGCTCGTCCTCGGCGATCAGCCGGGCGGCCTCGCGCACCGCCATGACGTCGCTGTCCGCGGCGGCCGGGTCACCGGCCCGGCCGTCGAGCGCGGCGTGGTGGACGACCATGATGCCGCCCGGCCGCAGCAGCCGCACTCCTTCGGTGACGAAGTTGGCCTGGTCGCCGGGCGCCGCGTCGAAGAACACCAGGTCATAGGACTCATCGGCCAGCCTGGTCAGGACGTCCTGGGCCCGCCCGGCGATCAACCGGGTCCGGCCGGGACCGACACCGGCCTCGGTGAAGGCCTGTTTGGCCAGCCGCTGATGCTCCGGCTCGACGTCGATCGTGGTGAGCACGCCGTCATCGCGCATGCCGGACAGCAGCCACAGGCCGCTCACGCCGGCGCCGGTGCCCACCTCCACGACGGCCCGGCCGCCGGACAGCCGAGTCAGCAGACCCAGTAGCGCCCCTGCCGCCGGCGTCACGGCCCCCGCGCCGGCGTCCACGGCGCGCTCCCGGGCGGCGGTGACTATCGCGTCCTCCGATATCGAGTTCTCGGCGTGGGCGAGGATCCGCTCGGCTCGGCTCGACACAGGTCGGTCTGCCGTGTCATCAAGGGTGGACATGCCAGCAGCGTAGAACACCTGCACTGCGACGTGGGCCGACGCGCCAGTTTGCCACGCCTTGGACCCGCACTTGCGATCAGCCAATCTAAGGAAATTGCTCAGAAATTGGATACTCCAAGCATTTTGCCAGTTAAGGGCTGGTTAAGGCCGCGGTTTCCAGATAGGATCGGCTTTGCTCCCCTGGCTGGCAAACTTCGATACGGAAAACTGACACGCATGAAAGCCCACAGCGGTTGGGCGGGGAATGTCCCCGGTAGGTCGGCTGTTGTCTCTGTTGAAGCGTTCGTCGGTACGTCGCCGTCAGCGCGCGACCCTCAGGAGGATCCGACGAGCACCACATTGACGGCCCCGATCGCCGAGTCGCACACCGCCCCGGAGGGGGAGGCCGACTGGGTTCAGCCGTCCGACGACCTGCAGGGCACCGCGGTTTTCGACGCCACCGGTGACCGGGCGGCCATGCCGTCCTGGGACGAATTGGCCCGCCAGCACGCCGACCGGGTCTACCGGCTGGCCTACCGGCTCTCGGGCAACCAGCACGACGCCGAGGACCTCACCCAGGAGACCTTCATCCGGGTGTTCCGCTCGCTGCAGAACTATCAGCCCGGCACCTTCGAGGGCTGGTTGCACCGGATCACCACCAACCTGTTCCTGGACATGGTCCGGCGGCGCGGCCGGATTCGCATGGAAGCGCTGCCCACCGATTACGACCGGGTGCCGGCGGGCGAGCCCAACCCCGAACAGATCTACCACGACTCGCGGCTCGGCCCGGACCTCCAGGCGGCACTGGACTCGCTGCCGCCGGAGTTCCGCGCCGCGGTGGTCCTCTGCGACATCGAAGGGCTGTCCTACGAGGAGATCGGCGCCACCCTCGGGGTCAAGCTGGGTACGGTTCGCAGCCGCATCCACCGGGGTCGCCAGGCGCTGCGGGACTACCTTGCCGTCCAAGGCCACAGTGCGGTGAAGCCCGCCTGAGCGGCGTCGTCGCGATACATTCGACGACAGCGGTATGCAGGCGTGCGGAAGGGAGCGCGGGCGATGGTCGATCGGGGTCACTTCCTCCGTCGCGCCCTGGGTTTCATGCCGTCGAACTTCGTCTCGGTGGATCAGGCGGCGCTCGACGCCCCGCCCCGCTTCCGGTCCACCGACCATCTGTCCACCGAAGCCGTCGCCGCCTACGCGGACGGCGAACTGCTGATGAAGGCCCACCTACGGGCGGCCAGTCATCTGTCCCAGTGTCCGCAGTGCGCCGCCGAGGTGGACGCCCAGATGCAGGCGCGCGCTGCTCTGCGGGATTCCCGTCCGGTCACCATGCCCAGCACGCTGATGGGGTTGCTGGCCCAGATCCCGCAGTCCACTCCCGAGGAGCCGGAATCCCCGGACGGCGACGAATCCGGCGGTGGGAACGGGGCCGGTGAACCACGGGGCAGGCGCAAGCGCCGGTAGGGTGAAGACCAACATCGGGCAGCGCGGGCCGGCAAAGTCACGCCCCGCTGCGCAGCGTTCGGATAGAGGTTGATTTTGAGCTCCAACAACGACACGCGCGAGGGCGCGCCCAGACTGGCGCCCCGGCCGGTCTCCCGGCCCGCGGTTGACCCGGAGTCGGTCCGCACGTTCGGCCGACCCGACGGGGTCGACGGTTCCTTCGCGGCCGAGAACCTCCGACCGGCCCGGTACCGCGGGGCCGCCGCTCAACCGGCGGGCGCCAGGAAGGCCGATCCGGTCCTGCAGGAGGCCTTCGGCCGCCCTTACCCGAGCGTCGAGTCGCTGCAGCGCCACCCGGCCGACGCCGGCGCACTGGACGCCCGCGACGACGAGGCCGAAGCCCCCGACGATCCGTGGCGCGACCCGGCCGCCGGCGTCGCGCTGGGCAACCCGGCGCTGGAGCGTCCCGCCCCCGTCATCGTCGGCCCGCCGCCCGGCAAGCTCGGCGTGCGGGAGGTGCTCTTCGGCGGCCGGGTTTCGCCCATCGCGTTGGCCGTGCTCGGTATCACTGCCCTGATGATCGGCATGGTGGGAGGCTGGGTCGGACGCAAGACCGCCGAGGTGGTCGAGGCGTTCACCACCTCGAAGGTCACGCTGCAGACCTCGGACACCGGTGACCTGCCCGCCGGCCGGTTCAGTCAGGTGGCTGCCTCGGTGGCCGATTCGGTGGTCACCATCGAGGCCAAGAGCGACGAAGAGGGTTCGCAGGGCTCCGGAGTCGTCGTCGACGGCCGCGGTTACGTCGTCACCAACAACCACGTCATCTCCGAGGCGGCCGCCACCCCGGGCAAGTTCAAGCTGACGGTGGTGTTCAACGACGGCGAGGAGGTGCCGGCCAACCTGGTCGGACGCGACCCCAAGACCGACCTGGCCGTGTTGAAGGTCGACAACGTCGACAACCTCACCGTGGGACGCCTCGGGGACTCCGACAAGCTCAAGGTCGGCGAGGAGGTCGTCGCCGTCGGCGCACCGCTGGGCCTCCGCAGCACCGTCACCCACGGAATCATCAGCGCCCTGAACCGTCCGGTGCCGCTGTCCGGTGAGGGCTCCGACACCGACACCGTCATCGACGGCGTGCAGACCGACGCCTCGATCAACCACGGCAACTCCGGCGGCCCGCTGATCAATATGAATTCAGAGGTGATCGGGATCAACACCGCCGGAAAGTCCCTGTCCGACAGTGCAAGTGGGCTCGGCTTCGCCATCCCGGTCAACGAGGTCAAGGCCACCGTCGAGGCGCTGATCAAAGAAGGCAAGATCTCGCACCCGACGCTGGGGGTCACCGCCTCGTCGGTCAGCAATGACCTCGCACAGGGTGCGCAGATCCGCAACGTCACCGCCGGCGGGCCGGCCGACAAGGGCGGCCTCAAGGAGAACGACGTCGTGGTGAAGGTCGGCGATCGCGTGGTGGCCGACGCCGACGAGATGGTCGTCGCGGTCCGCCAGTTGACGATCGGCAAGGACGCGCCGATCGAGGTCATTCGGGAGGGCCGGAAGGTCACGCTCACGGTGAACCCGGCGCCGGACAAGCCCACGAGCTAGCCGTCATGTTCTCTAACGTCGGTTGGGGCGAGATGCTCCTGTTGGTCATCGTCGGCATGGTCGTCCTCGGGCCCGAACGGCTGCCGGGCGCCATCCAGTGGACCGCCACGAACATCAGGCGGGCCCGCGAATACCTCACCGGTGCGACGCGCGAACTCCGCGAGGAGTTCGGTTCGGAGATCGACGAGTTCCGCCAGCCGATCAACGAGTTGCAGAAACTGCGGGGGATGACGCCCAGGTCGGCGATCACCAGGCACCTGCTCGACGGCGACGACTCCTGGCTCACCGGGGAGTTCGACTCCGCTCAACCGGTGAAGCCGCAGAGCGCACCGGGGCCCCAGAGCGCCCCGCCGGCGCCGAGCGGGCCGGCGCCCTCGGAGGTGCCGGCGCAGACCGGTTCGGCGCCCTCGGAGGTGCCGGCGCAGACCGGGCCGGCGCCCTCGGAGGTGCCGGCGCAGGCCGGGCCGGCGCCGTTCGACTCAGACGCAACCTGAGCCGCGACCAGAGCCGTCAGCGCCGGGCCGGGTCCAGGCCCAGTGACATCCCGGCCAGCCCGCGCCGACGGGCGGCCAGCTTGTCGGCGACCCCGCGCAGTTCGCGGGCCGCTGCCGAATCGGGCGCTGAAAGCACCAGTGGCACACCGCAATCCCCGGCCGCGACCAGTGCCGGATCAAGTGGGACCTGGCCGAGCAGGGGAACGTCCGCGCCGACCGCTCGAGTCAGTCTCTCGGCCACCTGGAGGCCACCACCCGCACCGAATACCTGCATGGTGGAGCCGTCCGGGAGCACCAGCCCGGACATGTTCTCCACCACGCCGACGATGCGCTGGCGGGTCTGCAGTGCGATCGCCCCGGCCCGCTCGGCCACTTCGGCCGCCGCCGCCTGCGGGGTGGTCACCACGAGTATCTCCGCACTCGGCAGCAGTTGGGCCACCGAGATCGCCACGTCACCGGTGCCGGGCGGCAGGTCGAGCAGGAGCACGTCCAGGTCGCCCCAGTAGACATCGGCCAGGAACTGCTGCAGCGCCCGGTGCAGCATCGGTCCGCGCCACACCACCGGGACGTTGCCGGAGGTGAACTGGGCGATCGAGATGACCTTCACGTCGTGGGCCACCGGCGGCAGGATCATCGACTCGACCTGGGTCGGGCGGTCGTCGGTCCCCATCATCCGCGGCACAGAGTGGCCGTAGATGTCGGCGTCGAGCAGACCCACCGAAAGCCCACGCGCGGCCAGTGCGGCCGCGAGATTGACTGTGACACTGGACTTCCCGACGCCGCCCTTGCCGGAGGCCACCGCGTACACCCGGGTCAGCGAGCCGGGCTGGGCGAACGGGATCACCGGTTCGCCCGAGACTCCCTGATCGCCGCGCAACTGCTTGCGCAGTTCGGTGCGCTGCTCGTCGCTCATCACGTCCAGGTCGACGGTGATGGCGCCGGTACCGGGTACGTCGGCCACCGCGGCGTGCACCCGTTCGGTGATCTCCGACTTCTTCGGACACGCACCGGTGGTCAGATAGATCTCGACGTGGGTGGCGCCGTCGGGTGCGACCGTGACGTTTTTGACCATGTTGAGTTCGGTGATCGGCCGCCGCAGCTCGGGATCGATGACCTTGGCCAGCGCCGCGCGGACGGCTTTCTCCAGTTCGGTGCTCATCGCAGCCGAGTCTAGGTGCCGACAGCGCGGCCGCGGCGCCGAGGGTTGGTGCCGCTGCCGGCTAGACGGGCCCGGGAGGAGCGGCCGGCCCCGGTGCGGGAGCCGGTCCCGGCGGCGGTGGCGGGGGCAACCACGGCGGCGGCGGGGGGGCCGGTGCGACGGGCACCTCGGCCGCGGGTGCTGGTGCCAGGCCGGGTGGCGGGGCCGCGGGTGCGGCCGCGGGTGCTGGTGCCAGGCCGGGTGGCGGGGCCGCGGGTGCGGGTGCGGGTGCGGGTGCCAGGCCGGGTGGCGGGGCCGCGGGTGCG
>NZ_JBBATF010000067.1:11050-15242 GCF_040398885.1 Mycobacterium sp. | reverse complement strand
GCGCCCGCCGGGCGCTGAGCGGAGTCGGAGCGCCCCGCGGCGTCCGACCGGCCGGTGTCGGCGGCGGCCTCGGGGGTCGCGGCGAGGGCCGCCGCGCCGAGGCCCAGTGCGACCGCAGCGGTCCCGATCCAGTTGGCGGCCAACGGTGTTCGCATCAGACGACGGTGGTCTTCAGCGGGCTCAGGTCGGTCTGCATCAGCACCACGTTGTAGTTGCTCCAGATCGACATGTTCCAGTACAGGTTCGAGACGTCCGGGTCGCCGTTGCCGTCGGTCAACTGGCCGGTTCCCGACAGCGGGTGGATCATCGGGGCGTACAGCCCGGGGTACTGGACCGAGGTCGCGATGGTGATCGGCTCCGACCACGGGCCCTCGGGGGAGTCCGCGGTGCGCAGGATGACGTTGTTCAATCCGTTGCCGTAGAGCACCACGTACTTCTCGAGGTACTCGTTGTACTGGATGCTCATCTCGCTGACGTTGCCGCCGGTCTTGGCCCCGGTGAACCCGGCCATGCTGCCGCCGAGGAAGTTGGGGTTGTTGGCCAGGTCGACGGCCCACCCGAAGATCCCCGGCGAGCTCGTCGAGTCGCCGATGACCTCGGTGGCGCGGGCGGCGTTGCCGACCCACCTGCTGCCGTTCCAGTACTCGTATTTGCGCATGGCGGTCAACGAGTCCGCCGGAACCCGGGACAGGAATGCCGAACCGGCCCGGCCGGCCGGGGTGCCGAACGCGTAGACGTAGCGGGTCTCGCCCGGGGCGACCTTGCTCTCCGGTTGCAGGACGTAGGCCATCTGCTGGAAGTTCTGGTCGCCGGCCTGGTAGGGGGCCCAGGTGCGGAAGAACGCGGCCGGGCGGATGGTCTTGCTCTGCAGCACCCACTTGTCGGTGGCCGGGTCGTACTGGGAGATGGCCGAATAGTTGGTGGTCCACCGCCCGGGGGAGTCCCAGGACTTCACCGACATGTAGTTGACGTAGTTGTCGCCGTTCGCGTAGACCGCCGACGTCGGGATGTTGGTGACCTCGGAGCCGATGATGAAGACCTGATTGCGGGCCGCCGGGATGAACTGGTAGGCGGGGCCGGTGTTGAGCAGGCTCAAGCCGTCGGACAGATTGGTGTCCTCGCTGAGCAGCAGGACGTTGGAGCGCCACTCCCCGGTCATGTTGGGCTGGGAGAAGGTGTCGCCGAAGGCCAGTTGGACCTTGTCGTTGACGCCGTTCCACCACATGATTCCCAGGTCGGTGCCGTAGATGTTGGCCCACCGGGTGTTGTTGGTCTGCGTCCAGTTCAGACCCGGGAAGGCGGCGTTGCGCTGGCCGGTGACCCAGCCGACCGGGGTGGAGGCCGGCGTGCTCGGCGCGGCGGTGTGGACCGCGGCGGTCGGCGTTGCGCCGGGTGCCGCCGCGGACCGCGCCGGCCAGCGCCCCGAATCCCGCCGCGCCCAGCCCAGCAGGGCCCAGAGCGCGGGGGAGTCCGGCGGGAGGTCCGGGACGGTGCCGCCGGCCAGTGGCGCCAGGCCCACCGCGGACAGCAGTCGCGAGGCTGGCCCGGGTGCGATCAGGGCGGCCCCGGGCGCGGCGACGGCCGGGGGCGCCGACGCGACGAGACCGGCGGCCGGGCCGGCGACCGGGCCGGTCGTGAGAACCGGCGGGAGTGCCCGGACCTTCGGTGCCGCCACGGCCGCCGGGCCCGGAGCGGGGAGGTCCGGCGCGGATGGCTCCGGTCGCGAGATCGGTTGCGGCTCAGTGCGAGTCACCGGATCCGGCGCGATCGCAACCGGTGCCGGCGGGTCGTTCCTGACCGGCCGTTGCGCTGCCGCCGGCCGTGCCAGCGTTGAGGACCCGCGGGGCGCCGGGGCGGAATCGTCCTCGGGCGCCGACGGAATCCGGGTGGTGCCGCGGCCGGGTGCGGAGGCACGGCCGGCCCGTCGGGTGGGGCCGGCGGACGCCGCCGAGGAATCGGATGCCGACGCCTCGGCGGATCCGGAACCGCCGCGCGAATCATCGGCCCGGGCGACACCGGTGCCGGTGGCCAGCGCAGCGCCGATGCCGAGCGCGACGGCCAGTGCGCCGACGCGGCCGACGTGTGCTGCGGCGAGGGGGGAACGCGTGGCTGGAATCATCGACGGTCACTCCTGGGGCTAACCCCGGGCCGTCGTGGCTGGCAAACCCCGCCATCGGCGGCCCGGCAACGGGCACAGCGAACTTTACTCACACTGGCTAAGGAAATTCCAGAGGCACGGTCACCATGACCTCGGCGACACGGTCACCATGACCTCGGCGACACGGTCACCATGACCACAGCGACATGTCGCCGGGCGGGTAGTTGGCGCAGATGTCGGTGGTGTTGGCCGCCACACCCTTGTTGTTGAACCACAGCTTGGCGTGATTGGGCCAGCGGAACACCAGCGGATCGGAGTAGATGTTGGTCGCCATCTCCTCCGACCAGGCGCGTCGTTCGGCGGGGGTCTTGGCGAAGAAACCGTGGATGTAGTCCCGGGCCCCCTGCTGCACGTCGAGGGGCTTGTTGTTGTAGTCGATCATGTAGCGCTCGTAGTACACCGGTTCGACGTCGCGGGCGGCGGCCATGATCTGTTCGGCGTCGCACGTGGTGACGATGATCCGGCGCGGGATCGGGTAGTCGTCGGTGGCGTCGGCGCCGGCGGTGGCCGGAGCCAGCGTGGCGCCCGCCACGCCCGCCGCGGTCGCCAGGGCCACGATCGCCGGGAGAGTCCGCATACCTCTCATCATGAGCCTCCTTGTCGGGCCAGGTCCAGTCTGTCATCGCGGGCGCGGTCCTCCGGGGACGGCCAGGGCTGCGGCACCGGTCGTTGGCGCACCACCTGCGGCCACCAGAACCAGCGGCCGAGCAGTGCCGCGATGGACGGGGTCATGAACGAGCGCACCACCAGGGTGTCGAACAGCAGGCCCAGTGCGATGGTGCTGCCCACCTGCCCGGCCACCCGCAGATCGCTGACCAGCATGGAGCCCATGGTGAAAGCGAACACCAACCCCGCCGAGGTCACCACCGCGCCGGTGCCGGCCATCGACCGGATGATGCCGGTGTTGATGCCGGCGTGGATCTCCTCCTTGAAGCGGGAGACCAGCAGCAGGTTGTAGTCCGACCCCACCGCCAGCAGGATGATGACCGACATCGCCAGCACCATCCAGTGCAGATTTATGCCGAGGATGTGCTGCCAGATGAGCACCGACAGGCCGAAGGACGTGCCCAGCGACAGCGCCACGGTACCGACGATGACCGCCGCGGCGATGACACTCCTGGTCAGGATCAGCATGATGACGAAGATCAGGCACAGCGAGGCCAGTCCGGCGATCAGCAGGTCGAAGTTGGCGCCGTGCTGCATGTCCTTGTAGGCCGACGCGGTGCCGCCCAGGTAGACCTTCGACCCTTCCAGGGGGGTGCCCTTGATGGACTCGAAGGCCACGCTCTTGATCTTGTCGACCAGGGCCAGGCCCTGCGCGGTCGCCGGGTCGTTCTCGTGGGCGATGATGAACCGCACCGATTTCCCGTCCGGCGAGATGAACATCTTCATCCCCCGCTTGAACTCCTCGTTCTCGAAAACCTCCGGCGGAAGGTAGAACGAGTCGTCGTTGCGGGCGGCGTCGAACGCCTTGCCCATCGCGTTGGCGTTCTCCTGCATCTCCGCCATCTGGTCCTGCAGGCCGCCCATGGTCGACTGCATGGTCAGCATGTTGATCTTCATCGACTTCATGTTCTCGATCATCGGCGGCATGACGGTGAGCATCTGCGGCATCAACTCGTCGAGTCGGTCCATGTCGACCACCAGCTTGCCGAGGTCGTCGCTGAGCTTGTCGACCCCGTCGAGGGTGTCGAACACCGAGCGCAACGCCCAGCAGACCGGGATGTCGAAGCAGTGCGGTTCCCAGTAGAAGTAGTTGCGGATCGGCCGGAAGAAATCATCGAAATCGGCGATGTGGTCCCGTAGTTCGTTGGTGGTGGCCACCATCTCCTTGGTCTTGCCGACCATGTCGTGGGTGACGCCGTTGAGCTGTTGCATCAGCCCGTACATCTTCTCCATGTTGTCGATGGTGGCCTGCATGTCGTCGCCCATCCGGAGCATGTCCTTCATGCGGTCCTGCATGTAGGACATGTTCAGCTGCTGGGTGGCCCCGGACATGCTGATGATGAACGGGATCGAGGTGTGCTCGATCGG
>NZ_JBBATF010000067.1:0-10950 GCF_040398885.1 Mycobacterium sp. | reverse complement strand
GCTGGGTGGCCCCGGACATGCTGATGATGAACGGGATCGAGGTGTGCTCGATCGGCGTGCCCTGCGGGCGGGTGATGGCCTGCACCCGCCCGACGCCGGGGATGCGGAAGATGTTCTTGGCGACCTTGTCGATGACCAGCATGTCGGCGGAGTTGCGCAGGTCGTGGTCGGTCTCGATCATCAGCAACTCGGGGTTCATCCGGGCCTGCGGGAAATGCCGGTCGGCGGCGGCGAATCCCTGGTTGGCGGGTAGGTCCGGCGGCATGAATTCGCGGTCGTTGTAGCTGTTGACGTAGGACGGCAGGGCCAGCAGGCCCACCACGGCCAGTGCCGTCGACGCCACCAGGATGGGCCCGGGCCAGCGCACGACCGCGGTCCCGATCCGCCGCCAGCCCGCGGTCTTCATCCTGCGCTTCGGGTCGAAGACGCCGAAGCGGCTGCCGATGGTGAGGATCGCCGGCGCCATGGTCAACGCGGCCACGACGGCCACCAGCATGCCGACGGCGAGGGGGACGCCGAGGCTCTGGAAATACGGCAGCCGGGTGAAGTGCAGGCAGAACGTCGCACCCGCGATCGTCAGGCCCGAGCCCAGGATCACGTGCGCAGTGCCGTGGTACATGGTGTAGAAGGCGGTTTCGCGATCCTCGCCGTCCAGGCGGGCCTCGTGGTAGCGCCCCATGATGAAGATGACGTAGTCGGTGGCCGCGGCGATGCCCATCGTCGTCAGCAGGTTGACGGCGAAGGTGGACAGGCCGATCACGTCCGTGTAGCCCAGCAGGGCGACGATCCCGCGGGCCGCGGCCACCTGGATTCCGACCATCATCAGGACCAGTACGACGGTGACGACGGAGCGGTAGACCAGAAGCAGCATGACGAGGATGACCACCAGGGTCACGGCGGTGATCTTGTGGACGCCCTTGTCGCCGGCCTGCTGTTGGTCGGCCATCAGCGCGCCGGGTCCGGTGACGAAGACCTTCAGGCCGGGCGGCGGTTGGGATCCGGCGACGATGTCGCGAACCGCCTGCACGGACTCGTTGGCCAGGCTCTCGCCCTGGTTGCCGGCCAGATAGAGCTGCACGTAGGCGGCCTTGCCGTCGGCGCTCTGCGCGCCGGCCGCCGTCAGCGGGTCGCCCCAGAAGTCCTGGATGTTCTGGACGTGCCTGGTGTCGGCCCGCAGTGTGTCCATCAACCGGGCGTAGTAGTCGTGGGCTTCACCGCCCAACGGCGCGTCGCCCTCCAGCACGATCATCGCCGAGGAGTCGGAGTCGAACTCCTGGAAGGTCTGCCCGACCTTTTTCATCGCCTGCAGGGACGGAGCATCGGAGGGGGCCAGCGACACCGAGTGCATCTGACCGACTACCTCGAGTTGCGGGATCTTGGTGTTCAGCGCCACGACCAGGGCCAGCCACAGCACCAGGATCGGCAGCGAGAACAGCCGGATCATCCGGGGAATCGCCGGATGCGCGCCGACGTGGCGGTTGGAGGCGGTGTTCTCGGACGCGGCGGTCACCGCGACGCCCGACAGCTTCCTTCGCCTGCGCAACCTCACCACTGGCCTTCCCGCGACCTAGGACCGACTACGTCAAGAGATTAGCTCAGGTAACTGTTGTGTTTAGAATCTGGAGTCATGACGATCTTGGGCCGGGGACTGGCGGCCCCGATGAGCGTTCTCGCCGTCGCGGCGGCCATTGCGGTGGCGGCTCCCGCGCAGGCCGATCCCGATATCGACTTCGCAAACCAACTGCACAGCTTCGGCATCTACGGCCAGCGCGACTACAACGCCTGGCTGGGCAAGATCACCTGCAAGCGGCTGTTCCGGGGCGTCGACGCCGACGCCTACGCCTCGATGTCGTTCATCGGCAAGAATCTGGCCCGGGACACCACCCAGACCCAGGTGGCCCAGTTCCTCGGCGCCGCGATCAGCACCTACTGCCCGAACCTGGCCGGAGTGCTGCAGCAGGTGGCCCGGTAGGGCGATCCGGAGATGGGCTAGGCTGAACTGCGGCCGATTGGCAAAAGCCCAGCTAGGAGCTTCGGGCAATCCTTACGCGGACGTGACCATGTCCGGTCCCGACAAGCGCGGGGCCGCGCGATGATCTTCAATGGATTCAAGGGAAACGAAGACCCGGGGGATAGGAGCAGCCATTGCGCGCGATCGACGTGACGGGCGCCGCGGTCGCATCTCCCGGGGCGGAGTTCGAGATCTGGCGGAACGGGGTCCGGCACCGGGCCCTCGCGCACGTCGCCGATTTCGTCGAGACCCGCTGTGTGCCGCAGTTGGCCCGCACCGGGGTCGACATCGCCGCCGATGTGCTGGTCGGGTTCGTCGACGGCGGTAAGTGCCTGCGGTCGACGTTCATGTACCTCGGCTGGCTGTGCGGGGCCCGGCACTCCGTCGCCGTCGACGCGGCCCTGCGGGCTGCCGCCGGACTCGAACTCCTGCACGCGTTCGCGCTGCTGCAGGACGACGTCATGGACGACTCCGCGCTGCGGCGGGGCCGGCCCGCCGCGCACCTGCAGTTCGCCCAGTGGCACCGCGACCGAGGGCTGGCCGGATCGCCGGAGCGCTTCGGTGCGGCCCAGGCGATCCTGCTGTCCGACCTGTGCCTGGTGTGGGCCGAACAGATGATGCGGGAGAGCGGCGTTGCGCCCGACGCGCTGTCGCGGGCGTGGCCGCACTACGACGCGATGCGCGTCGAACTGGCCGTCGGCCAGTGCGCCGACGTGGCCAACGACGCCGGCGCGCTGCCGGATCTGGAAGCGGTGCTCGACGTGGCACGGCGCAAGTCCGGCAACTACACCGTCCGTCGGCCCCTGGAGATCGGCGCCGCGATGGCCGGCCGCGACGACCTGGTCCCCGCCCTCGGCGGCTACGGCTGCGCGGTGGGTGAGGCGTTCCAGATGCGCGACGACATCCTCGGCGTGTTCGGTTCGCCGGCGGTGACCGGCAAGCCCGCCGGCGGGGATCTCGCCGAGCGCAAGGCCACCAGCGTGGTGGTGGCGGCGCAGCGGATGGCCGATCCGTCCGTGCGCCGTCAGTTCGCCGAACTGATGAACGCCGAGCGACTCGACGACGCCGATATCGCGCACTGGCGCGACCTGATCGTGGCCACCGGCGCCCCGGCGTGGATTGAAGAACTGATCACCGAACGGGTGGCCGTCGCGGTCGACCGCATCAGTGACCAACGGATCGACGACTGGGTGCGTGACGCGCTGGCCGGTATGGCCGCGGTGTGCACCCTTCGGACCACCTGAGCGGAGGAGACTCCAGGAATGAGTTGCAGATGAGCGCAGTGCGGACCGTGCCAGGTGGAACCGACCACGTCGTCGTGGTGGGGGCCGGGCTTTCCGGGTTGTCCACCGCACTCCAGCTCGCCGGCCAGGGCCGGTCGGTGACCGTGGTCGAACGCTACGGATTCCCAGGCGGGCGGGTCGGTCAGGCCGATATCCGCGGCTACCGGATCGACACCGGCGCAACGGTTCTGACCATGCCGGACATCATCGAGGACGCGTTCGCCGCCGTCGGTGCGTCGATGGGCGACTACCTGGAGCTGATGCCGTCCGATCCCGCTTACCGCGCCTCGTTCGCCGACGGCAGCTCACTGGACGTGCACTCCGACGTCGCCGCGATGACGGCGGCCATCGAGGCGTTCGCCGGCCCCGGTGAGGCGGCGGGCTACCTGAAGCTGCGGGACTGGCTCACCGATCTCTACAAACTCGAGATCGACGGGTTCATCGGCTCCAACTTCTCCTCGCCGCTGTCGCTGCTGACCCCGCAACTGGCCAAGCTGGCTGCGATCGGCGGCTTCCGCCGCTGGGACAAGATGGTGAGCCGCTTCATCTCCGACGAACGGCTGCAGCGGATCTTCACCTTCCAGGCTCTCTACGCCGGTGTGCCGCCGCAGCACGCCCTGGCCGCCTACGCCGTGATCGCCTACATGGACACCATCGCCGGGGTGTGTTTCCCCCGCGGCGGGATGCGGGCGGTACCCGAGGGGCTTGCCGCCGCGGCGAGTGCTGCCGGTGTGGCGTTCCGGTACGGAAGCACAGTGACCAAGCTGGAACGATCCGGCTCCCGGGTGACGGCCGTGTGCACCGACTCCGGTGACCGGATCGCCTGCGACGCGGTGGTCCTCACCACGGATCTGCAGGTGACCTACGAACTGCTCGGCAAGAAGCCGCGGCGCCCGATCACGTTCCGGCCCTCCCCGTCGGCGGTGGTCATCCACGCCGGCGTGCCGTCGGTTCAAGGCGCGCTTGCGCATCACAACATCAGCTTCGGAGCTAACTGGTCGAAGACCTTCGACGAGATCATCGACGACGGGGTGCTGATGACTGACCCGTCCATTCTGGTGACCATGCCCACCGCCGGTGATCCCACCCTGGCACCGCCCGGGCGCGACCTGCTCTTCGTGCTGGCCCCGTGTCCGAATCTCGAAGTGGGCAAGGTGAACTGGTCCGCGAAGGGTGATGCCTACGCCCGTGAGATCCTGGCCTGCGCTGCGGATCGACTGCTGCCCGGCCTGGACCAGGACGCCGACATCCTCGAGGTGTACACCCCGGCCGACTGGGCCCGCCAGGGCATGACGGCGGGCACCCCGTTCGCGTTGGCGCACACCTTCGCCCAGACCGGGCCGTTCCGTCCGGCCAACCTGGTCCGGGGTGTCGACAACGCCGTCCTGGCGGGCGGATCGACGGTGCCGGGGGTGGGTGTCCCGACCGCACTGATCTCCGGCCGGTTGGCCGCCGAGCGCATCACCGGACCGGTCGATGCGCCGCGACGAACCGTCATCGGCGCGGGGCCGAAACAGGTGCGGGCGTGATCCACACCGAGTTGCAGGCGGCCGGCATCTCCGACGAGCGGTTGCGGGAGTCCTACCGCTACTGCCGGCGGCTCAACGCCGAACACGGCCGGACCTACTTCCTGGCCACCCGACTGCTGGCCCGCTCGCAGCGGCCGGCGGTGCACGCCCTCTACGGCTTCGCCCGCTACGCCGACGACATCCTCGACGACCTGCACTCCGAGGCGACCGCGGAGGAACGCTCGGCCCGCCTCGAGCAACTGGCGGCGCGCTTCGTCAGCGGTGCGGACGCCGATGCGGAACCGGTGCTGCCTGCCGTGCTGCACACCGCCCGCAGCTACCGGATCCCGTTGGGCCTGTTCGACGAATTCCTGGCGTCGATGCGGATGGACCTGACCGTCACCGACTATCCCGACCGGCCCGCGCTGAACCATTACATGCGCGGATCGGCGGAGGTGATCGGCCTGCAGATGCTGCCCATCCTGGGCACGGTCGGGCCGCTGGCCGACGCCGAACCCGGAGCCGAGGCGCTGGGCCGGGCCTTCCAGCTGACCAACTTCCTGCGTGATGTCAACGAGGACCTGCAGCGCAACCGCGTCTATCTGCCCGCCGACGAGTTGGCCGCGTTCGGCGTGGACCGCGAACTGCTGACCTGGTGCCAGGACAACCGCCGCACCGATCCGCGGGTCCGACAGGCATTGGCGGCCCAGCATGAGATCACCCGCGCGGAGTACCGCGAGGCCCACAAGGCCATCGCGCTGCTCGCACCGCAGTCGCGGCCCTGTGTGACGACGGCGTTCACCCTGTACTCGGAGATCCTCGACCGCATCGAGGACATCGACTTCGCGGTGTTCGGCGAGCGCGCCTCGGTGGGGAGGGGCCGGCGCGTTCAGGTCTTCGCCGGCGGACTGGTTCGGGCCCGCCGCGCGCGCCGGCTGACGACCTGACAGGCCACCGGTGATGGACACTCTGCCGCCGCGGGAGCGAAAGCGGGTGGGGGGATGAGGCGCTGGTCGCGCTCGCCGCACCTGCCCGCGACGGGGCTGCCGCGGCCCGAGGTGCCGGGCGCCTTCGACGCTGGTGCGGGGGCCTACGACGGGCTCGTCGGCGCCAACCCGGGCTATCACGATCATCTTCGGATCTCCGCCCGCCGCATGCTGATCCCCGACGGCGGGCGGGGGCTTCGACTGCTAGACGCCGGCTGCGGAACCGGCGCGTCCACCGCGGCACTGGCCGAAGTCGCCCCGCACGCTCAGATCGTCGCCGTCGACGCCTCGGCCGGGATGCTCGAACAGGCCGCCGCGAAATCCTGGCCGCCGTCGGTCCGGTTCGTCCACTCGCCGATCGAGGATTTCACCGAGGGCGGGTTCGACGGCATCCTGGCGGCCTACCTGGTGCGCAACCTCGCCGACCCGGACGCCCAACTGAGGCGTTTCCGCGAAATGCTGCGGCCGGGGTCCACCATTGCCCTGCACGAGTACTCGGTGCGGGATTCCCCAGCGGCTCAAGCGATCTGGAATGCGGTGTGCTGGGGCATAATCATCCCCGCCGGTTGGCGCAAGACCGGCGACAGCACGCTCTACCGGCACCTGTGGCGAAGCGTGAACAGCTTCGACGGGGCGGGGGAGTTCCAGCGCCGTATGGTGGCGGCGGGTTTCACCGGTGTGCACAGCCAGACCATGCCCGGTTGGCAACACGGAATCGTCCATACGTTCCTCGGAGAGGCGCCATGAAAGATCCCCGCCGGGTGAGTCATCCCGGCCCTGCCGGACTGGCCGACGCCGCGGCCTTGCCCGACCGGCCGCACGTGGTGGTCGTCGGCGCCGGGATCGCCGGCCTGGCCGCCGCCGCGGGCCTGGCCGAACGCGGTGTCTCGGTGGAGGTGCTGGAACGCGAGTCCCACCTCGGCGGACGGGTGGCCGGGTGGACCGAACGCATCGACGACGGCCCCCTGGCCGGCACCGAGGTGGCCAACAACCGAGGTTTCCACGCCTTCTTCCGGCAGTACTACAACCTTCGGGAGTTGTTGCGGCGCAGCGATCCCGGGCTGTCGCGGCTCAAGGCGGTGGATGACTACCCGCTGGTCGACGGAGAGGGCCGCCGGGACACCTTCCGCGGTCTGCCGCAGCGCCCCCCGTGGAATGCCGTCGTATTCGCGCTGCGCAGTCCCACCTTCCGGTTCCGGGATCTGGTGCGCATCAACGGTCGGGCCGCCGCCCCGCTGGCCACGGTGTCGGTGCCGGGGATATACGAGCAACTCGACGACCGGGACGCCGGAAGGTTCCTCGACGAGATCAACTTCCCCAGGGCGGCAAGGCATCTGGCGTTCGAGGTGTTCGCCCGCAGCTTCTTCGCCCGGCCGGAGCGGTTGTCGGCGGCCGAACTCGCGGCGATGTTCCACATCTACTTCCTCGGGTCCAGCGAGGGCCTGGTGTTCGACGTCGCCGAATCCAACTTCGACACCGCGCTGTGGAACCCGTTGGGGGACTACCTGACCGGCCGCGGTGTGCGGTTCCACACCGGGGTGTCCGCCGAGTCGATCGGCCCCGGCGGCCCCAGGCGGCTGCGGGTGAACGCCGGCGACGGAGGGGTGATCGACGCCGACGGCGTGGTGCTGGCCGCCGACGTGGCCGGTCTGCAGCGCATCGTCGCGGCGTCACCGGATCTCGGCGACGAACCCTGGCGCGGGCGGGTGGCGGCCATGCAGGTCGCTCCGCCGTTCCTGGTTCAGCGGCTGTGGCTGGACGCCCCGGTGAACCCCGATCGCCCGCCGTTCCTGGGCACCGGCGGACTGGAACCGGTGGACAACATCAGCGTGGTCAGCCGGTATGAGCGCCAGGCCGCGCAGTGGGCCCGGGCCCACGGCGGCTCGGTGGTCGAGGTGCACGCGTATTCGGTGGCGGATCCGCCGCCGTTCGACGGACTGCGGGAGAAGATGCTGGCCCGGCTGCACCAGCTCTACCCGGAGACCGCGCGGGCCGGGATCGTCGCCGAGCGGATGCTGTTCAAGCAGGACTGCCCGTTGTTCTCGCCCGGATCCTTCGGGCAGCGCCCCACGGTGGACACGCCGGTTCCCGGTCTGATGCTCGCCGGTGACGGGATCCGCATCGACCTGCCGGTAGCCTTGATGGAACGCGCCGCAACCACCGGGTGGACGGCGGCGAACCGGCTGTTGGCGGACTGGGGCGTGACCGGCCACACCCTGCACACGGTTCCGGTGCACGGCCGCTCGCCGGTACTGCGGCGGCTGGTGGAGAAAGGGGCGCGCTGATGGGCATCTGGGATCGGCTGGCCGAGCGGGTGCCGAAAGACAATCCGGTGCAAGTGCTTCCGAAGATCGGCTGGTCGGATCAGAAGCCCACTTTCCAGCAGGCCGAGCCGGCCATCATCGACGCCGCCCTGCAGCGGGCCATGCGCAGGCCGGGCGGCAACTGGTTCGTATTCGGCGCGAGCACCGATGTGCGCGGCGACCGCCCGTTCGGCACCACGGTTGCCGGAACCGAGATCGTCGCGTGGCGCGACGAGCAGGGCGGCCTGCACGTCGGCCCGGCCACCTGTCCGCATCTGGGCGCCGACCTGTCCACCGGAAAGGTGGTCTGCGGCGGTCTGATCTGCCCTTGGCACGGACTGCGCCTGGACGGTGGCCGCGAGTTCGGCTGGAAACCGTTGCCCGGGCACGACGACGGCGTGCTGGTGTGGGTCCGCCTGGACAAGGTCGGCGGCGAGGATCCCCTGGACGCCCCGGTGCTGCCGGTGCGCCCCACCGGTCCGCAACTGGCGGCGGTGGCACGGATGGAAGGGGTGTGCGAGCCCCGCGACGTCATCGCCAACCGCCTCGACCCCTGGCACGGCGCCTGGTTCCACCCGTACTCGTTCGCCCAGCTGGAGGTGCTCAGCGCCCCGCCGGTCGACGCCGACGACGACTCCGACTTCTTCCAGACGGCGGTCACCTTCCACTTCGGCCGGCTGGGCGTTCCGGTGATCGCTCAGTTCAGCGTTCCCGAGCCGCGAACCATCGTCATGCACGTCGTGGAGGGCCAGGGCGTCGGGAGCGTGGTCGAGACCCACGCCACGCCGATCGGCAACGGGCCGGACGGGCGGCCCCGCACCGCCGTCATCGAGGCGGTGATCGCGCAGTCCGACCGGACCGGCTTCCGGCATTCGCTGCGGGCGGCCCCGCTGCTGAGGCCGTTGATGAAGCTCGGCGCCGCCCGGTTGTGGCGCGACGACCTGGAATACGCCGAACGCCGATATGCGCTGCGCGCCAGGGGGACTCATCACTGAGGTGCCCGGCCCGCAGCGCCGGGCGGCGCGCGGTGCCGGCCCCGGCCGTGCCCGGGGTTACCCCGGGATGACCGGCGCCGCATAGACTCGCCGCACGTGAGGGCTGTCAGCTGCGAACGCGGAAAACTGTCGGTGGTCGAACTGCCCGACCCGAGTCCGGCGGCGGGCCAACTCGTCCTGGAGGTCCGGGCCTGCGGGATCTGCGGATCGGACCTGCACGCCAAGGACCACGCCGACGACCTGACCGGTGTGATGGCCACCGTGGGCTACCCGGATTTCATGCGCGCGGACACCCCGACGGTGATGGGCCACGAGTTCTGCGGGGTGATCGCCGAACGCGGGCCCAAGACGCCGAAGGGCCTCAGGGAGGGTATGACCGTCGTCTCCTTCCCGTTGGTGCGCAGCAACGGCGGGGTGCACCTGACCGGCCTGTCGCCGCTGGCGCCGGGCGGCTACGCCGAGGCGGTCGCGGTGGAGGCCTCGTTGACCTTCCCGGTGCCCAACGGGCTGCCGGCCGACATCGCTGCGTTGACCGAACCGATGGCCGTCGCCCTGCACGCGGTGCGCCGGGCCGAGGTGCGCAAGGGCGACACGGCGGTCGTCATCGGCTGCGGTCCGGTCGGTCTGGCGGTCATCGCCCAACTGAAGGTCGCCGGGGTGGGTGCGATCATCGCCGCCGATTTCTCGCCGGCGCGGCGGGATCTGGCCCGACGCTGCGGCGCCGACGTCGTGGTCGATCCGGCGGTGGACTCGCCCTACTCGAAGATCAATGCCAGGGGCATGGTCACCGAGGCGCCGGATCTCTACGAACTGGCGCTGTCGTCGATGGTCAGGCTGCGCAGGCTGCCCGGGTGGTCACACGTGTACCGGGCCGCCGAGGCGGGCGGCGCGGCCCGGCCCAAGCGTCCGATCGTCTTCGAGTGTGTCGGGGTGCCCGGGATGATCGACGGCATCGTCTCGGCGGCGCCGCTGAACTCGCGGGTGATCGTCATGGGAGTGTGCATGCAGACCGACAACCTCCAGCCCGTCACGGCCATCGTCAAGGAAGTCGACATGCGTTTCGTGTTCGGCTACACCCCACTGGACTTCCACGACAGCCTGCGGATGCTGGCCGACGGCAAGGTGCAGGCCGGGCACCTGATCACCGGCAAGGTGGGTCTGAAGGGTGTCGCCGGCGCGTTCGAGGCCCTCGGCGATCCGGAGAAGCACGCCAAGGTGATGATCGATCCCCGTAGCGCGGCGGAGTTGGTGTAGCGGCGCGTCGCGCCTGCCGGCTACCGGCCCCTGACCACCCATTCGTCGTAGTCCGCCAGTTCGTCGCCGATCTTCGTCGGGTCGCCGTGCCCGGTGCACACCGCCGTCTCGGGCGGCAAGGCGCCCAGCCTGTCCCTGATCGAGGCCAGAATGGTCGGGAAGTCGGAGAACGACCGGCCGGTGGCGCCCGGGCCGCCCCGGAACAGCGTGTCCCCGGAGAACACCGCTCCGAGACCCGGTGCGTAAAGGCACGTCGAGCCGGGGGAGTGGCCCGGTGTCGCGATCGCACGCAACTCGACCCCGCCGGCGCTCAGCGACTGCCCGTCCTGCAGGGCGTGAAAAGGCTTGTCCCCGTGCGTCATCTGCCACAGCATGGTGTCGGCCGGGTTCAGCAGCACCGGCGCGTCCAGATCGGCGGCCAGTCGCGGGGCGACGGTGATGTGGTCGTTGTGGCCGTGGGTGCACACCACCGCGACGACGTGCCGGCCGCCGACCGCAGCCTCGATGGCCTCGGCGTCGTGGGCGGCGTCGATCACGATGACCTCCGACTCATCACCGACGATCCAGACGTTGTTGTCGACTTCCCAACTGCCGCCGTCGAGTTCGAAGG
>NZ_JBBATF010000066.1:0-15291 GCF_040398885.1 Mycobacterium sp. | reverse complement strand
GGCCCTCGATGCTGGAGTTCATGGACGCCGTCGCCATCAACGCCGTCGAGGACAAACTCAAGATGGGCCTGGACCGGGGCGCCGCGGCGATGATGGTGGCCGCCTCCGACGACCGCGGCCCGGCCGGCGCCGAGGACGCCGGGTTCATGGCAAGGGTGTTCACCGAAGCCGGCGCCACCGAATGCTTCTCGACCGACGACCCGGTGGAGGGTGAGGCGTTCGTCGCGGCCCGGCGGTACGCGATCCCGGCGGTGGAGGCCAAGGGCTCACTGCTACTGGAGGATGTCGGCGTGCCGCTGCCCAGGCTGGCCGATCTTGTGGGCGGGGTGGCGAAGATCGCCGCCGAGGCGGGTCTGACGATCTCGGTGATCGCCCACGCCGGCGACGGGAACACCCACCCGCTGATCGTCTACGACGCGTGCGACGCCGCGATGACCGCGCGCGCGGAGAAGGCGTTCGGCGACATCATGGACCTGGCGATCGGCCTGGGCGGCACCATCACCGGCGAGCACGGCGTCGGCCGGCTCAAGAAGCCCTGGCTGGCGGGACAATTGGGCCCGGAGGCGATGGAGTTGAACCGCCGGATCAAGCTGGCGCTGGATCCGGACGGCATTCTGAACCCGGGTGCCGTGATCGACCCGGCCTGAGGCGACCCGGTTAACCCTTCATGGATTCCCGACATCGAGCGGATGGCGGTAACGCAGACCCGGAAACCGGGCGAAACCGCGGTCGGCGCTGAGCCAGGTTGCGTTGTGCGTCACGGCGTAAGCATCGGCAGTCAAGCCCGCATCGAGCGCTTCGGCGACGGCGGCGTTGGAAGACAGGTCCACTCCGGGGCGCAGGCCTCCGTTGCCGGCGGCCAAGACCGTGTAGCGCTGCGCAGGACGCCGATCACCTGCAACCAATCCGCGGCGCAGGGCGTCCTCCAGGACAGCGGCCACCGTGCGCCCGGACCGGGCGGCCAGCGCCTTGACCTCCCGGTAGAGGTCGTGGTTCAGCCGCGCACCCGAGTGAATCGGTGCAGCACCCACGCCACCGGGATGCTCAGCGCCATCGTCGTCAGCAACAGGCCCGCGGTGTTGCCGGTGTACACCCGCCAGTGCAGCACCTCGGTCATCGCGATCTCCATCAGCACCAGATGCACCAGGAAGATCTCGTAGGAGATCTCCCCGAGCCACACCATCGGCCGACTGGCCAGAAGCCTTGTGTACCAACCAGAATCGCCGAGGGCCAACGGCGCCACCACCAAGGTTGCGATCACCGCGTAGAACACCGTCTTGACCAGGGCCTGCGCCAGTCCGTTCGGCGACGTCTGCGGCTCACCGGCGATCGGCGTGCACACGATCAGGTAGCAGATCAGCGCCAGCGGCACCGCGACGAACCCGTAGGCCCGCACCCCCATCGCGGCCAGGACCGTCAGCATCATGCCGCCGGCGAACCAGGCCAGATAGCCGGGTAGCCACAGCTTGGCGCCGTCGGGCAGGAAGTCGACCGTGTGCACCAGCACCATCCAGGCCGGACTGAGCATGGCCAGTCCGCCGAGTCCGGCCAGTAACAGCCCCGGCCTCCACTGCCGCTTGCACACTACGGCCATCAGCAGGTAGGCCAGCAACGGCAGCGCCACGTAGAACGCGACTTCCACTGCCAGACTCCACATCTGGGTGAGTCCCTGGTGCAGCAGAGCAAAGCCGTAGTTGTCGGTGTAGATCTGGGTTAGCGTCAGGTTGCGGAACAGGCCCCACCAACTGTGGCCCGGGTTGGGGCCACCGTCGCGGAAGTGGTAGACCAGGTATGCCGCCAGCACGGTGACCACGTAGGCCGGCACGATGCGTCGCACCCGATGCCAGGCGTAGCGTCTCACCGAGGGCCCGGCCGCACCGGCGGCGGCCGCTGTCACCCACGGCCGGAACAGCAGGTAGCCGGAGAGAACGAAGAAGATCGACACGCCGATCTCCATGCGGGAGTAGACGAGTCCGACGAACCCGTGGGTGTACTTGCCGGTGGTGTAGGCCGCGTGGGTGGCGACCACCAGCAGCGCCGCGACCGCCCGGACACCGGTGAGCGAGGGCACCCGGTCGACGCGCGACACCGCCTCGAGCCCGCCCTGGTCGACGTCGCCAACCGCTGTCATTGCTCTTTGCGGGGCGGCTTTCCGCCGGAGAACCGCGGTCCCGAGGTCCGGCCGCGGTCGGGTTTGAGGTCGATCGGCACACCCGAGATCCGCGTCTTCTCAAGCTTTTTCCAGGCTTCCCTGGGCAGCCGGGCCGGAAGTTCGACCAGCGAGAAGTCGCTCTTGATGGTGATGTGCCCGAAGTCGCTGCGGTGCAGGCCGCCCTCGTTGGCGATCGCCCCCACGATCGAGCCCGGCCCCACTTTGTGCTTCTTGCCCACCGCGATCCGGTAGGTGGCCAGGTCGTCGCGGACCTTGCGGGGGGCGCGCTCGCGTTCCTCGCGTTCAGGTCTTTCGCGGCGCTTCTCCGGCGGCGGTTCGGTCATCAGGAACTCGGCGCCGTCGCGGCTGAGCACCGCCAGTGCGGCGGCGACGTCGGCCATCGGCACGTCGTTATCGCGTTCGTAGGCCTCGACGAGGCGGCGGAAGGTGTCGAAACCCGGGCCGCCGATCGCACCGGTGATCGAGTCGCGGAACTTCTCCACCCGTTGGGCGTTGACGTCCTCGACCGAGGGCAGTTCCACCTCGGTCACCGGCTGGCGGGTGACCTTCTCGATACTCTTGAGCAGGTGCCGTTCCCGCGGCGAGACGAACAGCACCGCGGTCCCGGAGCGGCCGGCCCGGCCGGTTCGGCCGATGCGGTGGACGTAGGACTCCGGGTCGTGCGGGATGTCGTAGTTCAGCACGTGCGAAATGCGTTCCACGTCAAGGCCTCTGGCGGCCACGTCGGTGGCCACCAGAATGTCGATAGTGCCGTTCTTCAGCGATGCGATGGTGCGCTCCCGCACGGCCTGCGGTACGTCGCCGTTGATCGCCGCGGCGGAGAACCCGCGGGCGCGGAGCTTTTCGGCCACCTCCTCGGTGGCCTGCTTGGTGCGGACGAAGACGATCATCGCCTCGAAGTCCTCGACTTCGAGGATCCGGGTCAGGGCATCCATCTTCCGCGGACCGGCGACCTGGACGTAGCGCTGGGTGATGTTCTCCGCCGTGGCCGTCTTGGCCTTGACGGCCACCTCGACCGGGTCGTGCAGGTACTTGCCGGTGATCTTGCGGATCGCCGGGGGCATGGTGGCCGAGAACAGCGCCACCTGCTTGTACTCCGGGGTGTCGGCGAGGATGCGTTCGACGTCCTCGGCAAAGCCCATCTGCAGCATCTCGTCGGCCTCGTCGAGCACCAGGTAGTCGAGGTGGGACAGGTCCAGGGTGCCGCGCTCGAGGTGGTCGATCACCCGGCCCGGCGTCCCGACCACCACCTGCGCCCCGCGCTTGAGGCCGGACAACTGAACGGTGTAGGACTGCCCGCCGTAGATCGGCAGCACCGTGATCCCCGGCAGGTGCGCGCCGTACCGGCCGAACGCCTCGGCGACCTGCAGTGCCAGTTCGCGGGTGGGGGCGAGCACCAGTGCCTGGGTCTGCTTGGCGGCGGTGTCGATGCGGGACAGGATCGGGATGGCGAACGCGGCGGTCTTGCCCGTCCCGGTCTGGGCCAGCCCGACCACATCGGAACCGGCCATCAGCGCCGGGATCGTGGCCGCCTGGATCGCCGAGGGCGACTCGTATCCCGCCTCGGCGACGGCCTTGAGAACCGCGGGATGAATCCGCAGTTCGGCGAAGGAATTCTCTGGCGGCTCAGGGTTTGTCATTGCGCTGTGAGTCTAGTGCCTGTGCGCGTCGGACCATGTCGGCCGGGGCTGCTGACGGTACCGTGCTGCGGTGTGTCCGATCGGCTGACCACACTGTCGGCGAGCCTTGCCGTCGCCGCCGCGTTGGCGGGTTGCGGTTCCGGCGATTCGACGGTCTCCAAGACTCCGCTGCCCTCGACGCCGGACGCACCGGTGGCGGCCGCGCCGCCCGCGCCGCCCGCCCCGCCCGGCCCGGACCCGTGCGCGGTGGACCTGGCCGCGCCCACGATCGCCAAAGCGGTGTCGGAGCTTCCGCGCGACCCGCGCAGCCGGAGGGGCTGGAAGGCCGAACCGGTGGCCGGCAACTACAACGAGTGCGCCCAGTTGTCGGCGGTGATCGTCAGGGCCGACACCGACGAGGCCAACCCCAACACCCGTGCGGTGATGTTCCACCTCGGCAAGTACATCCCCAACGGCATCCCGGACACTTACGGCTTCAATGGAATCGACCCCACCCAGAGCACCGGCGACACCGTCGCGCTCACCTTCGCCGGCGGGATGGGCCTGCAGAGCGTGGTGAGGTTCCGGTGGAACGGCAACGGCGTGGAACTGATCGGCAACACCCGATGAAACGCGCTGCCGGTCCCGGTGCAGCCGTTGCGGCCCTGGCCGAACCGGGCCCGACAACCGATCCCGGCGGCTGATCTTCACTATGGTCCGATGATGGACACCGGTCCGATGATGGACACCGCCGAGGGAGCCGTTCGACACCGGCATCCGCGGTGGACCGTCGTGGCCCCGATCGCGGCGCTGGCCGTCCTGCTGGCCACCTGGGCCCGCCACGACCATCCGCTGACCCTGACCCTCATCGCGGTCTGCCTGGTCGCAGCCGTGCTCTCGGCGGTCCATCACGCCGAGATGGTGGCGCTGCGGGTGGGTGAGCCGCTGGGTTCGCTGGTTCTGGCGGTGGCCGTCACCGTGATCGAGGTCGGTCTGATCGTCATGCTCATGGTCGGCGGCGGCCCGGGCGCCTCGACCTACGCCCGCGACACGGTCTTCGCCGCCGTCATGATCACGCTCAACGGCATCGTCGGCCTCAGCCTCCTGGTCGGCGCGCTGCGGCACCGCCTGGTCTACTTCAACGCCTCCGGTTCGGGCTCGGCGCTGGCGACCGTGGTGACGCTGGCCGGGGTCTGCCTGGTGCTGCCCGGCTTCACCGTCAGCGCCGAAGGCCCGCAGTACTCCGGTTCTCAACTCACCTTCGCGGCGGTCGCCTCCCTGGTGATCTACGGCACCTTCGTGTTCACCCAAACGGTGCGGCACCGCGACTTCTTCCTGCCGGTGGCCGCCGATCAGCACGGCGGGTTCACCGGCCTCCTCGACGCCGACGCCGACCGGCACGCCGACCCGCCGTCGCGCCGCACGGCGGGGATCAGCCTGGCCCTGCTGCTGGCCGCGCTGGTCGCGGTGGTGGGTCTGGCCAAGCTGCTCTCCCCCTCCATCGAGGGCGTCGTCACCGGCTTGGGGCTGCCCTTTCAGGTGGTGGGCGTGGTGATCGCGCTGCTGGTGCTGGCGCCGGAAACCATCGCCGCCGTGCGAAACGCCGCCCGCGACCACGTCCAGATCAGCCTGAACCTCGCCTACGGTTCGGCGATGGCCTCCATCGGCCTGACCATCCCGGCGGTCGCCGTCGCGATGATCTGGTTACCCGGCCCGCTGGCTCTGGGGCTGGAACCGACGCAGATCGTGTTGCTGACCCTGTCGGTGATCGTGTCGGTGCTGACGCTGGCGCAGGGCCGGGCACTGCTCCTTCAGGGCATGGTGCACCTGGTGCTGCTGGCCACATTCCTGTTCCTGTCCGCCAACCCGTGACCCTCGACCGCCTGGCCGCGATCGTCGGGGCGGCCCACCTGTGCACCGACCCCGACGTGCTGGCCGCCCGCGGCGTGGACTGGACCGGCCGCTACCGCGGCACCGCCGGCGCGCTGGTCCGCCCCGGCAGCGCCGCGGAGGTGGCCGCCGTCTTGGCCGCCTGCCGGGACGCCGGCAGGTACGTCACCGTGCAGGGCGGCCGCACATCGCTGGTGGCCGGAACCGTTCCCGAACACGACGACGTGCTGCTGTCCACCGAGCGGCTGACCGGAATCGGCGCGGTCGACGCCCGCGAACGCCAGGTCCGGGTGGGCGCCGGGGTGAGGCTGGCCGAGCTGCAGCGGGTTGCCGCCTCGGCGGATCTGCTGTTCGGGGTGGATCTGGCCGCCCGGGAGACAGCCACCGTCGGCGGCATGGCGGCCACCAACGCGGGGGGCCTGCGCACCGTTCGGTACGGGAGCATGCGCGACCAGGTGCGCGGACTGGAGGTCGCCCTGCCGGACGGGTCGCTGCTGCGCCGGTATCCGGAGGTCCGCTCGGACAACACCGGCTACGACCTGGCTGCGCTGTTCGTCGGCGCCGAGGGCACCCTCGGCGTGATCACCGGGGTGGACCTGCGGCTGCACCCGGTCCCGGCGCACCGGGTGGCGGCGGTGTGCGGCTTCGCCGACCTCGACGCACTGGTTGCGACGGGCCGGGAACTGTGCGACGCCGACGCCATCTCCGCGTGCGAACTCATCGACGGCCGCGGCGCGCGGTTGGCCGCCGCGCACCTCGGCCGGGCCGCGCCCGTGCCGGGCGACTGGCTGCTGCTGGTGGAGTTGGCCGGCGACGACGACCCGACCGCCGCGCTGGCGGCCGCCCTGGCCGGGGCGCCGATGTGCGGGCCGCCTGCGGTCGGTGTGGACATCGGATCCCGACAACGGCTCTGGCAGTTACGCGAGTCCATGGCCGAGGTGATGGGAATCTTCGGGCCGCCGCTGAAATTCGATGTGTCGCTTCCCATTTCGGCAATCGCGGCGTTCTCGGCCGAAGCCGCAGCGCTGGTCGAACGATATGCGCCGCAGGCGACTCCGGTTCTGTTCGGGCATGTCGGGGAAGGCAACCTGCACCTCAACGTTCTCGGTTGCGCGGCCGGGGACGAGTCACGGCTGTACGGCCCGATGATGGATCTGATCGCCGGCCATGGCGGCAATGTCAGTTCCGAGCATGGGGTGGGCAGCCGCAAACGCGCCTATCTGGCGATGTCACGCCTACCCGAGGACATCGCGGTGATGCGCGCCATCAAGTCGGCACTCGATCCGACGGGGTACTTGAATCCCGCGGTGCTGTTCGACTGACCGGCCCGATCAGGAAGATCGCGGCGAGGACGCCGAACAGCGCCGCGAACGCAGGCAGCAGCATCGACTGCGACATCGCCCGAGCGAACGGCTCGTACAGAAACGGCGGGAGGTTCAGCACGTCGGACTCCCCCGGCGGCGGCGAACCGGCGGGGCCGGGAGGCATCTCGGCGGTGACGCGGGAGGACATGAAGGCCGCCATTCCGGCGCTGCCCAGCACCGCGCCCACCTGCCGGGTGGTGTTGTACACCCCCGACCCGGCACCGGCCAACCGGGTCGGCAGGTTGCGGGTGGCCGTGGCGCTCAGCGGCGCCCAGATGAACGCCATGGCGACCCCTATCGCCGCCATCGGGAGCAGCAGCCGCCAGATCGGGGGGGCCGGGGTCATCTCGATCGACAACCACAGCAACGCGACCGCCAGCGTGGAGAAACCGAAACCGATGATCGGCCGCGGATGGGTGTGGTCCACGATCCGCCCGACGAACGGTGCCAGCACGCCACTGGCCACCGCCATCGGCGCGGTCAGCAGCGCCGCCCGGGTGGGTGTCAACCCGCACACCGACTGCGCGTAGAACATGACCGGCAGGATCATGGCCGTCACCGCGAAACTGATCACCGCGATCCCGACGTTGGCCAGGCTGAAGTCCCGGTCACCGAAGATCGCCAGCGGGATCAGCGGCTCCCGCCGGTTGACCGCCTGCCAGTAGACGAAGGCCGCCATGAACACGATGCCGGTGGCGAGCACCACCCAGATCCACGGCCGCCAATCGTGGGTCTGGCCCTCCTGCAGGCCGAAAACGATCAGAAAAAGACCGATTCCGGACAACACCACACCGAGGATGTCGAAGCGGTGCGGGTGGGTTTCCAGCGCGGGGACCATTCGGGCCGCCAGGACGAGGCCGACGACGCCGATCGGCACGTTGACGAAGAAGATCCACGACCAGCCCAGGTGGTCGACCAGAACGCCGCCGGCCAGTGGGCCGACCAGGGTGGCCACCCCGGCGGTGGCGCCCCACATGCTCAAGGCCACCCCGCGCCGGTCCGGCGGAAAGATCCGGGTGATCATCGACAAGGTCTGGGGGGTCAGCAGAGCCGCACCGAAGCCCTGAACCACGCGGGCGGCGATCAGCATCCCGACCGAACCCGACAGCCCGCACCACACCGAGGCCGCGGTGAACACGGCCAGCCCGGCCAGGTAGAGGTTCTTCGGGCCGAACCGGTCACCGAGGCGTCCGGCCAGCAGCAGGGGAACCGCGTAGGCGAGCAGGTAGGCACTGGTGACCCAGATGACGCTGTCGTAACTGGAGATGCCGAGCGCGGTCATGATGCTCGGGTTTGCCACCGCGACGATGGTCGAGTCGACCAGGATCATGAAGAAGCCGATCAGCATGGCCCACAGGGCGCTCCACGGGTTGAGCGGGGGCGCGGTGGTCATGGGCGCTGATGCTGCCAGCAGACGCCTGACTGCCTCGTGCGGGGGTATACACCGTCATCACCTTGGAGATGAGAGAGGGGTTGCCCATGCACGCAGACCGGTTCCGACATCTGATCACCGCCGCCGGGCCGTTCGTGTCGGTCTATTTCGACGACACCCACGACACCGCCGACGCGGCGGCCCAACTGGGTGCGCGACTGCGTGATGTCCGCAAGCATCTGGAGGACGCCGCCGAGCGGGGGACGGTCGACGCGGCCGTCATCGAGGCGATCGACTCCGCGGTGCGCGCCGGACGACCGCCGGTGGGCCGCAGCGGCCGCGGCGTGATCGCCGCGGGAACCCGCATCGTCCTGGATCAGCACCTGGCCGCGCCGCCCGTCGCGACGATCATCCGGGTCTCGGACCTGCCCTACATCCTCCCCGTCGTCGAGTACGGCATCCCGCACACCGCGTACGCGCTGGTGGCCGTCGACGCCACCGGGGGCGACATCTGCGTCTACGACGACGGCCGCTCCGGCAGCCGCACGGTCGAGGGTTCCGGATATCCCGTCCACAAGGCGCACAAGGCCGAAACCGCCGGTTACGGCGGGCCGCAGGGTCGCGTCGAGGAGGCGGTGCGCCGCAACATCCGGCAGGTCGCGGAGGCGCTGACCGAGCTCAGCGACGACGCCGGCCCGGACGTGGTCTTCATCACCGGCGAAGTGGCCTCCCGCTCCGAGTTGCTCGCGGAGTTACCCGAACGGGTGGCCGCGAAGGCGGTCCAACTGCGGGGCGGCGGTCGCACGGAGGGCACCGACCCGGGGGAAGTGGCTCAGCAGATCTCCGAGCAGTTCGCCGCCCGGCGGCGGGCCGTCGTCGAGGACGCCGTCGACCGGTTCAACGCGGGACACGGCGCCGGTCTGGCCGTCGAGGGGCTCGCCGACGTGCTGGCCGCGCTGCGCGACGGCTCGGTCGACACCCTCGTCATCGGCGACGTCAGCCGGGCAACCGTAGTGGCCGACCGCGAACAGCTGATGCTGGCCGGCCCGGACGCGGCGACGGTGTCGGGCCTCGGCGGGTCGCCGGACCGGGTGCTGCCCGCCGACGAGGCGCTTCCGTTGCTGGCAGTCACCTGCGGTGCGGCGATCGTGCCGGCCGGCGGGCGGCTCGACCCGCGCGACGGGGTGGCGGCGGTGCTGCGCTACGCCGACCCGAACATCGGCTGAAGGGCACTCGGGAGGTGGGTCCATTCGTTAGCCTGGCGTAGCGCCCCGGACCCCAAGGGGCCGATCGGAAAGGCCGACATGAGACTTCGCCGCAAGCAGACCCGACCGGAGAATCTGCCGGCCCGGCCCGAGGACTCGGGCACGACGGCCAAGCTGCTGTCGCACGTCCTGGAGTCCAGCGCGCGACTGCAGGCCCCGGCGGTCAGGGCCTACGTCGGACGGCTGCGCCGAGCCAACCCCGACGCCGGCCCGGCGGAGATCATCACCAAACTGGAGAAGCACTATCTCGCCGCGGTGACGGCCAGCGGCGCGGCCGTCGGATCGGCCGCCGCCTTCCCCGGTATCGGGACCATCGCGGCGTTGTCCGCGGTGGCCACCGAGACGGTGGTGTTCCTGGAGGCGACCGCGGCCTTCGTGCTGGCCGTCGCCGACGTGCACGGCATCCCGGTGGAGGACCACGAACGGCGCCGCACCCTGGTACTGGCCGCACTCGTCGGCGAGGACGGCGACGGCGCGGTCAAGGATCTGCTGGGCGCCGGCCGCACCAGCGGCGCCTGGCTGGCCGAGGCCGAACTCCTGCCACTGCCGGTCGCGGCCCAACTCAACTCCCGGATGACGCAGTACTTCGTGAAGAAGTACGCGATCAGGCGGACGGCCATGGCGTTCGGCAGGATGCTGCCGGTCGGCATCGGAGCGGCGGTCGGCGGCGGTGGCAACCGGATGATGGGCAACAAGATCGTGAAGAACGCCCGCACGGCGTTCGGCGCCGCCCCGGTTCGTTGGCCCGGGACCCTGCGGGTGCTGCTCGGCAAAGACGACGACATGGCCGACCGGCCTGCGATCGAGGGCGCCCGCTGACCCCGGTTCCCCCGGCCGGCACGAGATAGCCTGGTGAGGTCACCGGGTAAAGAATCGAGGCGAGCGTTTCCGTGAGCAGCACGAGTTCACCCTTCGGCCAAAACGAGTGGCTTGTCGAGGAGATGTACCGCAAGTTCCGCGACGACCCCTCGTCGGTGGACCCGAGTTGGCACGAGTTCCTCGTCGACTACCACCCCGAGTCCGGGGCCGACGGTCGGCCGGCGAACCCGGCTACCCGGCCCGCGCCCGCACCCACACCCGCACCCGCGCCCGCACCGGAGCCTGTTCCCGCTCCGGTGGCCGCCGCCGCGCCGGCCCCGGCACCCACTCCCCCGGCCGCCAGTCCCCAGGCACCCGCCCCGCCCGCCCCGCCGGCCTCGGCCGCCGAAGCCCCGGCCGAAGCCCCGGGTGAGGAAACCCAGGTGCTGCGCGGTGCCGCCGCCGCCGTCGTGAAGAACATGAACACCTCGCTGGAGATCCCGACCGCGACCAGTGTGCGGGCCATCCCGGCGACGCTGATGATCGACAACCGCGTCGTCATCAACAACCACCTCAAGCGCACCCGCGGCGGAAAGATCAGCTTCACCCACCTGTTGGGCTACGCCATCGTCCAGGCGGTCAAGAACTTCCCCAACATGAACCGGCACTTCGCCGAGATCGACGGCAAGCCCAACGCGGTAACACCGGCGCACACCAATCTCGGCTTGGCCATCGACCTGCAGGGCAAGGACGGCAAGCGGTCCCTGGTGGTGGCGGCCATCAAAGGCTGTGAGACAAAGGGATTCGCCGAGTTCGTGGCGGCCTACGAGGACGTGGTCCGCCGGGCCCGCGACGGCAAGCTGACCGCCGAGGACTTCGCGGGAGTCACCATCTCGCTGACCAACCCCGGCACGCTGGGCACCGTGCACTCGGTGCCGCGCCTGATGGCCGGGCAGGGCGCGATCATCGGCGCCGGCGCCATGGAGTATCCCGCGGAGTTCCAGGGCGCCAGCGAGGAACGGATCGCGGAGTTGGGGGTCGGAAAACTGATCACGCTGACATCGACCTACGACCACCGCATCATCCAGGGTGCGGAGTCCGGCGACTTCCTGCGCACCATCCACCAACTGCTGCTCTCCGACGACTTCTGGGACGAGATCTTCTTCGACCTCGGCATCCCCTACGAGCCGGTGCGCTGGCGCATCGACAACCCGGACTCGATCGTCGACAAGAACGCCCGGGTCCTGGAACTGATCGCGGCCTACCGCAACCGCGGACACCTGATGGCCGACATCGACCCGCTGCGACTGGACCGCAACCGGTTCCGCATGCACCCCGACCTCGACGTGCTCAGCCACGGGCTGACGCTGTGGGACCTCGACCGGGAGTTCAAGGTCGACGGGTTCGCCGGGGCGCAGCACAAGAAACTGCGGGAAGTGCTGTCCGTGCTGCGGGACGCCTACTGCCGCCACATCGGCGTGGAGTACACCCACATCCTCGAGCCCGAGCAGCAGCGCTGGCTACAGGAACGCATCGAGATCCCGCACGACAAGCCGACCGTCGCCCAGCAGAAATACATCCTGAGCAAGCTCAACGCCGCCGAGGCGTTCGAGACGTTCCTGCAGACCAAATACGTTGGGCAGAAGCGGTTTTCGCTCGAAGGCGCCGAGTCGGTGATCCCGATGATGGATGCGGTGATCGACCAGGCGGCCGAGCACGGACTCGACGAGGTCGTCATCGGCATGCCGCACCGCGGCCGGCTCAACGTGCTGGCCAACATCGTCGGCAAGCCCTACTCGCAGATCTTCAGCGAGTTCGAGGGCAACCTCAACCCGACCCAGGCGCATGGATCCGGCGACGTGAAGTACCACCTCGGCGCAACCGGCACCTACATTCAGATGTTCGGCGACAACGACATCGAGGTGTCGCTGGTGGCCAACCCGTCGCACCTGGAGGCCGTCGACCCGGTGCTGGAGGGCCTGGTCCGCGCCAAGCAGGACCTGATCGCCCGGCTCGACGACGACGGCAATCCGCGCAAGTTCACCGTGGTGCCGCTGATGCTGCACGGCGACGCCGCGTTCGCCGGGCAGGGTGTCGTCGCCGAGACGCTGAACCTGGCGTCGCTCAAGGGATATCGCACCGGCGGAACCATTCACATCGTCGTCAACAATCAGATCGGCTTCACCACCGCGCCGGAGTTCTCCCGGTCGGCCGAGTACTGCACCGACGTCGCGAAGATGATCGGCGCGCCGATCTTCCACGTCAACGGCGACGACCCGGAAGCATGCGTCTGGGTCGCCAGGCTGGCGATGGACTTCCGCGAGAGGTTCGACAAGGACGTCATCATCGACATGCTGTGCTACCGCCGGCGCGGGCACAACGAAGGCGACGACCCGTCGATGACCAACCCCGCGATGTACGACGTGATCGACACCAAGCGCGGGGTCCGCAAGAGCTACACCGAGGCGCTGATCGGCCGCGGCGACATCTCCATCAAGGAGGCCGAGGACGCGCTGCGCGACTACCAGGGCCAACTCGAGCAGGTGTTCAACGAGGTCCGCGAACTGGAGAAGCACGCGGTCGAGCCGAGCGAGTCGGTGGAGGCCGCGCAGATGATCCCGCGCGGGATGAACACCGCGGTGGAAAAGGCGCTACTGGCGCGGATCGGCGACGCCCACCTGGCGGTGCCGGAAGGCTTCACCCTGCATCCCCGGGTCAAGCCGGTGATGGAGAAGCGCCGGGAGATGGCCTACGAGGGCAAGGTGGACTGGGCGTTCGGCGAACTCCTGGCGCTGGGCACCTTCCTGGCCGAGGGCAAGCTGATCCGCATGTCCGGTCAGGACACCAAGCGCGGCACCTTCACCCAGCGCCACGCGGTGGCCATCGACCCGACCAGCGGTGCGGAGTTCACCCCGCTGGATCTGCTCACCGTCAACCCCGACGGCACCCCCACCGGCGGACGGTTCCTGATCTACGACTCGCCGCTGTCGGAGTATGCCGCGGTGGGATTCGAGTACGGCTACTCGGTGGGCAATCCCGACGCACTGGTGCTGTGGGAGGCCCAGTTCGGCGACTTCGTCAACGGCGCGCAGTCCATCATCGACGAGTTCATCAGCTCCGGCGAGGCCAAGTGGGGCCAGCTGTCCGACGTGGTGCTGCTGCTGCCGCACGGTCACGAGGGCCAGGGGCCCGACCACACGTCGGGGCGCATCGAGCGGTTCCTGCAACTGTGGGCCGAGGGCTCGATGACCATCGCGATGCCGTCGACGCCGGCCAACTACTTCCACCTGCTGCGCCGGCACGGCCTCGACGGAGTGCACCGGCCGCTGATCGTGTTCACCCCGAAGTCGATGCTGCGCAACAAAGCCGTGGTCAGCGATCTGCGCGACTTCACCGAACGCAAGTTCTGCTCGATCCTGGAGGAACCGGCCTACACCGACGGCGACGGGGACCGCAGCAAGGCCACCCGGGTGCTGCTCACCAGCGGCAAGATCTACTACGAGTTGGAGGCGCGCAAGCAGGCCGACGGCCGCGACGACGTCGCGATCGTCCGGATCGAGCAGTTGGCGCCGCTGCCCAAGCGCCGGCTGGCCAACACCCTGGATGGCTACCCGAATGCGCGGGAGTTCTTCTGGGTGCAGGAGGAGCCGGCCAACCAGGGCGCCTGGCCGACGTTCGGGCTGAACCTGCCGGAACTGCTCCCCGGGAAGCTCACCGGCATCAAGCGGATCTCCCGTCGCGCGATGTCGGCGCCGTCGTCTGGGTCATCCAAGGTGCACGCCGTCGAGCAGCAGGAGATCCTCGACGAGGCGTTCGGGTAAGGCGCGCAGCGCGGTCGGCGGCGGCGCCGACGCGGTCTTAGTCGATCATCTCGAAGTCGGGCAGGGCGAAGGTCTTGTCGAAGAACGGTTGCAGCGGCGCGTAGAGCCGGAAGTACACGAACCAGCCGTCATCCCCGACGGTCTTCATGTAGTTCTTCTCGAAACCGGCCGGGGCCTTCGCGCCGACGTAGAGGTCGATGCTGCCGTCGGCGTTGACGACGAGGTCGGTCAGTCTGCTGTCCAGGTTCGCGCTGCGGATGTCGGTTCCGCCGTTGTCATAGGCCCGGCGGGTGTTCTCGCTGTAGAGCGTGAGAGCCCAGAACTGGCCCACCGGAACATCTTTGGGGATGCGGAGTTTGTAGGTCTTGTCGGCACGCAGCAGATCGCCCCTGCTGTCGCGCTTGGTGGTCATGTACACCTGGCCGGCCCCGACCGTCGGGTTGACCATCCCGGTGCTGCTGCCCACCGCCTCGTAGAACCAGGTGACCCGTTCGTCGAGCTCCATCCGGTCGGCGGTCTCCTGCTCGAGGGAGAAGTCGAAGCTCTTGTACCAGGACGTGCCCGGCCAGTACGGCTCGGCGAAGCGGGGATTCACCTGCAGGTTGCGGGCCATCAACTCGCCCATTGCCGCGCCCCTGAGCAGGATCTTCTGCTGGCGCTCGTCGGGGTCGAACGCCTTGCCCTTCTCGATGCCCAACGGCAGCAGCATCGCCGTCCACGCCTTGTCCACCGGCCGGACCGGTTCGGCGCCGATCACCGATGACAGGGTGCGCCAGTAGTCCAGTCCCCGGGGTGCGGTGGCGCTCCACTCGACGTCCTTGTCCTCGATGAACCGGGAGGCGGCCAGCGGCCGACCGACCCGGCCCATTTTCATCGTCGACTTGAACGTCTCGAAGTACGCCGGATCCTTGTCGAGAATGCGCAGCAGCACACCGATGTTGTTGGTCGCGCTCTGGCGGACGAAGTAGCCGGGCTTGTCGAACTTCGCC
>NZ_JBBATF010000065.1:0-15292 GCF_040398885.1 Mycobacterium sp. | reverse complement strand
CCGGCGACGGTGAGATCGGCGACGGTGGCCGCCGGCCCGGCCAGGTGCACGTCCAGCTGGCCTGCCGCCGTGGTCTCCCGGACGATCTCGGATACCCGGTTGAAGGCCGCGTACGACTCGGGTGTTCCCAGTGCACCCGTCAGGCCCACCGGCACTACCCAGGCCTTGCCGTCCTCACTGGTCATGAACTCACGCAACGACGGAGTCGCGACGAAGTCCTGCACCATCACGACGTCGCGCTGATCCCGGCCGAGCGCTTCGACCAGTCTCCGGTAGGTGGCCTCGTCAGCGGAATCGAGTTCGCGTTCGTCGGTCAGTACAACGAGCAGGAGGTTGTCGGTGCCGGCCTCCTGGAAAGCCTCGGTCATCTGCCGGGCGGCGACATTGGACGGCGCGTTGCCGGGCAGCATCGCCAGCGGATGCTTCTGGGCCATGTCGTTGAGGTTCGGCAGGTACAGCGGCAGTGCAACCGCCATCGCGATCCAGACCGCGATGACCGCCCAGGGCCAGCGCACCACGAAGCCGGCTAGCCGCCGCATGTCGCGTGCACCCGGGGGGTGGCGCTAGCCAACACGTCCCCAATTCCCGCCGTCGGCGACCTGCTGACAGACCGATTTCATCGCCGAGATGTACCGGGCGATCGACTTCCGGGCGATCGGGTTGTCCGGGCCCAGCACCGTCATCGCGGTGCCGGCGTCGTACAGGAAGACGTAAATCGTCAACTGGTAGGAGAAACGCCCGTCCGAGTAGATCCCGATGTTGTTCGAGTACCCCAGTTCGGTGGCGGCGACGATCGCGTTGAGGGGAGCGGCGCCGCCATGCAGGAAGTTCGCGACCGGGAAATTCGGGCGTGGTTTCTCCAGCCACGGCGCCAGTTCCAGCACCCGGTCGTAGGGGACTCTCGCCAGTTTCTGCCCCGAATCGAAAGACTCCTGCGCCGACCAGGCCGCCTCGCCGAACGACGTCGCGGCGATCGGGACGGTGACCGGAACAAGCCCGGTGAACCAGCCCTGGGTGGTGAAGTTGTCCGATGTGCGCCGGGTGTCCCGCGGCGTCAGACCGTAGTACGTCGCGGCGCCGGTCAGTTCGTGCTCCACCTTGGCGCTGCAGGCGAACAACCCGCCGACGAACCGCACACCCGCCGCCGCGCAGGCCGCTTCGAAACGTGCGGTCTGTTCGCCGTCCATGATCATCTCGCCGACCATCTCGGCGGCCGTCGGCTCCAGCGGATTACCCAGCGGCAGCGGGAATTCCGGCAGCGTGCCGTGATTGCTCTCGGCGAACTCGATCCAGGCGCGAACCTCCGGGGAATCGACGGTCAGATTCGACGTCGCCTCGCGCTCCCGCAGACAGAAATCATCGAAACTGCCGGCCTCCGGCAACGGCATGGGCTGTCCGCTGGCAGACAACGAGGTGTACATCCCGTGGGCTTCGAGCATGGTGATACCGATCAGGGCGGCGTCTCCGTGCACATGGTCGATGGCCGCATAGAAATCGAAATGATCCTCGCTCTGGACGATTCCGAAGGAGAAACAGCCCCATTCGAACGGAGTCGGAATGTCCACCATGTGTTTGCGCGCCGCTTCGACACACATCTCGCCGTGATTGACCGGCGCGAACTCGATGTCGTCAGGATCGGCCAGGGAACGCCTGACGATTTCTCCGTCACCGTCGTACTCGAACCAACTCCGGTAGGTGTCATGGCGGCGCAGGTATGCATTGATGGCGTGGGTCATCGCCGAGACGTCGCACCGGCCCGGGACTTCACAGGTGGCGATGATCTGCCGCGAATAATCCAGCCCTGCGGCGTCCTGGTGGTAAATCCCGCGCAGATGCTGTCCCTGCATGAAACTGACCGGCACCGGGCTCACCGGGGCTTGTCGGGCCTTTTCCATCGACGCCTCTGTCGGGTGCCAGGAGATCAGCACCCCCGGCGCAGGCGCCCAATCGTCGACCGTGCCGACCGTGATCTTCCCGATCCGCAAAATTCACTCCCCGACTCTGGCCTGCCACGGCCCGACGGCCGCGTCCACTTAGGAGCCTCCAAGATAGCCGCACGAGGCTCTGACGGTCATCGCCGAACCCGACCGGAGCCCGTCGACGGACCTCCCCGCCGAGCCGCCAACCGAGGGTTCGGCCCGCGGCGGGACGGCCGCACACCCCCAGCAACGCACATGCAATACTGGCCGGCGGGAGTTGAGCCGGCCGTGGCCGGGCCGTGGCCGTTCGCGACGCCGTTCGGTGGCTTACGCCATCTCCATCGAAACTCGACCGGCCGGGAGGCGGGGTACATCCTCAATGGCTAGTGCCGAACAGCAATCACCGCGGTTCGCGATCATCGGATATGCGGCCCGCCTTCCCGGTGCCGCCGACGCCGACCAGTACTGGGAGTTGCTGCGCTCCGGCCGCGACGCGATCTCCGAGGTGCCCGGCGACCGGTGGGACGCCGACGAGTTCTTCACCACCGACCCGGCCGCGCCGGGGAAGATCGTCACCCGGCGGGCCGGGTTCGTCGATGACGTCACCGGCTTCGACGCCCCGTTCTTCGGCGTATCGGCCCGCGAGGCCGGCTGGATGGACCCCCAGCACCGACTGCTGCTGGAGACCGCGTGGCAGGCCGTCGAGCATTCCGGAACCGCGCCGACGGCCCTGGCAAACACCAGGACCGGGGTGTTCGTCGGGCTGTCCACCCATGACTACCTGGGCATGGCCTCGGACGTTTTGACCTATCCCGAGGTCGAGGCCTATCTGGCGATCGGCACCGCCGGCGCGGCCGGCGCCGGCCGGATCAGCTACCGGTTGGGTCTGCAGGGCCCCGCGGTCACCGTCGACACGGCATGCAGTTCGTCGCTGGTGGCCATCCATCAGGCCTGTCAGGCGCTGCAGTTGGGCGAATGCGACCTGGCCCTGGCCGGCGGGGCGAACGTCCTGCTCAGCCCGGCCACCATGATCACCTTCTCGCAGTCCCGGATGCTGTCTGCGGACGGCAGGTGCAAGACCTTCGACGCGGCGGCCGACGGGTATGTGCGCGGCGAGGGCTGCGGGGTCCTCGCCGTCAAGCGCCTCGAGGACGCGATCCGCGACGGCGACCGGATCCGGGCGGTGATCCGCGGCAGCGCGATCAACCAGGACGGCGCCTCGGGAGGCCTGACCGTACCCAACGGCGTCGCCCAGCAGCGGGTCATCACCGAGGCGCTGGACCGGGCCGGACTGACGCCGGCCGACATCGACTACCTTGAGGCGCACGGGACCGGGACGTCGCTGGGCGACCCCATCGAGGTCCGCGCCGCCGCCGCCGCGCTCGGCGCCGGGCGGAACCCGGACCGGCCGCTGCTGATCGGATCGGCCAAGACCAACATCGGCCATCTCGAGGCGGCCGCCGGCGTCGCCGGGGTGCTCAAGGTCGTGCTCGCCCTGGAGCATCGGGAACTGCCCAGGCACCTGAACTTCCGCACCCCGTCCCCGCACATCCCGTGGGACCGGATCCCGGTGCGGGTGGTCGACGAGACCCTCTCCTGGGAACGCACCGACCGGCCCCGCATCGCCGGGGTGAGTTCGTTCGGATTCACCGGCACCAACGCCCACGTGATCATCGAGGAGGCCCCGCAACCGGCCCCGGCCGCCGCACCGGCCGTACCGGCCGACGACCGGCGGTTCATGCTGCTCCCGCTGTCGGCCCGCACCCCCGCGGCGCTGGTGCAGACCGCCGAGAACTACCGCACCTGGCTCGGCGCGCATCCGGAGGCCACCCTGGCCGACCTGTGCCTCACCGCCGGCGCCGGCCGGGCCCACTTCGAGTACCGGGCCGGGTGCGTGGTGAACTCCGTGGAGACCGCGCGCGAGGTCCTCGGCGCCCTGGCCGACGACCGGCCGGCACCCGGTCTGGTGCGCGGCGAGGGCGCCGCCCCGCCGAAGACCGCGTGGCTGTTCCCCGGGCAGGGCAGCCAGTACGCCGGGATGGCCCGGGAGTTGTTCGAGACCGAACCGGTGTTCGCCGAGACCATGAGGCGGTGCGCCGAGGCGGTCGAGGGCATGCTCGACAAGCCTCTGCTGGACGTCATTCTCGACCCCGAGGGTGCCGCGACGCTGCAGCAGACCCGCTACACCCAACCGGCGATCTTCGCCGTCGAGATGGGGCTGGCCCGGCTCTGGCAGTCCTGGGGCTTCGAACCGGACGTGGTCCTCGGCCACAGCGTCGGACAGTTTTCGGCGGCCTGCGTGGCGGGGGTGTTCGGCCTGGAGGACGGTGCCCGCCTGATGGCCGAACGCGGCCGGCTGTTCGGCGACCTGGCGGCGGGCGGTCGGATGTGCGCGGTCTTCGCCGACCCTGATCGGGTCGAACGCCTCACCGACGAGTTCCCGACGCTGTCGGTGGCGGCCTACAACGGCGCCAACACCGTGCTGTCCGGGCCGGGCTCGGACCTGGAACCGGCGGTCGCCCGACTGGCGGCCGACGGCGTCCGCTGCGACTGGCTGGACACCAGCCACGCCTTCCACTCCGCGCTGCTGGATCCGGCGCTGGACGAATTCGAGTCGTACGCAAACGGATTCGACTTCGGCCCGCCGCAGCGGGTCCTGGTGTGCAACCGGACCGGGGCCGCACTCGGACGCTCGGCCAGACTCGACGGCAACTACTGGCGCCGGCACGCACGTCAGCCCGTCGAATTCGCCAAGAGCGTCGCGACCCTGGCCGAACTGGGCTGCACCCTGCTGCTCGAGGCCGGCCCGCAACCGGTGCTCACCGCCGCGGCCCTGCGAGCCTGGCCGGACCCGGCCACCGCGCCCCGGGCCATCCCGTCGTTGCGTCGCAACAGCGCCGACCACCGGCAGATCACCGAAGCCCTGGCGGGTGCCTACGTCGCCGGGCATCTGCCCGACTTCGACGCCCTGGTGCCGCGGCCGGCCCGCAAGCTGGAACTGCCGACCTACCCGTTCGAGCACCGCGATTACTGGTTCGCCGAGAACCGGGGTACCGCGCAGCGTGCACCCGTCGCGGAGACCTCCGCCCGCACCGATGCGGTCCGGCTTTTGGAGGACGGCCGCCTCTCCGAACTCGCCGCCCTGCTCGGCGACGGCAGCCAGGCCACCACCGAGGTGCTGGCCAAGCTTGCCGTCCAACACAATCGGCAGCGCAGCGCGCAATCCATCGCCGACATCCGCTACGAGATCGCCTGGGAGAAGGCCAAGCCCGCCGCCCCCGCCCCGGTGGGCGAGGGAACCGCCTGGCTGATCGTCGGGGACGACGCCGAGGCGATGGGGCCGCTGACCGACGCGCTCACCACCCGCGGCCACCGGCACCGGGTGCTGGGCCTGCCGGTGTCCGACGCCGACGAGGAGCGTCTGGTCGGCGAACTCCGCGCCGCCGTGGCCGACGAACCGACGCTGCGCATCCTGCACATCGGCGCGCTGGACTCCGACCGCACCCCGTCGATGCGGTCGCTGCTGCGGATGCAGCACCGCGTGCTGGGCGGCACCCAGCGACTCTTCCGGGCCGCCGCCCGGGCCGACCTGCGCGCCCCGATCTGGGTGGTGACCCAATCCGCCCAGCGGGTGACCGACGCCGATGTGGTGTCGCCCCAGCAGAGCAGCCTGTGGGGCTTCTGCCGCGCCGCGGCCCTGGAGTACCCGCAGACCTGGGGCGGGCTGGCCGATCTGTCCGGCGGGCGCACCGACGAGTGGTCGCGGCTGATCAACCACATCGTCACCGCGGCGCCCGGCGAGGATCAGATCGCGCTGCGCGAACACGCGATCCAGGTTCCCCGCCTGGTCCGCCGCTCCGGCCAGCCGAACCCCACCGAGCTGGAATTGCGTTCGGATGCAACGTATCTGGTGACCGGCGGCCTGGGCTCGCTGGGACTGGAGGTCGCCGGGTACCTGGCCGGCCGAGGCGCCGGCCACCTGGTGCTGACCAGCCGCCGCGAACCCGGGGAGGACGCCCGACGCCGGATCGAGGCGCTGCGCGAACAGCACGGCTGCGATATCCGGGCGGTCACCGCCGACGTCGCCGACCCGCATGACGTCGCCCGCCTGTTGGCCGCGATCCGGGCCGACCTGCCGGACCTGGCCGGCATCGTGCACGCCGCCGGGGAGAACAGCACCACGCCGCTGAGTTCGCTCGACGGCGCCGAACTGGACCGGGTGTTCGCCGGAAAAGTCTGGGGCGCTTGGTATCTCAGCGAGGCACTGGCGGATCTGCAGCTAGACTTCTTCGTCTCCGCCTCGTCGATCTCCTCGGTGTGGGGCAGCTATGGCCAGAGCGCCTACAGCGCGGCCAACGCCTTCCTGGACGGACTGACCTGGCGCCTGCGGGAGCAGGGCATCCCGGCGGTCGGCATCAATTTCGGCCCGCTGTCGGCCGGCACGGCCGGAATGGCCGACGGGGACGCCCGCGCGCAACTGCAACGGCGCGGCGTCCAGGCCCTCTCACCGGCCGAGGCCCTCGCCGGGATGACCGACGTCGTCGTCGCCGGGCCGGCGCAGGCGGTGGTGGCCAGGATCGACTGGGCCCGGTTCCTCCCGGTCTACCTGCAGGCCGGCCGGCGGGCACTGCTGTCCGAGATGGCCCGGGAGATCCCCGAGGCGTTGCCGGTTGCCGCCGATTCCCCCGGACGCACCGCACTGGTCGACCAGCTCACCACCGCCCCGGTGCAGCAGCGCAAGAAGCTCGTCCTGGAGCACCTGCGCAACATCGTCGCCGAGGTGACCCGGATCGACGCCTCCGAGATCCGCGAAGAGGCCGGGTTCTTCGACCTGGGCATGGACTCCCTGATGGCCGTCGAACTGCGCCGGCGCCTCGAGCAGGCGGTCGGTGAGGAGTTGCCCGCGACGCTGGCCATGGACTACCCGCGGTTGTCCGACGTCGCGGAGTATCTGCTCACCGACGTGCTGAGCCTCAACCAGACCACCCGCGGCGCCGCGGATCGCACAGCGGCGCAACCTGTCTCGGCTCCGGCCGGGACCGACGAGCCGATCGCCGTCATCGCCGTCGCCTGCCGCTTCCCGGGTTCGCCCGACCCCGACGCCTACTGGAAGGTGCTGGCGGACGGGGTGGACGCGATCCGGGAGATCCCCGAGGACCGCTTCGACGTCGAGGAGTTCTACGACCCCGACCAGCAGACCCCCGGCAAGATCTACACCCGCAGCGGCGGGTATCTCGACAGTGTCGACGGTTTCGACCCGGAGTTCTTCGGCATCTCCCCGCGCGAGGCTGTCTGGATCGACCCGCAGCAGCGGCTGATGCTCGAAATCGCCTGGGAGGGCTTGGAAAGGGCGGGGTACGCCCCGGCGTCCATGCGCGGCAGCCGAACCGGCGTCTTCGTCGGCGTCGGTGCCAACGAGTACGCGCACCTGCTCTCCGGCGGCTCGGTGGAGAACCTCGAGGGCCACTTCATCACCGGCAACGCCCTCAACGCCATCGCCGGCCGGGTCGCGTTCACCCTCGGCCTGGAAGGGCCGGCGGTGGCGATGGACACCGCGTGCAGTTCGTCGCTGGTGGCCGTACATCAGGCCACTCAGGCGCTGCGCTCCGGGGACTGCGACATGGCGCTGGCCGGCGGGGTCAACGTGCTGTTGAGCCCGGCGTCGGCGGTCGCCGCGTCGCGGGCCCGGATGCTCGCCCCCGACGGCCACTGCAAGACCTTCGATGCCGCCGCCGACGGCTACGTCCGCGGCGAGGGCTGCGGGGTGCTGGTGCTCAAGCGGCTGTCCGACGCCCAACGCGACGGCGACAACATCTGCGCGGTCATCCGCGCCACCGCCGTCAACCAGGACGGCGCCTCCAGCGGGCTGACGGTGCCCAACGGCGGTGCCCAGCAACGCCTTATCGCCGCGGCGCTGACCCGCGCCGGCCTGAGCGGCGCGGACGTGGACTATCTCGAAGCGCACGGCACCGGAACGCCGCTGGGCGATCCGATCGAGGTGCAGGCCGCCGCGGCGGTCTACGGCGCCGGCCGCGACCCGAACCACCCGCTGCTGATGGGGACCGCGAAGACCAACATCGGCCACCTGGAGTCCGCGGCCGGGGTCGCCGGCCTGATCAAGGTCGTGCTGTCGCTGCAGCACGACCTGCTTCCCAAGACCCTGCACTTCCACAACCCCAACCCGCACATCCCGTGGGAGTCGCTGCCGGTGCAGGTGGTGGCCGAGGCGACGCCGTGGAAGCCCGAGGGCCGTCCGCGGCGGGCCGGGGTGAGTTCGTTCGGCTTCACCGGAACCAACGCCCATGTGCTGATCGAAGAGGCTCCGCAGCCCTCGGCCGCCGACGACGCCGAGGCGGACGCGGGCGGGGACAGGCCGGCGCCGGAGGCCGCCCGGGAACCGTGGAGCGTGGTGCCGCTGTCGGCGCGGTCGGCGCAGGGACTGGTCGCCCTGGCGCAGCGCTACTCGAGCTGGCTGGACGCCCACCCAGACGCCTCGATCGCCGACGTGGCCTTCACCGCGGGGGCGGGTCGGTCCCACTTCGAGCACCGGGCCGCGCTGGTGGCCAATTCGGTCCACGAGGCCAAACTGCTGCTCGACGATCTGGCGGCGAACCGCCTGCGCCCGGGGGTGGTGCGCGGCGAGTGCACCGACCCGCCCACCACGGCGTGGTTCTTCCCCGGACAGGGCTGTCAGTACCCGGGCATGGCGCGGGAGTTGTTCGACACCGAACCGGTGTTCGCCGAGACGGTCCGCCGGTGCGCCGAAGCGGTGGACCCGATCCTGCCCCGGCCGCTGCTGGAGGTGCTGCTCGCCAGCGACCGGGAGACCGCGGAAACCCTGCGGCACACCTCATTCGCCCAGCCGGCGATCTTCGCCGTGGAAATGGGACTGGCCCGGCTGTGGCAGTCCTGGGGTGTCGAACCGGACGTGGTGCTCGGACACAGCGTCGGCCAGTACGCCGCCGCCTGCGTGGCGGGGGTGTTCAGCCTCGAGGACGGCGCCCGGTTGATCGCCGAACGCGGCCGGTTGTTCGGCAGCCTGCCGGCGGGCGGCCGGATGGTGGCGGTCTTCGCCGACCCGGACTATGTGGAACGGGCGGCCGAGAAGTTCCCGCGGGTCTCCGTCGGCGCCTACAACGGCCGCAACACGGTGCTGTCCGGCCCCGCCGAGGACCTCGAGGAGATCGTCGAGGCCTGCAGCCAGGACGGCACCCGCTGCACCTGGCTGGAGACCTCGCACGCCTTCCACTCCGAGTTGCTCGATCCTGTGCTGGACGAATTCGAATCCTTCGCAACGCAATTCACCTACGCCGTGCCGACGCGGCCGCTGGTCTGCAACCGCACCGGAGCGGTGCTGACCGCGGAGACGCCGATCAACGCCCAGTACTGGCGGCGGCATTCCCGTCAGCCGGTGCAGTTCACCGAAAGCGTGAAGACCGTTGCGGCACTAGGTTGTTCGGTGATGATGGAGATCGGTCCGCAGCCCATCCTGACCGCTGCCGCGTTGCAGATCTGGCCGGAGACGGCCGCCGTGCCGTCCACTATCGTGTCACTGCGCAAGGGCGCCAACGCCCAGCGGCAGATCAGCGAGGCACGGGCGTCGGCCTACATCCTGGGCCACCGCCCGGACTTCGCCGCCATGCATCCCGGCACCACGCTGGAACTGCCCACCTATCCCTTCCAGCGCCGCCGGTACTGGCCCAAGACCGCCGGGATCACCGGCCGGGGCGACGGCATCCGACTGTCCGGGATCCTGGGCAGCGAGAAGGACCTGGCCTCCGGCGACACCGTCTACAGCAACGTGCTGTCGGTGAAGACCCAGCCCTGGCTGGCCCATCACGTCATCTACGGAACGGTGGTCGTTCCCGGCGCCACCTACGCGGCGATGGCACTGGCCGCCGCAGGCGCCCCGGCGCGGGTGAAGGAAGTGTTCTTCTACGAGCCGATCATCCTGCCGGAGAGGGCCTCCCGCGAGGTCCAACTGACCATGCACCCGCTGGAGAGCGGCTGGAAGTTCCAGGTGCACAGCCGGCCCTACGGCGTCAGCGACGCCGAGTGGTCGCTGAACTCCGACGGCACCCTGCTGGCCGGCGCCGACGACGCTGCCGATCCGGAGACGACGACGCCGGAGTCGGTGACCGCGATCGAGGCCGTCGACGAGGCGCTCGAACGGTTGAACCGCACCAGCCCGCAGCAACTGTTCGAGACGTTCAACGACATGGAACTGGCCTGGGGCCCGACCTGGTCGACGTCGCTGAAGTCGTTGTGGGTCGGCTCGGGGGAGGAGGCGGGCGAGGCGATCGGCGATGTCTCCGTCGGCGATGAACTGGCCGAGCATCTGGGCAGCGAACCGATCCACCCGGTGCTGCTGGACCTGTGCACCGGGGTGGCGTTCCCGGCCTTCCCTGCGTTGGTCGCCGTCGAGCACGGCGTGGCCGATCTGTTCCTGCCGTTGCGCTACGGGCAGGTGGAGTTGCGCGAGAATATGCCGCGCCGGTTCTACTGCCGGGCCCGCTGGCATTCCTCCAGCGTCGAGGGCGAGACGCAGGTCTTCGACATCGACTTCATCGACCGGGACGGTCATCGTCTCGGCGGGATCTCCGAGTTCACCGTCAAGCGCGCCCCGCGGGAGGCCCTGTTGCGGGGCCTGGGCGGCGACACCAGCCGGTTGCTGTACACGGTGGGCTGGCACGAGGCGGCCGCGCCGCCCGCGGCCGACACCCGCACCGAGGGCGCCTGGCTGATCGCCGGGTTCGACGCGCTGGCCGCCAGGGTTCCGGGCGCCGTCGTGGTCGATCCCCATCCCGAAGACGGCGCGCAGGCCTGGCAGGACGCGTTCGCCGCCGCCGCCGGGCGCGGCGAGCCGATCGCCGGGATCGTCTGGCGCGGCAGGGGTTCGGGAGGCCGACCCGATGCCGACGGCCCTACAGCCGAACTGAACGCACGCCTGGAAGGCCAGATCGAGAGCCTGCTCGGGGCGGCGCAGACTGCGCTGGCCGAACAGAAGTCGAGCCTGCCGGGCGGGCTGTGGATCATCACCGAGGGTGCGGTGGCGACCGAACCCGGCGAACCGGTCGACCCGGTGCAGGCCGCGCTCTGGGGGTTCGGGCGCACCGTCATCGCCGAGCAGCCGACCCTGCGCTGCCGGCTGGTGGATCAGGAGTCCGCCGCCGAGGAGTTCACCGGGTGGCTGACCGAAGCGCTCGGTTCACCGGTCACCGAGCCGGAACTGGCTGTGCGCCAAGGTAAGTTCCTGGTGCCCCGGATGCTGCACTGGGCGCGCACCGGTCACCTCCCGATGCCGCGCAGCGACGACTACGTCCTGGCCCCGACCGAACGCGGTGCGATCGACAATCTGCGGCTGACCGAGAAGGTCGTGACTCCGCCCGCCCCGAACGAGGTACAGGTCCGGATCGAGGCCGCCGGCCTGAACTTCCGCGACATCCTCAACGTGCTGGGTCTCTACCCGGGCGATCCCGGTCCGATCGGCGGCGACCTGTGCGGCATCGTTACCGAAATAGGTTCGGAGGTAAACGGATTCGAGATCGGCCAGCGGGTCTTCGGCTCCATGCAGGGCGCGTTCGCCAGTCGGCTCAACGTGCCGGCGCCGTTGCTGGCGACGGTGCCCGCCGGCGTCAACCCGGTGGGTGCGGCGACACTGCCGGCCGCCGCCCTGACCGCCCGCCTGGCGTTCGACTGGGCCGATCTCAAGCCCGGCGACCGGGTGCTGATCCACGCCGCCAGTGGCGGGGTGGGCATGGCGGCGATCCAACTGGCCCGCCAGCACGGTGCCACCGTGTTCGCCACCGCCAGCGCCCACAAGCGTGCGACGCTGCGCAGGATGGGCGTCGAGCACGTCTACGATTCGCGCACAACCGATTTCGCCGATCAGATCCTCGCCGATACCAACGGCGAGGGGGTGGACGTGGTGCTCAACAGCCTGACCAACGAGGGTTTCATCGAGGCGACGGTGCGGGCCACCGCCGAGGGCGGCCGGTTCGCCGAGATCGCCAAGCGCGATATCTGGACCGCCGAGCAGATGGCGGCGGTGCGCCCGGACATCGACTACGAAATCGTCGCACTGGACGTGACGATGATGACCGATCCCGGTCACATCCGGCGACTGATGGGCGAACTGTCAGAGGGATTGGCCAGGGGCGAGTGGACGGCGGTGCCCGCCGAGATCTATCCGATCACCGAGGCCCGGGCCGCGTTCCGGCGTATGCAACAGGCCCGGCACATCGGCAAGATCGTCGTGCAGATGCCCAAACCCCTTGCCCCGCGGCCCGATCGGAGCTATCTGGTGACCGGCGGCCTGGGCGCGCTGGGCCTGCACACCGTCGAATATCTGGCCCAACTCGGTGCCGGCGACATCGTGCTGACCGGCCGCCGCGGCCCGGATGCCGACACCGAACGGGCGATCGCCGCGATCACGGACCGCTTCCACTGCCGGATCCACGTCTTCACCGCCGACGTCGGCGAGGAGTCGCAGGTCGCCGCGCTGCTGGGTCGGATCCGGGCGGAGTTGCCGCCGCTGGCCGGGGTGGCCCATCTGGCCGGTGTCCTCGACGACGCGCTGCTGGGCCAGCAGGACCTCGACCGGTTCCGAACCACCCTGCGGCCCAAGGCGCTCGGCGCCCACCACCTGCATCGGTTGACCGAGGACGACGACCTGGAGTTCTTCATCCTGTTCTCCTCGGCATCGGCGGTGCTCGGCTCGCCGTCGCAGACCAACTACGCGACCGCCAACGCCCTGCTCGACGGCCTGGTCGCCCATCGGCGGGCGCACGGCCTGGCGGCGACGGCCGCCGACTTCGGGCCCTGGGGCCGCGGCGGCATGGCCAGTTCGCAGGCGGCGCTGGCCAACCTCAGCGCGCAGGGCATGATGCCGCTGGAGCCGTCCGCGGCGCTGGCCGCGCTCGGCGAGGTGATCCGGCACGGCACCGCCCAGGCCACCGTCCTGAAGGCCAACTGGCAGCGCACCGCGAAGATGCTGGGCGGCATCCGCCCGCCGCTGCTCGATCAGGTGCTGCCCCGCGACGACGCGGCGGCGGCCGGGGACAGCGAGTTGCTCCGCCAGCTCGAGGAGACACCCGTCGCCCAGCGGGCCGCGTTCATCACCGAGTTCCTCCAGCGGGAGGTGCAGGGCTTCCTGCGGCTGGCGCAGCCCCCCGCCGCGTCCAGCCGGTTCCTGGATCTCGGCACCGATTCGCTGATGGCCGTCGAGCTCCGCAACCGGTTGTTCGGCCAGTTCGGCGGCAGGTTCGACATCAGCCCGACCGCGGTGTTCGACTACCCGACGATCGGCGAGCTGGCCGCCCACCTGGTCTCGCAGCTACCGGATTCGGATCCGCCGGCGGCCCACGCCGAATCCGCCTCCGGGCCAGCGGAAACGGCCGTCCGCCACGACTGATCGACGCAGGTGCTGTTGATCACAGCGGCTTGCAATTAGGTCACGAAATGTATAACTTGGGACATGCTACCGGTGGGTAACTTGTGTATGAGAACCCAACCGCGGAAGTGGCATTCTCACCAAGGAGGAACAGTGGGCCACTACAAGAGCAACGTCCGCGACCAGGTGTTCAACCTGTTCGAGGTGTTCGGTCTCGACCGGGCCATGGGCCAGGGCAGGTTCAGCGACCTCGACACCGAGACCGCGACCGAGATGCTCGCCGAGATGGCCCGGTTGTGTGAGGGACCGATCGCCGCATCCTTCGTGGAAGGCGACCGCAACCCGCCGGTGTTCCATCCGGCCACGCACACCGTCACCCTGCCGGAGTCCTTCAAGGCCTCCGTGCGCACGTTCATCGACGGCGGCTGGGACAAAGTGGGCCTGGTCGAGGAACTCGGCGGCATGGCGGCGCCCAGGGCGCTGATGTGGGCGCTGCACGAGCACGTCCTCGGCGCCAACCCGGCGGTCTGGATGTATGCCGGCGGCGCGGGCTTCGCGCAGATCCTCTACCACCTGGGCACCGATGAGCAGAAGAAGTGGGCCGTCCTGGCCACCGAGCGCGACTGGGGTTCGACCATGGTGCTGACCGAGCCCGACGCCGGCTCGGACGTGGGTGCGGGCCGCACCAAGGCGGTGAAACAGGAGGACGGGTCCTGGCACCTCGACGGCGTGAAGCGGTTCATCACCTCCGCCGACTCCGACGACCTGTTCGAGAACATCTTCCACCTGGTGCTGGCCCGCCCCGAGGGGGCCGGTCCCGGCACCAAGGGCCTGTCGCTGTTCTTCGTGCCGAAGTTCCTCTTCGACCCGGAGACCGGCGAACCCGGCGAGCGCAACGGCGCCTTCGTCACCAACGTCGAGCACAAAATGGGGCTGAAGGTCTCCGCGACCTGTGAGCTCACCTTCGGCCAGCACGGCGTTCCAGCCAAGGGCTGGCTGGTCGGTGAGGTTCACGAGGGCATCGCGCAGATGTTCGACGTCATCGAGCAGGCCCGAATGATGGTGGGCACCAAGGCGATCGCGACGCTGTCCACCGGCTACCTCAACGCGCTGGAGTACGCCAAGCAGCGTGTCCAGGGCGCCGACCTGACCCAGATGACGGACAAGACCGCGCCGCGCGTGACCATCACCCACCACCCCGACGTCCGGCGCAGCCTGATGACCCAGAAGTCCTACGCCGAGGGCCTGCGGGCGGTGTACCTGTTCACCGCCACCTATCAGGACCCCGAGGTCGCCAAGGCGCTCCACGGGGTCGACGCCGACCTGGCGTTCAAGGTCAACGATCTGATGCTGCCGATCGTCAAGGGCGTCGGCTCCGAGCAGGCCTACGCCAAGCTCACCGAGAGCCTGCAGACCCTGGGCGGCTCCGGCTTCCTGCAGGACTACCCGATCGAGCAGTACATCCGCGACGCCAAGATCGACTCCCTCTACGAGGGCACCACCGCCATCCAGGCGCAGGATTTCTTCTTCCGGAAGATCGTCCGCGACAAGGGTGTGGCGCTGGCCCATGTGGCCGGACAGATCGAGGAGTTCGTCCGCAACGAGTCCGGCAACGGCCGGCTGAAGACCGAACGGGCTCTGCTGGCCAAGGCACTTGAGGACGTCCAGGGCATGGCCGCCACGCTGACCGGCTACCTGATGGCCGCTCAGGAGGACCCGAAGAGCATCTACAAGGTGGGCCTGGGTTCGGTCCGCTTCCTGATGAGCGTGGGCGACCTGATCATGGGTTGGTTGCTACTGCGCCAGTCCGCGGTGGCCATGGCCGCACTCGACGCGGGCGCATCGGGCGCCGACCGGTCCTTCTACGAGGGCAAGATCGCGGCCGCGTCGTTCTTCGCGAAGAACTTCCTGCCCCTGATCACCGGCACCCGCCAGGTGGTCGAGGCGCTGGACAACGAGGTCATGGACCTCGACGAGGCAG
>NZ_JBBATF010000064.1:0-15294 GCF_040398885.1 Mycobacterium sp. | reverse complement strand
GGATTTTCATGGCGGTGCGCCGGGAGTCGCGGTTCCCGATCTCGGAGATCCTGGCGCACACCCCGGAGATCCCGGAGACCGCGCAGTGGGGCATCTTCCTGCGCAACCACGACGAGTTGACGCTGGAGATGGTCACCGACGAGGAGCGTGACTACATGTACAGCGAGTACGCCAAGGACCCGCGGATGAAGGCCAACGTCGGCATCCGCCGGCGCCTGGCGCCGTTGCTGGAGAACGACCGCAACCAGATCGAGTTGTTCACCGCCATGCTGCTATCGCTGCCGGGATCGCCGGTGATCTACTACGGCGACGAGATCGGCATGGGCGACATCATCTGGCTCGGCGACCGCGACGGGGTGCGCACGCCCATGCAGTGGACGCCGGACCGCAACGCCGGTTTCTCGGGGGCGAACCCGGGCCGGCTGTATCTGCCGCCCAACCTCGACCCGGTGTACGGATACCCGGCGGTGAACGTCGAAGCGCAACGCGACTCCTCGGCCTCGCTGCTGAACTGGACGCGAACCATGCTGGCCGTGCGCCGTCGCCACGAGGCATTCGCGGTGGGGGCCTTCCGCGAACTCGGCGGGTCCAATCCGTCGGTGCTGACCTACGTCCGCGAGACGGCCGATGAAGTCGTGCTGTGTGTCAACAACCTCTCCCGCTTCCCGCAGCCGATCGAATTGCAACTGCAGCATTGGAATTCGTGGACGCCGGTGGAGTTGACCGGTCATGTGCCCTTCCCCCCGATCGGCCACTTGCCGTACCTGCTCACCTTGCCGGGGCACGGCTTCTACTGGTTCAAGCTGCAACCGGAGGGGGACTCATGACAGCGATCAGCGACCTGCCGTGGAGCGACTGGCTGGTCAACCAGCGGTGGTACGCCGGGCGCAGCCGGACGCCGTCCGGCGCGCAACCCCGGGTGGTCGCGCGACTGCGGGACGGGATGGACCTCGCCCTTGTCGATGTCGGCTACACCGACGGTTCCTCTGAGCGTTATCAGGTTGTGGTGCAATGGGATTGCGCGCCGCCGCCGGAGTTCGCGCCGGTGGCGACGATCGGGACCGCCGGTGGGCACCCCGCCTGCGACGCGCTCTACGAACCGGATTCGGCGCGGTTCCTGCTGGGGCTCGTCGAGTCCTCGGCGGTGATCGGGGAGGTCCGGTTCATCCGCGAGCCCGGCGCGGAGTTGCCGGTCGACGGCGGCGCCCCGGGGGCCCGGGTGATCGAAGCCGAGCAGAGCAACACCAGCGTGGTCTTCGAGGAACGGTCGATCCTGAAACTGTTCCGACGGGTGTCCTGCGGCGTCAACCCCGATGTCGAACTGAACCGGGTGCTGGCCCGGGCGGGCAATCCGCACGTGGCCCGCCTGCTGGGGTCCTTCGAACTGACCACCGCGGACGGGCCGTGCCCACTGGGCATGGTGACCACCTATGCCGCCAACTCCGCAGAGGGCTGGGACATGGCCACCGCCAGCACCCGGGATCTCTACGCCGAGGGCGACCTGTACGCCTACGAGGTGGGCGGGGACTTCGCCGGGGAGTCGTTCCGGCTGGGCGAGGCGGTGGCGTCGGTGCACGCCGATCTGGCGCGTTCGCTGGGCAGGTCCACCTCGACGCTGCCGGTGGCGCACATGCGACGGCGACTGGCGGCGGCCGCGTCGGCCGTCCCGGAACTGGGCGAGTACGTCCCGGCGATCGAGGAGCGCTACACCGAACTGGCCGACGAGCCGATCACCGTGCAACGCATCCACGGCGACCTGCACCTCGGCCAGGTGCTGCGAACCCCCGAGACCTGGCTGCTGATCGACTTCGAGGGTGAGCCGGGTCAGCCGCCGGACCAGCGCCGCCAACCGGATTCGCCGCTGCGCGACATCGCCGGGATGTTGCGCTCGTTCGCCTACGCCGCTTATCACCCGCTCGACGAGAAGGCGGATCGCCAGCTCGCGGCGCGGGCCCGGGAGTGGTCGGAGCGCAACCGCGCGGCGTTCTGCGACGGCTACGCGGCCGGGGCGGGCACGGACCCGCGGGAGCACGCCGACGTGCTGGCCGTCTACGAATTGGACAAGGCGGTGTACGAGGCTGCCTACGAGGCCCGACACCGGCCCGGGTGGTTGCACATCCCGTTGGGATCGATTGCGCGCCTTGCGGGCTGAGTTCGCCGGGGCTTCGGGGCTTCGGGGCTTCAGGGGTCTAAAGGGGCTTCAGGGCATGACGGCGAGCAGTAATCGGACCAACTCGGCCTGCCGGTGCGTCCGGGTCTTGTCGAACACGTGCTGAAGATGGGTTTTGACGGTGGCCAGTGACAGGTTGAGTTGATCGGCGACGGATTTGAGCCCGTCGCCGTCGAGAATCCGCAGACACACCTCCGCCTCCGCCGGGGTCATGCCGAAGATCCGGCGGATCAGGTCCTGTGTCGGGGAAGGCTTGGAGTCCGGGTCGACGACCACGAGCAGGGCCGGTCCGCTCTGCTCGGACCTCGACGCGCATCCCAGGGGCAGGACGTGGATGACGTAGGGCCACTTGCCGGAGGGTCGGCTGCAGGTCAGCGTGGCGCCGCTGCGGCTTCCCCGGGCGCCGCACCGGACGGCCTGCTCGATTCGGGCGTGCAACTCCGAATTGGTCGACGGCCGAGTGGCTTCCACGGCGCTGTCCCGGTTTCGCAGCCCGTCGTTGCGGCCGAGCAGCACCGCCGCCGCGGGGTTCGTGTGGACGATCGACCCATCGCCGGCCAGCACGATAAGGGCATGTCGCATGGCGTCGGCGAGTTCGGTGACCAGCAGGTCCGCTGCGGCCGGGTCGATCGGATCGACCACGCGCGCGAAATCGTCAAGGTTGCCCACCGTCGTTCCCCCGGTCCGCCACCGTCGACCCGACCCGGTTCCCATTTCATCCGTTCAGGTGAGGTCACGCAATAGATCAACGGGTTGTGTTGAAAGGGTCCGGGTCACGACCGGTGCCCGGCCGAAGTGAAGGAGAGACTGATGAAGTACCTCATGACTTGGACCACTCGCCTCACCGGGTCGGCGGCCGAGAACGAGAAGAGCATCCGGCGCGGCCTGGAGGTGTTCTCCAAGTGGACGCCGCAGCAGAGCGTGACGTTCCACCAGTTCCTGGGCCGCGTCGACGGCACCGGCGGCTGCGCGGTCGTTGAGACGGCCGACGCGGCCGACCTCATGGACGCCGTGGCGAAGTTCGGGTTCTTCGTCGACTACCAGGTGATCCCGGTGGTCGACATGGACGAGTCGATCCGCGCTCTGCAGCGCGGGGTGGACTTCCGGGAGTCCATTCCCAGCTGAGTGGCCGGCGGCAGGTCGCACGCGGGCGGGGGCCAGCCACCGGTCCCTACACTGGCTGCCGTGAGGGCGTTCGCGGTCCGGGCTGTCGTGGCCGGCGCCACCCCGGAACCTACGACCAACGGATCGACCACTACTCGGTGCTGTCCACCATCGAGGAGATCTACCGCCTGCCCAAGACCGGCCGGGCCGCCGGGGCCGCGCCGATCACCGGGGTGTGGACCGCCTGAGCCGCCGTCGGGGTCTGTCGGTGGCCGGGGCTACGGTGTTCGACGATGGCCCTGCATGTACACCGCGCGGATCGAACCGACATCCTCGCGGACGGGTTGGGGAACCTGCTGGCCACGCCGCCGCCCGATCCGTTCGCCGAGGATCTCGTCGTCGTGCCCGCCCGCGGGGTGGAGCGCTGGCTGTCCCAGCGGCTGTCGCATGTGCTGGGCCGCGGCCGGGCGGCCGACGGGGTGTGCGCCGGGGTGGCGTTCCGCTCCCCGGCCTCGCTGATCTCTGAGATCGCCGGCACCCGGGAGGACGATCCGTGGTCGCCGGAGGCCATGACCTGGCCGCTGCTGGAGGTGATCGACACCAGCCTCGACGAACCGTGGTGCCACACCCTGGCCGCTCACCTCGGGCATTTCAGCGAAGGGGAAGACGAGCGGGAACTCCGGCAGGGCCGCCGGTACGCGGTGGCGCGCCGACTGGCCGGCCTGTTCGCCTCCTACGCCCGGCAGCGCCCCGACCTGCTCGCCGGCTGGCTGGCGGGGGACACCGCCGGACTCGACGCCGACCTGGCCTGGCAGCCCGAGCTGTGGCGCCGGCTGGTGGCGGCGACGGCAATCGACCCGCCGCATATCCGGCACGCCAAAACCCTTGTGCAGCTTCGGGAGTCGGGGTGTGCTCTACCCGAACGCATCTCGCTGTTCGGCTACACGAGGTTGTCCGCCACCGATGTCGAACTGCTCGAGGCGCTGGCGGTGCACCACGACCTGCACCTGTGGCTGCCGCACCCGAGTCCGCAACTGTGGGACGCGCTGTCGGACCAGCACGGCGCCATCCCGCGCCGGTGCGACCAGAGCCACCTGCTGGTCGAACACCCGGTGCTGGCGACGTTGGGACGGGATCTTCGGGAGTTGCAGCGCGGCCTGCCGGCGCGGCCGGCTCAGGACGAGTTCCTGGCGGGCGATCCGCGCCCGGACACCCTGCTGGGCTGGCTGCAGTCCGACATCGCCGCGAATTCCGTTGCGCCGCTGGGACGAAAACTGCAACCCGGGGACCGCTCGGTGCAGGTGCACAGCTGTCACGGCTCGGCCCGGCAGATCGAGGTGCTGCGCGAGGTCCTGCTGGGGCTGCTGGCCGACGACGAGACCCTCGAGCCCCGCGACATCCTGGTGATGTGCCCCGATATCGAGAGCTACGCGCCGCTGATCGCCGCCGATTTCGGCCTCGGCGAGGTGGTGCCCGGTGCGCATCCGGCCCACCGGCTGAGGGTCCGGCTGGCCGACCGCTCGCTGGTGCAGACCAATCCGCTGCTCGCGCTGGCCGCGCAGTTGCTCGGTCTGGCCGGCAGCCGGGTCACGGCCAGCGAGGTGCTCAACATCGCCCACGCCGACCCGGTCCGGGACCGGTTCGACTTCACCGACGACGACCTGGAGAACATCACCTCCTGGGTCAAGCAGTCCAATATCCGGTGGGGTCTCGACCGCGAGCACCGCATGCCGTTCGGGGTGGACTTCATCCAGAACACCTGGCAGTTCGGCCTGGACCGGATCCTGGCCGGGGTGGCCCTGTCGGATGACTCGCGGGCCTGGATCAACACCACCCTGCCACTGGACGACGTCGGCAGCAATCGGGTCGAACTGGCCGGGCGGCTGGCCGAGTTCGTCGCCCGTCTGCGTGCGGCGGTGGACTCGCTGACCGGCACCCGCACGCTGAGCGACTGGCTGACCGCCCTGACCGACGGTGTGGTCCGGATCGCACGGGTGGCCGACAGCGACGCCTGGCAGCTCAGCCAACTCCAGCGCGAGTTCAACGAGGTGCTGCGCCGGGCCGGGGACCGGGCCGGCACCCGACTGCGGCTCACCGACGTGCACGCGCTGCTGGCCGGTCAGCTCGCCGGCCGGCCCACCCGGGCCAACTTCCGCACCGGCACCCTGACGGTGTGCACCATGGTGCCGATGCGTTCGGTGCCGCACCGGGTGGTGTGCCTGGTCGGACTCGACGACACCGTCTTCCCGCGCCTGGGCAGCCCCGACGGCGACGACGGACTCGCCCGTGACCCGATGACCGGTGAGCGCGACGTGCGCTCCGAGGACCGCCAGCTTCTTCTCGACGCCGTCTGCGCCGCCACCGAGAAGCTGGTCATCACCTACACCGGGGCCAACGAGCGCACCGGCAAGGACCGGCCGCCGGCGGTTCCCCTGATGGAACTGCTCGACGCTCTCGACGCCACCACCGCAGACGAGGTCAAGGAACGCATCCTCACCCGGCATCCCCTGCAGCCCTTCGACATCCGCAACGTCACCCCCGGGGCGCTCGGCGTCCCGGACGAACCCTTCAGCTTCGACGCCACCGCCCTGTCGGCGGCGCTGGCGATGGCCGCCGAACGGCCCGCCCAGCCCGACTTCTTCGCCGCCCCGTTGCCGGCCGCGCCGGCCGCCGACGTCGGGCTGGCGGAGTTGCTGGCCTTCTACCGGGACCCGGTCCGCGGGTTCTTCACCGAGTTGGAGTTCGCCCTGCCGCGCGATTTCGACGGTATCGACGACGCCATGCCGGTCGAGGTGGACAACCTGCAGAAGTGGGTGGTCGGGGACCGGATGCTGACCGACATCGTCGCCGGGATGGACCCGCAGCAGGCCCGGCAGGCCGAGTGGCGCCGCGGGCTGCTGCCCCCTGGCTGGCTGGGGTGTCACACCGTCAACGAATTACGCGACCAGGCAATGCAACTCGCCGCCGCCGCCGCACACTTGCGGGTCGGTGACCCGCAGGCCTTCGACGTCGACGTCGACCTGGGGAACGGACGACGGCTGACCGGCACGGTGTCGCAGGTGTTCGGTGACCGCACGGTGACGCTGACCTTCTCCAAGCTGGGCGGTCAGCACCTGCTCGCCGCCTGGATTCCGCTGCTGGCCCTGGCCTCGGCGGTCCCGCAACGCGACTGGTCGGCGGTGTGCGTCGGCCGGGCCGCCAAGGGCGAGGGACTGGCCCAGCGTGTGCTGCGCCGCCCGTCGCAGGACCCGCGCACCGTGCTGCGCACCCTGGTGGAGATGTTCGATTGCGGCCGCCGCGAACCGCTTCCGCTGCCGATCAAGACCTCCTACGCCTGGGCCGAGGCGCGTTTCGACCTGGCGTGCGGGAACTACCGGCGCCGCCCGCCCAGCCCGGAGGGCGAAGCTCGCAAGAAGTGGAAATACGACCGCGACGAGCCTGCGGTGCAACGGATCTGGGGCCGGGACGCGGACCTGGACGTGCTGCTGACGCCGCCGTCCCCGGCCGAGCGGACCGACGGTGAGAGCACCCGGCTGGGCTGCTATGCCGCGCGGCTGTGGCTGCCGATGCTGAACTCCGAGGGGCAGCCGGGCTGATGGAACGATTCGAGTTGTGCGGCCCGCTGCCGCAGCCGCGGAGCACCACCGTTCTGGAGGCCAGCGCCGGCACCGGCAAGACCTTCACCCTGGCCGGTCTGGTCACCCGCTACGTCGCCGAAGGCGCTGCGGCACTGGACCAGATGCTGCTGATCACATTCAGCCGTTCGGCCACCCAGGAACTGCGGGAGCGGATCCGGGACGCCCTGCAGGACGGGGTCCGGGCGCTGGAGGATCCGGGCGCCGTCGGCGCGGACGACAACGAACTGCTGCACCATCTGGTCGACGCCGATCCCGGCGAACTGGCCGACCGCAGGCGGCGACTGCGGGCGGCGCTGGCCGGGTTCGACGCCGCCACCATCGCCACCATCCACCAGTTCTGCAACCACGTGCTGAACTCACTCGGGGTGGCCGGGGACACCGACGCCGGTGTGGAACTGGTTGAGAGCCTTGAGGATCTGGTCGCCGAGATCGTCGACGACCTGTATCTGAGACACTTCGGCAACTCCACCGAGAAGCCGAAGATCACCCGGTCGGACGCCCTGGAGATGGCCCGTGCCATCGCCGACCAGCCGGGCAGCCAGCTGCGACCGGTCAACGCCCACCCCGACACCGAGCCCGCGGTGCGGTTGCGGTTCGCGCGCGATTTCGTCGCCGAACTGGAGCGGCGCAAGCGGCTGCGCGGGGTACTGGGCTACGACGACCTGCTGACCCGGCTGGCCAACGCGCTCGACTCACCGGAGTCGCCCGCCGCGGCGCGGATGCACGGACGGTGGTCGGTGGTGATGGTCGACGAGTTCCAGGACACCGACCCGGTGCAGTGGCAGGTGATCGACCGCGCGTTCCGCGGCCGTTCGACGCTGATCCTGATCGGCGACCCCAAACAGGCCATCTACGCCTTCCGGGGCGGCGACATCGTCACCTACCTGCAGGCGGCCCGCACCGCCGGCGACCGGTTCACCCTCGGCACCAACTACCGCAGCGACGACGTCCTGGTGGACCGGTTGCAGATGCTGATGGGCGGCGCCGAACTCGGCGACCCCGACATCGTGGTGCGCGATGTGCGGGCCTCCCACCGCGGGCACCGCCTCGAGGGGGCGCCGCACAACGACCCGTTCCGGCTTCGGGTGGTCAGCCGTGAGCAGTTCCACCTGGAAGGCACCGACACGCTGAGGTCGGAGATCCTGCGCCCGCACATCTTCGCCGACATGGCCGCCGACATCCGCGCCCTGCTGGCCGGCGGCGCCCGCTACGACGGACGCGAACTCGAGGCCCGCGACATCGCCGTCATCACCGCCCACTCCGGCGCCCGGGAATGCTTTCAGGCCCTGCTCACCGCCGGGGTGCCGGCGGTCTTCGCCGGTGACACCGATGTGCTGCTGTCCCCGGCGGCCGACGACTGGCTGTGCCTGCTCGAGGCCATCGACCAGCCGCACCGGCCGGGAATGGTGCGGGCCGCGGCGGCGACGATGTTCTTCCGCAACACCGCCGCGGATCTGGCCCTCGGCGGTGACGAACTGACCGACCGGGTAGCCGACACCCTGCGGCAGTGGGCCGATCACGCCCGGGAGGCCGGTGTGGCCGCGGTCTTCGAAGCCGCGAAGCTGGCCGGTATGGGCCGCGACGTGCTGTCCTGGGCCGGTGGCGAACGTGAGATGACCGACATGGCCCATGTCACCGAACTGCTCCACGAGACCGCCCAGCGCGAGCACTACAGCCTCGGTGCGCTGCGCGACTGGCTGCGCACCCAGCGCGACGAGGGCGCCCGCGCCAAGGAACGCAGCCGGCGCCTCGACAGCGAGGCCGAAGCCGTTCAGGTGATGACGGTGTGGGGCAGCAAGGGACTGCAGTTCCCGATCGTCTACCTGCCGCTGGCCTTCAACCGGCACCTGCGCTCCGAAGACCTGATCCGGTTCCACGACGGCGAGCAGCGCTGCCTGCACGTCGGCGGCAAGCAGAGCCCGGAGTTGGCGCCGGCCCAGGGCGCCGGCGCCGACGAGGCCCGCGGGGAGGAACTGCGGCTGTGCTACGTGGCGCTGACCCGCGCCCAGTCCCAGGTGGTGGCGTGGTGGGCGCCGTCCTGGGACGAACCCAACGGCGGGTTGTCGCGGCTGCTGCGCGGCCGTGGTCCGGGTGAGGCCGTCGTCCCGACCCGCTGTGAGCCCGCGAAAATCGAATGCGCCGAGGCACTTCCGCTGCTGCAGCGGTGGGAGACCCTCGGGGCGCTGACCATCGAGGCCTCCGAGGTGGCCTGCGCGGCCGGCCTGCCGGCACCCGAACCGCCGGCCGGCCTGGGGGTCCGGCACTTCCACCGCGGAATCGACACCAGCTGGCGGCGCACCTCCTACTCCGGTCTGGTGCGCGCGGCCCAGGACAGCGTCGGGGTGAGCAGCGAACCGGAGGTCGTCGAACTCGACGACGAGGTCGCCGACATCGCGTTGGTCACCCCGGCCGCCGGCGCCGACCTGCCCTCGCCGATGGCGGACCTGCCCACCGGCGCGAAGTTCGGCAGTCTGGTGCACGCGGTCCTGGAGACCGCCGACCCGATGGCTCCCGACCTGACCGCCGAACTGCGGGCCCAGATCGACGAGCACTCGGTGTGGTGGCCGGTGGACGTCCCCGGTGCCGACCTCGCCGCGGCGCTGATCCCGCTGCACGACACCCCGCTTGGGCCGCTGGCCGACGGCCGGACCCTGCGGCAGATCGGATTGCGGGACCGGCTGTGCGAGTTGGACTTCGAGTTCCCACTGGCCGGCGGCGACCTGCGCACCGAGGTGCCCGATGTCCGCCTCGCCGACGTCGGGCGTCTTCTCGCGGCGCACCTGCCGGGGGACGACCCGATGGCCGAGTACGTCGACCGCCTCACCGACGCCACCCTCGGCCGCCAGCCCCTGCGCGGCTACCTCAGCGGCTCCCTCGACGTGGTGCTGCGCATCCCGACCGGGCCGTCCGAACACCGCTACCTGGTGGCCGACTACAAGACCAACTGGCTCGGCGAACCGGGCCGGCCGCTGACCGCGGCGGACTACACGCCCGCCCGGATGGCCGAGGCCATGCTGCATTCGGACTACCCGCTGCAGGCGCTGCTGTATTCGGTTGTGCTGCATCGGTTCCTGCGCTGGCGGCTGCCCGGGTACGATCCGGAACGCCATCTCGGCGGGGTGCTCTACCTGTTCGTCCGCGGGATGTGCGGGCCCGACACCCCGACCGCCGACGGGATGCCCGCCGGGGTGTTCGGCTGGCGGCCCCCGGCCGCGCTGGTGATCGCGCTGTCGGATCTGCTCGACGGCGGCCGCGAAGGCGGGGCGGCCGCATGACCGCCCCCCGGGTCGACGCCGCGGACTGGCGGCGCAGCACCGCGGCGACCGGCCTGCTGCGCACCTTCAACGACGCCGGGGTCATCGAATCCGCCGACGTGCTGGTGGCCCGGCGGCTCACCGAACTGGCCGGCGAGACCGACGAACGGGTGACGCTGGCGCTGGCGTTCGTGGTGCGCGCGGTGCGGGGCGGATCGGTGTGCGTCGACCTCACCCAGATCGGCCGGCAGGTCGGCGGCCCCGAACTGCCCTGGCCGGATCCCGACACCTGGCTGGCCGTGGTGTCGGGCAGCGAACTGATCGCCGAACCGCCGGTGCTGCGCGTCGACGGCTCCGACGGCTCCGACGGGTCCGGCCTGCTCTACCTGGACCGCTACTGGATCGAGGAGGGCCGGGTCGCCGAGGATGTGCTGGCCCTGACCGCGGTCCGGCGCACCGGAACCCCGCCGGATATCGAGCGGCTGTTCCCGGACAGCTACGCCGAACAGCGCGCGGCCGCGCGAGTGGCGCTGTCCCGGGCGCTGACCGTGCTGACCGGCGGACCGGGTACCGGCAAGACCACGACCGTGGCGAGGCTGTTGGCGCTGCTGGCCGAGCAGGCCGAGCTCGACGGAACGCCCCGGCTGCGGATCGCGCTGGCGGCGCCGACCGGTAAGGCGGCTGCCAGGCTGCTTCAGGCCGTGCAGGACGAGGTCCGCGCGCTGGACCCCGCCGATCAGAACCGGCTTCCCGAGTTGACCGCCACCACCCTGCACCGGCTTCTGGGCAGCCGTCCCGACACCTCGTCGCGGTTCCGGCACAACCGGGACAACCGGCTTGCCCACGATGTGATCGTCGTCGACGAGACCTCGATGGTGTCGCTGACCATGATGGCCAGGCTGTTGGAGGCCGTCCGGCCGGATTCCCGACTGCTGCTGGTGGGCGACCCCAACCAGTTGGCCTCGGTGGAGGCCGGGGCGGTGCTGGCCGATCTGGTCGAGGGTCTGACCGCCGCCGACCCGGGGGCCGATTCACCGATCGCGACGCTGGTCACCCCGCACCGCTACGGCGAGTCGATCGGCGCCCTGGCCGAGGCGATCCGGGTCGGGGATGCCGAGACCGCATGCGAGGTGCTGGCCGCCGGCGGCGATCACATCGAGTGGATCGACAGCGACCAGCCGGCCGGTGTGCTCCGCAAAGTGCTTGTGCCGCATGCGCTTGCGCTGCGGGAGGCGGCGGTGCTCGGCGACGGTGCGGAGGCGTTGCGGACGCTGGACCGGCACCGCCTGCTGTGCGCGCATCGCCGGGGACCGTACGGGGTGGACTACTGGAACCGGCAAACCGAACGCTGGCTGGCCGAGCGGACCGACATGCCGCTGTGGGCGGCCTGGTACCCGGGCCGGCCGGTGCTGGTCACGGCCAACGACTACGGGTTGGGCCTCTACAACGGCGACACCGGGGTGGCGGTCGTGCGCGACGGCGCGTTGCGCGCGGTGATGGCCGGCGCCGGCGGCCCGGTGGAGATCGCCACCAGCCGGCTCGCCGACATCGAGACCATGCACGCCATGACCATCCACAAGAGCCAGGGCAGCCAGGCCGTCGAGGTCACCGTGCTGTTGCCCGATACGGACTCCCGGCTGCTGACGCGCGAACTGCTCTACACCGCGGTCACCCGGGCCCGGGAGAAGGTCCGGGTGATCGGCACCGCCGGGCAGGTGCGCGCCGCGGTCGGCCGGCGCGCGCTGCGGGCGAGCGGGTTGGCCCGGCGGCTACGGGATCGCCCGGGCCTCACACCCGGTGCATCGTGACCTCGGTCAGCGCACCGTCCTGGGCCGTCGCCGTCATGTAGGTGTGGAACGGCTGACGGCGACGGTCGGTCGGCGAGCCCGGGTTGAGCAGCCGCAGCCCCGAGTCGGCGGCGGTGTCCCAGGGAATGTGGCTGTGCCCGAACACCAGCACGTCGGTGTCCGGGTAGGCCTTCGCCATCCGGGCGTCCCGGCCGGCCGAACCGCCGGTCTCGTGCACCACCGTGAACCGCACACCGGCCAGCGTCACGTCGGCGCGTTCGGGCAGCCGCGCCCGCAGCGCCGGGCCGTCGTTGTTGCCCCAGCAGCCCACCAGCCGGGCCGAGCGTTCCTGGAGTTCGTCCAGCAGGTCGATGTGCACCCAGTCCCCGGCGTGGATCACCACGTCGGCGGCCTCCACCTGCGCCCACAACGGCCCCGGCAAGTCACGCGCCCGATGCGGGATGTGGGTGTCGGAGATCAGCACGATGCGCATATGCGTCACCGTACGCAGGGGCCCTAGGCTGAAGACATGACCGGCAACGACAACGACGTCGAGAAACGCTGGCACGACCCCGCGACGGTGCGGGAGGCGGTGAAGTACGTGCTCCTGGTGATCGCCCTGGCGGGTGCGGCGTTCACCGCCACCCTGCTGTGGCGTTCGGTTCTGGCCGGGGTCCTGGTGCCGGGCGTTCTGTTCGCCGGCGGGATCGGCGCGCTCGTCCGCACCTATCAGGTCTGGAAGGCCGAGGGGGTGTGGCCGATCTGGCAGGCCGCGGCCTGGTTCCTGCTGATGCTGTTCCTGTTCTTCCTCGGCGTGCCGTTCGCGGTCAAGTGAGCAGCCGCCCGCTCTCCGGGGTGCGGATCGTCGAGATCTCCAGCTTCGTCGCGGTGCCACTGGCCGGGATGACGCTGGCCCAACTCGGCGCCGAGGTGGTGCGTATCGACCCGCCCGGCGGAGCGGCCGACTACCACCGCTGGCCGGTGACCGCCGCCGGGGACAGCATCTACTGGGCCGGTCTGAACAAGGGCAAGCGGTCGATGGAGGTCGACCAGCGGTCGCCGGAAGGTCGGCGGCTGGTGCAGCGGTTGATCGCGGCGGCCGGAATCCTGATCACCAATGTGGCCGGGCGGCAATGGCTTTCCCATGAGGAATTGAGCAGGTTGCGGCCCGATCTGATCCACCTGGAGGTGGTCGGCCGCGCCGACGGGACCACCGGCGTCGACTACACCGTCAACGCCGCAACGGGGTTCCCGTTGGTCACCGGCCCGGTCGGCCACGTCGGCCCGGTCAATCACGTGCTGCCGTCCTGGGACGTCAGCTGCGGGCTGTACGCCGCGCTGGCGGTCCTGGCCGCGCTGCGCCGCCGTGACGCCTGCGGACAGGGCAGCCGCATCCGGCTGCCACTGGACGACGTCGCCCTGGCGACCGCCGCCAACCTCGGCTTCCTCACCGAGGTGATGGTCAACGGCGACCAGCGCCCCCGGCTCGGCAATGCCGTCTTCGGCCAGTACGGCCGGGACTTCGGCAGCAGTGACGGCGAGTCGTTCATGGTGGTGGCGCTGACCGCGCGGCATTTCCGCGACCTGACCGAACTGACGTCAACCACCGAAGCCGTTGCCGCCCTTGCCGAGACGCTGGGCGTCGACTTCGACGACGAGGGCACCCGCTATGAGCACCGCGAGGCGCTCGACGATCTGTTCGCCGGGTGGTTCGGTTCGCACACCGCCGCCGAGATCACCGCCGCTCTGTCGGCCGGTTCGGTGCTGTGGGATCGCTACCAGAGTTTCACCGAGGTGGCCGGCAGCGCGCGGGTGACGGCCAATCCGCTGTTCGCGCCGCTGGCACAGGACCGGATCGGCGACTATCTTGCGCCCGGGCTGCCGATGTCCGTCGACGGCGTCCACACCCGCCCGGCCCCCGCCCCGGCCCTCGGTCAGGACAACTCCGCGGTGCCGGCCGAATGGCTCGGCGAGTGATCACCGATCTGTTCGCACTGGGGGACGGCGCGGCCGGGGACGTGTTCATCGGGCCGGCCGGCGGACCGCCGGGGAAGCGGGCCTACGGCGGACTGCTGGCCGCACAGGCGTTCGCCGCGGCCTGCCGGACGGTTCCTGAGGACCGGGTCCCGACGGCGGTGCATGTGCAATTCCTGCGCGGCGGCGACGCCGGTGCGGTGCTGCGCTACGAGGTGGACCGGATGCACGACGGCCGCGGTTCCTCCTCGCGCCGGGTGCTCGGCCGCCAGGGAGAACGGCTCATCCTCAGCGCCACCGCGCTGTTCGCCGTCGCGGCAGAGGGACCCCGGCACTCCGACCGGGTGACCGGTGACCCCGAGGGACTGCCCCGCACCGGACCGATCGGTCCGGCGCCGGCCCTGCCGTTGGACCAGATCGACATCCGGATCAGCGACGAACGATGGGGAGCGGAGTTCGTCCGGAGGATGTGGTGGCGGGTGACGGCCGATCTGCCCGACGACCCGATACTGCACGCCGCAATCGCGGTGTACGTCAACGACATCTACGGAGTCGATCCGGTGCTGGCGGTGCACGGGCACTCGATGACCGACCGCAGCCACCACGCCGCGACCACCGACTCCTCGACCTGGTTTCACCGGCCGATCCGCGCCGACCGGTGGAATCTGCTGGAGGCACGGTCGCCGGCCGCGGACCGCGGGCGCGGAGTAGTCACGGCCGGGCTTTACGACGCCGAAGGCGAGCGGGTGGCCACGGCCGTCCACGAGGGCCAGGCCGTGCGGCGCGGCCCCGGAGATAACTAGGCCGCGCCGCGCCAGTGCTGGTTGTAGGCCGCGATCTCGTGCGGTTCGTCCATCGCCGCGTTGATCATCGCCTTCTCACGGCGGATGATCGACCGCATCGTCAGCGCCATCAAGACGATGAAGACGGCGGCCGACGCGATGATGAATAGGGGGGTGGTGGCGAAATATTGCGTCATGGTGATACCTGATCCTCTAGGTGGCGGTGCCAACGCCTGCGCCGGCTTCGATTGCAGGCGCTGACCTAATGGTGATCCCCGGTTCCAGGGTTTGGGAAGGGTCAAGAAAATGACATGTCGGTGACGAAATCGGAGGGCCGTCGGGTGGCCGCTCAGAGTTCGGCGACCTCGTGTTCCAGCAACTCCGCCAACCGGTCGCGCGCCGCCGCCTTGCGGGTCGGCAGGTGGGCGGACGGGAACAGGCCCTCGACGGGTCGGTACTCCTTGAGCGTGTGCCGCGCCACGGTCAGCTTGTGCACCTCGGTGGGTCCGTCGGCGATGGCCAGCGACTGCGCGGCCACCATCATCTTGACGAACGGCATCTCGTCGGACACCCCGAGCGAGCCGT
>NZ_JBBATF010000063.1:0-15516 GCF_040398885.1 Mycobacterium sp. | reverse complement strand
TGATCGTCGAACGCGCCGACACCTTCGGACTGTCCCAGTTGCACCAGTTGCGCGGCCGGGTCGGCCGCAGCCGGGAACGCGGCTACGCCTACTTCCTCTACCCGCGGGACACCCCGCTCACCGAGACCGCACACGACCGGCTGGCCACCATCGCGCAGAACAACGAACTGGGCGCGGGGATGGCGGTTGCGTTGAAGGACTTGGAGATTCGCGGTGCGGGCAACGTCCTGGGCGCCGAGCAGTCCGGGCACGTCGCCGGGGTGGGATTCGATCTGTACGTGCGACTGGTCGGCGAGGCCGTCGAGGCCTACCGGGCGGCGTTGCAAGCGGCATCGGACGGCAAGCCGGTCGCTATCGCCGAAGAGCCCGGGGACGTCCGCATCGACCTGCCTGTCGACGCGAATCTGCCGCCGGACTACATCGGCAGCGACCGGCTGCGGCTGGAGGCCTATCGCCGGCTGGCCGCCGCCGCCGACGAGGCCGGCATCGCCGGGGTGGTCGAGGAACTCATCGACCGTTACGGCCCGCTCCCCGAACCCGCCCAACGGCTGGTGGCGATGGCCCGGCTGCGGCTGCTGTGCCGGCACTACCGGGTGACCGAGGTGTCGACGACCTCGGAGACCACGCTGCGTATCGCGCCGCTGAGCCTGCCGGACTCCGCGCAGGTCCGGCTCAAGCGGCTCTACCCCGCCGCCGGTTACCGCCCGACCACCGACACGGTGCAGGTCCCGGTCCCGCGCGCCGGCGCCGGGCTGGGCGCCGCCCGCATCCGGGATCTCGACCTGGTGCAGATGGTGGCCGACCTGTTACTGGCCCTCGACGGCCGGCCCGCGGGGGAGATTGACTTGACGACGTTCACGCCGGCAGGGGATGGAGTTGCGCGATGACGGTGATTCTGGTCGGCGCGCGCCGGCCCGCTCTGGTGCCGATCGAGGCGGTGGAACTGCTCGTCGGGGACATCCAGTACACCGAGGAACTCCCGATCAGGATCGCGTGGTCGCTGCCGTCGGCCCGCTCGGCCCTGATCGGGCCCGACGCGGCGGTGCTGCTCTCGTCGGATCCGGGCCATCCCGCCGTCAGGGCCAGGTTGGCCGCCGGCGAGCGGCTGATCCCGGCGCCGGAGGCCCGCTCCGGGGAGCGGCTCATCGACGCCGTCGAGATCATGGATCGGCTGCGGACCTCCGGCCCCTGGGAGAGTGAGCAGACCCACCACTCGCTGCGCCGCTACCTGCTGGAGGAGACCTACGAACTGTTCGACGCCGTGCGCGGCGGCAGCGCCGAGGAACTGCGCGACGAACTCGGCGACGTGCTGCTGCAGGTGCTCTTCCACGCCCGTATCGCCGAGGAGGCGCCCACCGACGCGTTCGGCATCGACGACGTCGCCGACGCCCTGGTCCGCAAGCTCGGCAACCGCGTCCCCGCGGTCCTGGCCGGCGAGCAGATCACCCTGGAAGACCAGCTCGCCCAGTGGGAGCGGCGCAAGGCCGCCGAGAGATCCGACCAGCTCTCGTGCGTCGACGGGCTGCCGACCGCGCAGCCCGCTTTGGCACTGGCGCAGAAGGTGATCGACCGCGTCACCGCGGCCGGGCTGCCCGCCGACCTGATCCCGGGCGAGCTGACGGCGGTCTCGGTCCGGGCCGGCGGGGACGCCGAGAACGCCCTGCGCGGCGCGGTGCTGGGGTTCATGGACGACGTGCGGGCCGCAGAGAAGGCGATCGCGGCCATCCGGCCCGGCGGGTCAGACACCGACGGCCCGGCCGCCGCCGAGGACTGGCGGCGGCACTGGCCGGAGCGCATCGACCACGACCCGGCCGGCCTGCCGCGCGCGGTGGTGCTCTGGCCGGACCAGGAATCACCGTAGGAACCGGACTGCGCCCGTGAGCGAAGTCGGACTGCATCTCGAGTACCGGCGGTTCCTGCGCGGCTGCTCGGCCGGCCTGGCCGAGAAGACCGCCCTGGTGCAGGTGTCGGTGCGGGGCGATGCGGCCGGCGCGGCCGCCGCGGACGGCCGGATCCGAACCGCCGCGGCCTCCCTGTGCCCGGGTGAACCGTTGTTCGGGGTCGGCGAGGCGGACTGGCCGGGCGCCTTCCTGCTGCCCGGTCCCACCGAGATCGACGACGCCGCTCTCGGCCGGCTGGGCGGCTGGGTGGTCGCGGTGACGGTGGCCGTTCAGCGCTGGGGCCGCGACCCGGTGTGGCGGGGCCGGTTGCTGTCGGCGGGGCAGGGCCGGCTGAGGCTGGCCATTCCCTGGCACCGGCCGGATCTCTTCGACGACGCGTTGGGTGCCGCACTTCGCTTGATCCCCGGCTGGTTGGGGCCGGTCCGGCGGCATGAAGACCTCGACGGGGTCTTCGCCGGCCGCTGGCCGGATATCCAAGCCGGCGGCCTGGGACCCAACACCCTGCGTTTCGTCGAGGCCGGGGTCCGCCGCGGCATGCCGTTCGACGTGCTGCCCAGCTTCGTCCAGATCGGTTGGGGGATGAACGCGGAACGTATCGACCTGGGTTTGACCGGGCGGACCGGCTGGATCGCGATGGGCACGGCCAAGAACAAGCACGCCGCCAACCAGACCCTTGCCGCGGCGGGCCTGCCGGTGCCGCGCGCCGTGCCGGTGGGCGATGCCGACCAGGCCCTGCAGGCCGCCGAGGAACTCGGCTGGCCGGTGGTGGTCAAACCGATCGACCGGGACGGGGCGCTGGGAGTGACGCCCGGCGTCGGCGACTCCGGCCGGCTCCGCCTGGCTTTCGAGGACGCCGACCGGTTGAGCCCGGGCAATGTTCTCGTCGAGAAGCATTGCGCCGGTGAGGATTACCGGCTGCTGGTGGTCGGCGGCCGGGTACTGCAGGCCGTTCGCCGCAGCCCGGCGCAGGTCACCGGCGACGGGGTGCACGCGATCGGCCGACTCGTCGACATGGTCAATGCCGACCCCCGCCGGGGAACGCAACGGTACAGCCTGCTCCGCGCGATCGCCCTCGACGCCGACGCGCTGGACTGCCTCGCCGAACAGGGGTTCGGCGTCGATTCCGTTCCCTCGCCGGGGCAGCCGGTCCGGCTGAGCCGGACCGCGAACATCAGCACCGGCGGGACCGCCGAGGACGTCACCGCCGGTGCGCATCCGGACAACATCGCCGTGGCGGAACGCGCCGCCCGCGTCATCGGACTCGACATCGCCGGGGTCGACTTCCTGTGTCCGGACATCGGCCGCTCATGGCGTGAAACCGGCGGGGCGATCTGTGAGGTCAACGGCCAGCCCGGCTTTCGCCCGCACTGGCTGGCCGACCCGGCCCGTGACATCAACGGTGAGATCCTCGACATCCTCTTCCGCGGCCGTCCGGCGCGCATACCCACCGCGGCGATCACCGGCACCAACGGCAAGACCACCACCGCCGAGATGCTGTACCGAATCTGGCTGGCGGCCGGAAAGCGAGCCGGGGTGTGCACCACCGCCCGGTTGCGGATCGGCGAGGAGATCATCAGCTCGGACAACCTCTCCGGGCAGCCCGGCGCACGCATCATCCTCAACGACCCCGGTGTCGAGGCGGCCGTGCTGGAGATGCCGCGCAAGGGGCTGATCTATTTCGGCCACCCCTGCGACCGCTACGACGTCGCGGCACTGCTCAACGTCGAAGACGACCACCTCGGCGTCGACGGTGTCCACACCCTCGAGCAGATGGCCGAACTGAAAGCCGAAGTCCTGGAACGGGCGACCGGGGCCGTCGTCGTCAACGCCGAAGATCCGCTCTGCCTGGCGATGCGGGACCGGGCGTCGACCGGCCGGCACATCCTGGTGGCCCGCAGCCCGGCGGTCGGCGCGCTGATCGAGCACCGCCGGGGCGGCGGTGAGGCGGTTTTCCTCGACACCCGCACCGGCGGGCGGCGGATCATCCTCGCCACCGGCGCGACCGAGACCGAACTCATGGCCGTCGACGACATCCCGGCGACGATGAACGGACTGCTCCCGTTCAACCAGACCAACGCGATGTTCGCGGCCGGCCTGGCCTGGGCGCAGGGCATCGAGCCCGACACCATCCGCCGGGCGCTGAGTTGCTTCGGCAACACCGCCGAGCACAACCCCGGGCGCTACAACTTCGTCGAGGGCCTGCCGTTCGGCGTTCTGGTCGATTTCGCCCACAACCCGGACGGCGTCCGCGGAATCTGCGCGCTCGCCGCCGCGCTGCCCGTGGCGGGACGGCGCCTGCTCTGCAGCGTCAACGTCGGCAGCCGCCATCCGGCCCACCTGCAGGCGCTGGCGGGGAAACTGGCGTCAACGTTCGACGGATTCGTGCTCGGCTGCGATCCGGCGCTGGTGGGGCAGTGCCCGGAGTACGCCGGGGACGACGACCCGGCGGCCGCGATGGTGAGCCACTGGCGCGAACTGCTGCGCGCACAGGGCGTCGATCCGGCGCGGATCTCGGTGGCTGTCGACCGCCACGACGCCCTGCGCATGGCCCTGGACGCCGCCCGCCCGGGCGACCTGCTGGTTCTGCTGGCCGACCACGACGAAGCCCGACTGGTCATCGACCGGTGGCGGTGATTCGCACCGGCCGATGCCGCACCGGACGTGGGAACATGGACGGGTAAACCGCGAGGGGAGTGCAGTGTCGGCTGGTCGGCTCAGCTTGCGCTGGCTGCGTGCGGGCGCCGTCGTGGGCGCCACGGCGACGCTGCTGGCCTCAGGCTGCTCCTGGCGGACCGGCGCCCCGATCCCCGCAGGCGTCCCGCCACCGGCCGGTGACCCGGTTCCCGCCGTCAACACCCATGCCCACGGCCGCCCCGCCGACCAACTTCGGGAGTGGGCCCAGCAGCGCGCGCCGGCGCTGGGCATCCCGGTCGATGCGATGCAGGCCTACGGGTATGCCGCCCGGGTGGCCCAGGTGGAGAACCCCGACTGCCACCTGGCGTGGACGACGTTGGCCGGCATCGGCATGGTGGAAAGTCACCACGGCACCTACCGCGGCGCGTTGATCGCGCCCAACGGCGACGTCAGCCCGCCCATCCGCGGGGTTCGCCTCGACGGCACCAACGGCAACCTGGAGATCGTCGACACCGAGGCCTCCGAGCGCTCCGTCGACGGCGGCCCGGTCTACGCCCGGGCGATGGGGCCGATGCAGTTCATTCCGGAGACCTGGCGGCTCTATGGGGTGGACGCCAACAACGACGGCCTCATCAGCGCCGACAACATCGACGACGCCGCCTTGTCCGCGGCCGGCTACCTGTGTTTCCGCGGCAAGGACATGGCCTCCCCGCGCGGCTGGATGAACGCCATGCGGGCCTACAACAACTCCGAGCCCTACGCCCGCGCCGTTCGCGACTGGGCCACCGCCTACGCGACAGGTCATGGTCTCTAACGGGTCCCGCGGCGGCAGAACCATCTAGGCTGTCCACGTCAGCAATCCGACCCGCGTCTCGACCACCAAGGAGAACCCCCGTGCCCATCATCGAGCAGGTCGCAGCCCGCGAAATCCTGGACTCGCGCGGCAATCCCACCGTCGAGGTCGAGGTGGCCCTCGTCGACGGCGTCATGGCCCGGGCGGCCGTGCCCTCCGGCGCGTCGACCGGTGTGCACGAGGCGGTGGAACTTCGCGACGGCGGATCCCGCTACGGAGGCAAAGGGGTTCAGAAGGCCGTCGAGGGTGTGCTCGACGAGATCGCCCCGGCGGTGATCGGCCTGTCCGCCGATGATCAGCGACTGGTCGACCAGGCACTGGTCGACCTCGACGGCACCCAGGGCAAGGGCCGTCTCGGTGCCAACGCGATCCTCGGGGTGTCCCTGGCGGTGGCCAAGGCGGCCGCCGAATCCGCCGGCCTGCCGCTGTTCCGGTACCTGGGCGGCCCGAACGCCCACATCCTGCCGGTGCCGATGATGAACATCCTCAACGGCGGTGCGCACGCCGACACCGGTGTCGACGTGCAGGAGTTCATGGTCGCCCCGATCGGCGCGCCGAACTTCCGCGAGGCGGTGCGATGGGGCGCGGAGGTCTACCACGCCCTCAAGTCCGTGCTCAAGAAGCAGGGCCTGGCCACCGGCCTGGGCGACGAGGGCGGGTTCGCCCCCGACGTGGCCGGCACCAAGGCCGCGCTGGATCTGATCTGCTCGGCCATCGAGTCCGCGGGCTTCAAGCCGGGCGCCGACGTGGCGCTGGCGCTGGACGTCGCGGCCACCGAATTCTTCACCGCCGGAACGGGTTACGGTTTCGAGAAACAGACCTGCACCGCCGAGCAGCTGACCGAGTTCTACGTCGGACTGCTCGACGCGTACCCGCTGGTGTCCATCGAAGACCCGCTCGACGAGGATGACTGGCAGGGCTGGGTGGACCTCACCACCGCGATCGGCCACCGGGTGCAGATCGTCGGCGACGACCTGTTCGTCACCAACCCCGACCGCCTCGAGGAAGGCATCGAGCGCGGCGCGGCCAACGCGCTGCTGGTCAAGGTCAACCAGATCGGCACGCTGACCGAGACATTGGACGCCGTCGCCCTGGCCCACAACAGCGGCTACCGCACGATGATGAGCCACCGCAGCGGCGAGACCGAGGACACCACCATCTCCGACCTGGCGGTGGCGGTGGGCAGCGGCCAGATCAAGACCGGAGCGCCGGCCCGCAGCGAGCGGGTCGCCAAGTACAACCAGTTGATGCGCATCGAGGAGGCTCTCGGTGATGCCGCCCGATACGCCGGGGATCTGGCCTTCCCCCGATTCGGCGGAACGGAGTAGACGACCCGTTGGCTGAAGGCAAGCGCTCCGACCCCAAGCGCCGTGCGCCGGCCTCCCGGCCCGGCGCTTCGGGGCGGGGTCGGTCGCGCCCGGCGCGGATACCGGCCCGCGACCCCCGCCCGGCCGGTCTGCGTGACAGGGCCGAGTCGGTGGGCCGGAGTATCACCGAACCGATCCGGCAGGCGATCACGGCTTCGGTGCAGCAGCAGAACGAACAGCGACTCGGCTTCACCGCCCGTCGCGCCGCCATCATGGCCGCGCTGGTGTGTGTGCTGACGCTGACCATCGCCGGGCCGGTCCGCACCTACTTCGCGCAGCGCACCGAGATGCGACAGCTGTCGGCCAGCGAGGCGGCGCTGCGCAAGCAGATCGCCGAATTGGAAAGCCAGAAAGCCAAACTCGCCGACCCGGTGTTCATCGCGGCGCAGGCGCGCGAGCGCCTCGGCTTCGTCAAGCCGGGTGACATCCCCTACCAGGTCCAGCTTCCGCCGGGGACGGTGTTGGACCAGCAGACCGGTACCAAGACCCAGACCGGTCCCAGCGGGGACCCGTGGTACACCGCGCTGTGGCACACCATCGCCGACACTCCGCACGGCCCACCGGAGCCGGCGAAGCCGGAGCCGCCGGGGTCGCCGAGCGCGGCCGTTCCGCCGCCGCCCCCACCGCCCCCGCCGCCTCCGCCCCCGCCACCACCCCCGCCGCCCGGTGGTTGACCGGGCCGATCTGGAGGCGGTGGCACGGCAGTTGGGCCGCGAGCCGCGCGGCGTCCTGGCGATCGCCTACCGCTGCCCCAACGGCGAGCCGGGGGTGGTGAAGACGGCGCCCCGACTGCCCGACGGCACGCCTTTTCCGACGTTGTACTACCTGACCCATCCGGCGCTGACCGCCGCCGCCAGCCGGCTGGAGTCCGACGGGGTGATGCGTGAGATGACGGCCACGCTGGCCGCAGACCCCGATCTTGCCGCCGCGTACCGCCGCGCACATGAGTCGTATCTGGCTGAGCGTGACGCGCTCGGGTCGTTGGGCACCGCGTTCTCCGGGGGAGGCATGCCCGACCGGGTGAAGTGCCTGCACGTGCTGATGGCCCACGCGCTGGCGAGGGGCCGCGGGGTCAACCCGTTCGGGGACCAGGCGCTGGGGATGCTGGCAGACGACCCGGCGATGGCCGGGATCCTGAGGCGCGAGGAGTGGACATGAGCCAGGGCTACGCGAGCCGAGACAGGGTCGCCGCGATCGACTGCGGCACCAACTCGATCCGGTTGCTGATCGCGCGACGAACCTCCGGCCCGGGTGGACTCCGGTTGACCGACCTGCACCGTGAGATGCGCATCGTCCGCCTGGGCGAGGGAGTCGACGCCACCGGGGAGTTCAAACCCGAGGCACTGGCCCGGACCCGTGCCGCACTTGTCGACTACGCCGCACTGATCGGCCGGCACCAGGTCGGCGGGCTTCGGATGGTGGCCACCTCGGCCACCCGCGACGCGGCCAACCGCGACGAGTTCTTCGCCATGACGGCCGACGTGCTGGGATCGGCCGTTCCCGGCGCGGTCGCCGAGGTGATCACCGGGGACGAGGAGGCCGCCCTGTCCTTCGCCGGCGCGGTCGCCGAATTGGATTCCGCGGCAGGCCCTTTCGTCGTGGTCGACCTCGGTGGCGGTTCCACGGAGGTGGTCCTCGGTGACGCCGGCGGTGTGCGGGCGGGCTACTCGGCCGATATCGGCTGCGTCCGGATGACCGAACGCTGTCTGCACTCCGATCCGCCGACCGGTGAGCAGGTCGCCGCGGCCCGTGCGGTGGTGCGCGAAAAACTGGCCGAGGCCCTAGCCGCCGTGCCGGTGCGGCAGGCCAGGACCTGGGTCGGGGTGGCCGGCACCTTCACCACGATCGCCGCCCTGGCCCACAAGCTGAGCACCTACGATTCCGAGGCCATCCACCTGTCCCGGGTGGGCTTCACCGACCTGCTGGAGGTGTGCGACCAGCTGATCGGCATGACCCGGGCGCAGCGGGCCGCCCTGGGCCCGATGCACGAGGGACGCGTCGACGTGATCGGTGGCGGGGCGATCGTGGTGCAGGAGTTGGCCGCCGCGATGGCCGAGCGGGCCGGGATCGCCGATCTTGTCGTCAGCGAGCACGACATCCTGGACGGAATCGCGCTGTCGATTCCCTGACCTGGCCGGGGATCAGCGACTCCCGGGCCGACACAACACCGACTCCGGTGCCGGCCGGGCGGCACCGGAGTTCACTGGTTACTGCCGGCGGTTCAGAGCTTGACGCGGCAACCGCTGCCGATGTTGCGGCAGTGAACCGCGCTCTTGCAGGCGTTGCAGCGGCAGGTGCAGCCGCCGGTGCGCTTGGTCTCGGTAACTCGCATGGTCATCTCCTTCGGGCTCTCCCCGGCCTAAGGCTAGTCGGCTGCCCGGCGCCATGTCAGCACCAACCCATCGGTGTGGCGCGCAACGCCGGGACCCGACCAGCGGCTGAGGGTACGGTGCAGATGCCCGTTGGCCGCCCCCATAGCCCAATTGGCAGAGGCAGCGGACTTAAAATCCGCACAGTGTCGGTTCGAGTCCGACTGGGGGCACGGCGAGTGCGTCGCCGCCCGGGAGCTTCCTATACTTCGGCGATGCAGACCGATTATGTGATCGTCGGGACCGGATCTGCGGGATCGGTGGTGGCCAGCCGGCTCAGCGCCGACCCGAACGTGAACGTAGTCGTCCTGGAAGCCGGTCCGATGGACACCGACAAGTTCGTGCACATCCCGGCCGCCTTCTCCAAACTCTTCCGCGGCCCGATGGACTGGGACTACCTGACCGAGCCTCAGAAGGAAGTGGGCGGCCGCGAAATCTATTGGCCGCGAGGCAAAGTCCTCGGCGGATCGTCGTCGATGAACGCGATGATGTGGGTGCCGGGCTTCCCCGCCGACTATGACGAGTGGGCCGAGCACGCGGGGGAAGAGTGGGACTACGCCCACCTGCGGACCTATTTCGACCGCGTCGAGCAGGGCGCACTGGTGATCTCCGAACAGCGCAGCCCCCGGGCGTCGACGGCCGCGTGGCTGCGGGCCGCCGAGCAGGTGGGTTACCGCATCACCACCCCGGACGCCCCCGTCACCGACGGCTTCTGCGAGACCGCGGTGAACCAGCGCCGCGGAGCCCGGTGGAGTTGCGCCGACGCCTACCTCAAGCCCGTGCTCTACCGGCGCAATCTCAAGCTACTGACCGATGCGACCGTGCGCCGGGTGCTGATCGGCGGCGGCCGGGCGGTGGGCGTGGAGTTCGACGCAGCCGACGGGCGCCGCCAGACGGTATGGGCGGCACGCGAGGTGGTCTTGTGCGCTGGGGCGGTCAACTCCCCGCAACTGCTCATGCTGTCCGGAATCGGTGATGCGGCCGAACTTTCCGAGTTCGGCATCGAGGTGGTGCATCACGCACCGGAGGTCGGCAGGAACATGCTCGACCACCTGATCACGCCGCTGGGATTCGCGGTGGTCGACGACAGCCTCTTCGACGCCGAGAAGCCGGCCGAACTGGCGAACTATCTCCTGCGCCGACGCGGCATGCTGACCTCGAATGTCGGCGAGGCCTACGGCTTCGTGCGCAGCCGGCCCGAATTGCCCTGGCCCGACCTCGAATTGATCTGGGCCCCAGCACCGTTCTACGACGAGGGCATCGGCGAGGCGTTCGGACACGGCATCGCCACCGGCCCGGTGCTGCTCAAACCCCGCAGCACCGGCACCGTCACGCTGCGCTCGGCGGACCCGACGGCCAAGCCGATCATCGACCCCCGCTACCTCACCGACCCCGACGGCATCGACCGCGCGGCGATGATGGAGGGGTTGCGGATCACCGCGAAGATCGCCCGGGCGCGGGCCTTGGCCGGCGTGGTCGGCAGGGTGGTACGGCCACTGCACGCCACCACCCTCGACGACGACACGCTGGAGCGCGCCCTGGAGACGTGCTCGCACACGATCTACCACCCGGTCGGCACCTGCCGGATGGGCCGCGACGACCGCAGCGTCGTCGACCCGCAACTGCGGGTGCGCGGGGTGGCCGGGCTGCGGGTCGCCGACGCGTCGGTCATGCCGAGCATCGTTCGGGGGCATACCCACGCTCCGGCCGTCGTCATCGGGGAAAAAGCCGCCGATCTGATCGCCGCCGGCCGATGACTTTCCGGGGGCGCCCCGCGACGAGGCGATCCGCCGCTCGTCGAGCGTCAGCCCCTCTTGACCTTCAGGACCTGCGTGCGCAGGCCGTCGGTCGCGGTCTCCATGGCACCCTTGAGCGCGCGTTTGAGCACGAACCCCGGAATCGGAACCGACGGGGCGATGTTGAGGTCGAAGCGGACCTTGGTCTTGTCGCCCTGCGGGGTCAGCGTGTAGGACGCTTCCTGTGACTTCAACTGGCCGGCCCTGATGAGCGTCCAACTGGCCGTGTTGTCGGTCCAGCTGTACTCGACCTCTATGTCGTCGGTGATGCCGGCGGCCTTGATTTTCTGCTTGACCCTCCTGGGGCGACCGCCGTCGTAGCTGTCGAGTACCTCCGCGCTCTGGTATATCGGTGACCAGGCCGGAGCGGAGCGGACATCGGCGATGACGTCGAGGATCTCCTCCGGTGTCGCTTCGATGACCACTTCGCGGGAATCGGTGACTGCCATCAGCCGACAGTACAGCGGGCCGTGACCCTCGAGCCGGGTTTCAGCGGTACCGGCGGACGTTGTAGATCGGGGCGTTGTCGATGGGAACGACGGCCACCGGAACCCCGTAGGTCGAGGCGTGGACGATCTTGCCACCGCCCATGTACAGACCGACGTGGGATGCGTCGGAGTAGTAGGTGATCACGTCACCGGGCTGCATCCGGTCCAGTGCGACCGGCTGCCCGCCCGCCGCCAGTTGCTGGCTGGAGTGCGGCAGGGACACCCCGGCCTGCTGGAACGACCACACCACCAGACCGGAACAGTCGAATGCGTCGGGACCCGCGGCGGCCCACTGGTAGGGATCCCCGAGCCGGGTCAGTGCGGCCCGCACCGCGATCGCCCCCGGCCCGCCCCCCGGGCGCCGTTCATGCGCGATCGTGGCGGCGGGCCGGTCCCGCCGGACGGCGCGTACCGCGGTCACCGGCCCCGGGGGTGCCACGGCGGGGTCGCCGGCGGCCACCACCTGGGGCGTCCAGGTCAGCGCCTCGGGCGGGTGGACGGGGGAGAACGTCACGGTCGCGGGGACGGCCATCATCGCCGCGGCCCACGACACCAGGTACCCAGGACGTGCCATTGCGGCCCCCGATCTTGATCTCGGCGGGTATGCCCGATCGTTACTTCACCGTGATGTCGGCGGGTCTGTGGCCGCTGTTACATCTGGTGCTCCCGTGACGCCGCGAACAGTTATCCGCTCGTTAGCGAAACGTGGCCGAGGTGTACCGATATCGGCGGTCCGCCTCGCTACCTTGGGAGGTGCGGGGAATCCCGGAGGAGGTCGAGATGGTGACCACCGTTTACGTCGCGGCAGTGCTTGTGGCGGTGCCGGCGATCTTCTTCGCGGCGGAGTTGCTCGCACGCGGCCTGCCCGGTCCGCCGCACCGGTTCGTCTACTCCCTGCTGGCCGGGTTGCTGTGGCCACTGCTGGCCGTGGGCCTGGCGGAGTTCGCGGTGATCGCCGCGATCAGACACCACGTGCACGGTCCCGTGGGCCGCCGGCCCGCGGCCGAGGACGAGGCCGATACCGGCCGGGCGCCGAGCCTCGTCGGCGTGCCTTAGGCGCTGCGCCGGTTCGCCCGTCGGGCCGGGTCGCCTTGCCTTAGCCTGTGCCGGTGTACGAGCCGAACTGGGAGTCCGTGGGCAGCCATCGGCTTCCCGACTGGTACGACGACGCCAAGCTCGGCATCTTCCTGCACTGGGGCCTGTATTCGGTCCCCGGCTGGGCCCCGCAGGTGCCCGACATCCAGGAGTTGCTCAAACACAAGGGTCCCGCGGAGATGCTGCGGGACAACCCCTATGCCGAGTGGTATCTCAACAGCAGCCGGCTGGAGGACAGTCCGACCTGGCGCCACCAGCGCGAGACCTACGGTCGGGCAGCCACTTACGACGATTTCATCGTCCCCTTCGACGACGGCACCGCGGATGCGGACCTGGCGGCTATCGCCGGGGTGTGCCGCGACGCCGGCGCGGGGTACGTGGTGCTCACCACCAAGCATCACGACGGGTTCTGCCTGTGGCCGACGGCCCTGACCCACCCCCGCAAGGGCCGCTACCACGCGCGCCGCGACATCGTCGGCGACCTCACCCGCGCCGTGCGGGAAGCCGGCCTGCGCATGGGGCTGTACTACTCGGGTGGCTACGACTGGCCCTACAACGACGCTCTGCTGCAGAACCCGGCCGACGCCTTCCTGGCCGTCCCGCACACCCCCGACTACGTCGATTACGCCGGCGCGCACGTCCGCGAGCTGATCGACCGCTACCAGCCCTCGGTGCTGTGGAACGACATCTGCTGGCCGGCCGGCGGGAACCTGCCCGCACTGTTCGCCGACTACTACAACAGCGTCCCGGACGGAGTCGTCAACGACCGCTGGATCGAACCGCCGCAGTACCGCAGTGCGCTCACCGATTCATTGGCCCGCGTGGGAGGCGTTCTGCTGCAACGGTTCTGGGCCTACATCCCCGAACGGCACAAATCTCTGACATTCCCGGCCGAGCATCACTACGACATCCGAACCCCGGAGTACGCGCGGTACGACTCCATCCAGCAGAAGAAATGGGAGTCCACCCGCGGTGTCGGCCACTCCTTCGGGGCCAACCGCAACGAGCGGCCGCAGGACTTCGTGACATCGACCGAACTGGTGCGGTCCTTCGTCGACATCGTGTCCAAGAACGGCAACCTGCTCATCGGTATCGGGCCCGACCGGCACGGCCGCTTTCCCGAGGAGCAACTGACCCCGCTGCGCGGGTTGGGGTCCTGGCTGGCGGTCAACGGCGACGCCGTCTACCGCACCCGGCCCTGGGAGATCGCCGAGACCACCACCACCGAGGGCAACCCGGTGCGGTTCACCCGGAGCGACGACGGCCTCAACGCGATCCTGCTGGACCTGTCGGGCCCGGAGTTCGGAATCCGCGGAGTCGACGCGACGGACGTCACCGGGGTGCGGATGCCGGGCCTCGGTACGCCGGTGGACTGGCGGGTGTCCGAGGGGATGCTGCATGTGCGGACGCCCGAGCGCATGCCGGTGTCGCCGGCCCATGTGCTGACGCTGCAGGGGCGGGCGCGCCCGATCGCTTAGGCGGGTCGGTGCGTGATGCCGAGATCCCCCAGGAGCGCTTGGGCGGCCCGGCGCCCGCTGACCAGCGCTCCCTGGATGGACGACGTGTCCCGGTGGTCGCCTGCGACGTAGAGGCCCTTCGCCATGCGTACCGGGCGCCGAAGCTCGAAGGGCGCCGGCATGGCCGGCAGGGCGTAGCGGATCGGATAGCTCGCGATGAGTTCCCAGTCCCGCGTCGCCACGCCGTACAGCCAGGCCAGGTGCTCGCGCACAGCGTCGTCCCGGGCGGCGTCGCGGTCGGCCCCCAGCGCCGACGCGGCGATCAGTGCGCTGCCGGCCGGGGCGTAGTCGGGGGCCGCGTGACTGACCACCGCGGTGTTCACCAGCGGTCCGCGGCGGGAACCGTCCAGGATCAGCGCGGCCTCCCCGTCGGCCAGTTCCTCCGGCGCGCAGCCGGCCCGGTAGTACCAGGTGGTGACCGAATTCGCCGCTGGGGCTTGAATTCCGGGAATGAGCCCGGCGGCGGTCGTCGGATCGGTGGCGACGATGACCGCTTCAGCCGGGTGGAAGTCCCCGCCGACGACATCGACACCCTGCGCCGAAACCGAGGCGACCCGATGGCCGAGCCGGACGTCCAGTCCGGCGCCGAGTTGCTCGGGAATGCGCTGCATACCCGAGGCCGGGACGCTCGGGGTGCCCCGCACGAAGGACTTGAGCACCACGTCGAGGAAGCGCCGCGACGTCGTGAGTCCGGACTCCAGGAAGACTCCCGACAGGAACGGGCGAAGGACCGTCTCCATCAGGGTGTGATCGACGCCGGCCCGGCGCAACGCCTCCTCGGTGGTGACGTCGGGAGTCCGGAGCAAGGACGGCACCGACCGGACCGCGCGGGAGGCGGCGTAGGCGCCGAAGCGCGCGGTCGACAGCGGTGAGCCGATGTGTGCCAACAGCGACGGCACCGCCCACGAGGGCCTTCGGCGCGGGTCCGCCACCCGCTCCACCCGGCGGCGCCCGCCCCGCTCGACCACGATGCGCGCGCCCGCGATGAAGGGCCTGAGGTCGAGGGCTTCGTGGTCGAGGACCCGCGCACCCTCCGGGTAGGACGGGTTGTAGAGCTGGAAGCCGCGATCGAGCCGGTAACCGTCGACGAGGTCGGTTCGGACCCGTCCGCCCATCGCGTCCGAGGCTTCGAGCACCGTCGCGTCGACGCCGTGCCGGGTGAGATGTCGCGCGGCGGCCAGACCGCTCAGTCCTGCTCCCACGATGACGACGGCCACGGCGCCCACGGTAGTCGCCCTCCCGTGATAGCGTTCCGCAGGTTTGCCAGGAGACGAGGGACTGTCATGAAGCACGGCGTTCACGTGGTCCAGCACGAGGCTGAGCACACGATCAATCACGATGATCACGCTGCCGACGGGCCTGGAGGCGTGTCGAGCACCAACAAGAAAATGGCGTTGATGATCGCCGTTCTCGCGCTGTTCCTGTCCCTGGCCGAGACCGTCGGCAAGAGTTCGCAGACCGCGGCGCTGAACGCCCAGATCGAGGCCTCCAGCCTG
>NZ_JBBATF010000062.1:4049-15550 GCF_040398885.1 Mycobacterium sp. | reverse complement strand
CCCGCGCCGCGGCCGCGCCGGCGGCGGTCGCCGCCAGCGCCGGCCCGGCGCGCTGGTCCGCGGCCTGCTCGACGGCCTCGGCCGCGGCCTGCAGCACCGACACGACGGTGCCGGGAACCCGTTCCCCGCCCATGGCGGCGACAACCAGGGCCACGGCGTGTCGCAGCGCCGCCCCCAGCAGTCCGGCGTCGATGTCGGCGATGTCGCGGTCGGCGGCGGCGCCGGCGGTCACCTCCGACAGCGCGCGCAGGATCTGCGACAGGATGACCCCGGAATTGCCGCGCGCCCCGTGCAGCGCGCCGCGCGCCAGAGCGGCCGTGACGGCGCCGACATCTCCGACGGGACCCGCCTTCTCGGCTTCGACCAGGCCCGCACGCAGGGTGAACAGCATGTTTGTGCCGGTGTCGCAATCGGCGACCGGGAAGACGTTGAGGGCGTTGATCTCGTCGGTGTGGCGGATCAGGTCGCTGACGCAGGCGTGCGCCCAGTCACGCAGGGCCGACGCGTCCAGCCGCCGCTCGGACATGTCACCTCCGATCTACCGTGGCGTCAGCCTAGCCAGGTGAACCGACGCTCCGCCTCCGCCGCTCACCGCCCCGGTGTAGGTGCTTTTGGTGTTCGGTTCACCACGCCGGTATCCTGCTGGGGCCGGGTCACCCGCGCGCGCCCGTGGCCCTACCGATAAGACTTGAGGAGTTTGAAGACATGGCTGCCGTCTGCGATATCTGTGGGAAGGGCCCCGGGTTCGGCAAGGCCGTGTCGCACTCGCACCGCCGGACCAACCGCCGGTGGAACCCGAACATCCAGACCGTTCACGCGGTGGCCCGCCCCGGCGGCAACAAGCAGCGCGTCAACGCCTGCACCTCGTGCATCAAGGCCGGCAAGGTCGTCCGCGGCTGACCCGCGGAGCCCGCTACCGCCCGCTGAAAAAGCGCAACGCAGCCGCCGGATCCTCCTCGCAATGGGCCGTCGGGACCAGCGCCAACTCGAACGGAATACCGACCAGGTCCAGCAGCTTGGGAACATTCCGGTCCACCGGTTCCGGGGAGAGAAGCCGGGCGCGCGGGTCAGCCCGGCACCAGATCACGTTGGACCACTCCGCACCGTAGATTCCCAGAATCCGCTCCGCGGTGCCGAAGGTTCTGATCTGGCACCCGAGTGAATGCACGCCGGGTTCGTAGACCGAGTGCGCGATCCCGGCGTCGCCGAGGACCCGCGAAACCTCGTCGAGGTTGGTGATGGCCCGACGGCTGGTGCCGTATCCGCCGAGCCGGGTGCGTTGCGCTGCCGCGGATCGGTAGTAGTCGGGCGGCGCGGACCGCCTGATCAGCAGTTCGGTGGACCTCGGACAGTCCGCCTGGGCGCAGGTGTAACTCTGCCAGGCGTTTCGTACTGCCTCCGCGGTGGCGCGAACGGCCTCGGGCGACTGCCAGGCCAACCGATCCCACGAATCGACGAACACCGCTTTCCCGATTCCGCCGTCGTCGACCACATCGAAGGCGTACCCGAACCGGTCGAGTGTCTCCGCCAGAATGGGTGTGAACAGCGGACCACAGTCGAGGACACCGAAGCGCTCGAAACCGCGCTTGGACTGCGTGTGGAGAAGCGGGAGTAGGTAGCCGATCAGGAAGTGGTAGTAGTGCTCCCGGGATCCCCCGGCCAGAGGCAGTGCCTTGAAAATCCTGGACCGGACCCGGCCCGGCGACCGCCCGCCGGTCGGTGATCCCGGGCCCGTGAACGCGTCGCGTCGCACATAGGTGGGTAGGCGGGACTTCACCATCGCCGGCAGCCTCCGCCTGCATCCAAGCTCCGAATCCGAGTGTTCAAGGCAGTCTCCAGTCCACCGCGTCGCCGCCCATCCCGACCAGCAGTTCGTTGGCACGGCTGAACGGCCGCGAGCCGAAGAACCCCCGACTCGCCGACAGTGGCGAGGGGTGCGCCGATTCGATCGCCGCGCACCTCCCCTCGGCCAGCATCGGCTTGAGCGTCCCGGCGTCGCGACCCCACAGGATCGCCACCAGCGGCCGGTCGCGGGCGGCCAGGGCCCGGATCGCGCATTCGGTGACCGCCTCCCACCCCTTGCCGCGATGCGAGGCCGGTGCGGCGGGGCGAACGGTGAGCACCCGGTTGAGCAGCATGACGCCGCGCCGCGCCCACGGCGTGAGGTCCCCGCTGCCCGGCTGCGGGTAGCCCAGGTCGCCGCAGTACTCGGCGAAGATGTTGGCCAGGCTGCGCGGCAGCGGCCGCACCTCGGGAGCCACCGAGAAGCTCAACCCCACCGCGTGCCCGGGCGTCGGGTAGGGGTCCTGTCCCACGATGAGCACCCTGACCTGATCGAAGGGGAGGCCGAACGCGCGCAGCACATCGGGTCCGGCCGGCAGGTAGCGGTGACCGGTGGCCAGTTCCTCGCGCAGGAAATCCCCCATCGCGCCCACCCGGTCGGCGACCGGCGCCAGCGCCCGGGCCCAGCCGTCCTCGACGAGCTCAGTCAGGGGCCGGCCGGTCACGGGGTGACAACTTAACCGGGCCCGCTCAGTCGTAGGACTGCCACCCCGCCCGACCGGTCCAGGCCCGTCCGTCCAGCAGGACCTCGGGGGCGCCGGACCGCACCGCCCCGATCACCCGCCAGCCGTGCGGCGGATAGTCCGGGAAACAGGCCACCAGGGCGTGGTCCTCGCCGCCGGTGAGCACCAGCGACCACGGGTCGACGCCCGCGGCCCGCGCGGCGCCGGACACCGCGTCGACGTCCTCGCGCAGCGCCGCGCGGCGCAGATCCATCACCACACCGGAGGCGCGGGCCAGGTGGCCGAGGTCGGCGAGCAACCCGTCGGAGACGTCGGTCATGGCCTGCGCCCCCGCGTCGGCGGCGGTCCTGCCCTGTCCGTACGGTGGCCGCGGCACGCGGTGGCAGGCGCGCAGGTCGTCGAACTCGTCGCCGGTGACGCCGATATCGTTGCGCAGCAACTCGAATCCGGCCGATGAGAGTCCGAGCACGCCGGTGACGGCGATCACCGAACCGGCCCGCGCCCCGCCGCGCAGGACCGGTTCGCGGCCGCCGAGATCACCCAGTGCGGTTACCGACACCACCCATCGCGGGCTGGACACCAGGTCTCCGCCGACGATCCCCGCGCCCGAGTGCGCGGCTTCGGCCCACATCCCGTCGGCCAGTTCGGCGACCGCGGCCGCCGCGGTGTCACGCGGCGCCCCGAAGGCCACGACGAACCCGGTGGCCCGGGCGCCCATCGATTCGACGTCGGCGGCGTTCTGGGCGATCGCCTTGCGGCCCACGTCGTACGGGGTCGACCAGTCCAGCCGGAAATGACTGCCCTCCACGAGCATGTCGGTGGTGACGACCACGCGTCCGTCCGGCGCGTCGAGCACCGCGGCGTCGTCACCGGGCCCCACCGTGACGCCGACGGACCGGGCCCGCCCGCGGATCAGGTTGTCGATGACGCCGAATTCGCCGACGTCGTGCAACGTCGGCTCCGGCGGCCCGGTGGAGTCGTCCTCGCTCGTCACGGACCCCCCTCCCCCTGCGGTACCTTGAGCAACGTCAGTGTAGGACCGGCCGGCGAGGTGAAGACGTGCAGGGCGACGAAGACGGACCGCCCCGCGCTCTGCTGATCGCCGCGGTGGCGGTGGCCGTGCTGGGCGTCGTCGCGGTTCTCGCGGTCGCCGCGTCGCGACGCGTCCCGCGGGCGCCGGTCGTGATAGCCGCGGTGCCCGCACCGCAGGCCGAGACAACCGAATGCAGGTCGTTGCTGGCCGCTCTGCCCGACCGGCTCGGGGACTACCGGCGCGCCGGCACCGCGCAGCCCACCCCGGCCGGCGCCGCCGCCTGGCGCAACGGCGACGAGCCGGTCATCCTGCGCTGCGGGCTGGACCGGGTGCGCGAGTTCGTGGTCGGCGCGCCGATTCAGATGGTCAACCAGGTGCAGTGGTTCCGGTTGCAGGACAACGAATCCCGGCGCAGCACCTGGTTGTGCGTGGACCGCCCGGTCTATGTTGCGCTGACCCTGCCCGACGGTTCCGGGCCCTCGCCGATCCAGACCATGTCCGACGTGATCGAACGGACACTGCCGGCCATCCCGATCCGGCCCGGCCAGCCCTAGCTCTCAGCGCAATCCGGTGCCGCGGGCCAGTGCGGTGTCGACCATGGTGCCCAGCAGGGTCGGGTAGTCCACCCCGCTGGCACCCCACATCCTCGGGTACATCGAGATGGTGGTGAACCCGGGCATGGTGTTTATCTCGTTGATCACCGGCCCGTCCTCGGTGAGGAAGAAGTCCACCCGGGCCAGCCCCTGACAGTCCAGGGCGCTGAAGGTGCGAATCGCCAACTCCTGCAGCAGTTTCTCGGTCCGGTCGTCAACCCGGGCCGGAACGTCGAGTTCGGCGGCGTCATCGAGGTACTTGGTCTCGAAGTCGTAGAAGCCCGGGGCATCGGAGTCGTGGCCGGCGGCCCCGGCGACCCGGATCTCCCCGACCGTGCTGGCCCGCACCGTGCCGTCCGGGAATTCCAGCACTCCGCATTCCAACTCGCGGCCGTCGATGCCCGCCTCGATGATCACCTTCGGGTCGTGCCGGCGGGCCTCTGCGATCGCCGCGGCCAGGCCGCCGGCTTCGGCGACCCGGCTGACCCCGATCGAGGAGCCGCCGCGCGCCGGCTTGACGAACAACGGAAACCCAAGGCGTGCAAGGCTTTCGGTGTCCGGGAAACCTCGCCCGGGCCGCAGGACCAGATAGTCGCCGATCGGCAGGGCCTCGGCCGCCATCAGCTTCTTGGCGAACTCCTTGTCCATCCCGGCGGCGCTGGCCAGCACTCCGGCCCCCACGTAGGGAATTCCGGCCATCTCCAGCAGACCCTGGACGGTCCCGTCCTCGCCGTAGGGCCCGTGCAGGATCGGGAACACCACGTCGACGCCGGACAGGACCTCATCGACACCGTCCAGCGGTGCGCCGTGGGCGCCCCGGACCTCGGGCAGCCTGCCGTCGGTGATGGCCAGATCGTCGGGGTCGACGTCGGCGCGCAGCCAGGAACCGTCCCGCGCGATGCCCACCGGCACCACCTCGAAGCGGCCCGGGTCCAGGTTGCGCAGGATGCTGCCCGCCGACACGCAGGAGATCGCATGCTCGGAACTGCGGCCGCCGTAGACGACGGCGACGCGAATCCGGGAGCCGGGGCGTGAAGTCACAATCCGGAGACGCTACAGGCCGGGGGAATCGCACTGCGCGTCGAGAGCGCCCAGGACATCGGCCACCAGGTCGTCGGTGTCCTCGATGCCCGCCGAGATGCGGGCGAATCCCTCGGGCACCGAGTCCCCCCACCGGGCGCGGCGGTCCACCGAGGTGTGGATGCCGCCGAAGCTGGTGGCGGCGACCAGCAGCGCACTGCGACGCACCAGGGCGTGCACGGCGCCGGCGTCGGCCAGCTCGATCGACAACAGACCGCCGAACCGGCGCATCTGGTCGACCGCGACCCGATGGGAGGGATCGCCCGGCAGGCCCGGGTAGCGCACCGACCGCACCGCAGGGTGGCCGGCCACGGCGGTCGCCAGCGCGAGGGCGTTGTGGCACTGCCGGTCGAACCGCAGACCCAGGGTGCCGATGCTGCGCAGCAGCAGCCAGGACTCCAGCGCTCCCGTGATCGGCCCGGCCAGCAGACGTTCGCGTTCGACGGCGTCGATCAGCTCCGGCCGACTGCCCGCGACATACCCGGCCACCATGTCGCTGTGCCCTGCCAGCGCCTTGGCGGCACTGGCGACCACCAGGTCCGCGCCCAGCGACAGCGGCTGCTGGCCGAGCGGCGTCGCGGTGGTGTTGTCCACCAGCAACCGGGCGCCGCGGCGGCGGCAGACGACGGCCAGCCGGTGCACGTCCACCACGTCCAGGGCCGGATTCGTCGGCGTCTCGGCCAGCACCACGTCAGCCTCGGCGGCCGCGTCGTAGATCTCGGCGGCGCCGGCCTCGCGGACGGTAACCCCCAGTGCGGCAAGGCTTTCCCGCGCCCAGCGCCGCACCTGGTAGTAGCCGTCGGCAGGAACGACCAGCACCGAACCGGGCCGGGCCAGGACCCGCAGCGCGGCGGTGATCGCCGCCATCCCCGAGCCGAACACCAGCGCCGAGGTGGCCCCCTCGAGCTGCGCCAGCGCGGCCTCGACACGCGTCCAGACCGGATTGGAGTAGCGGCCGTAGACGTGCGCCTCGCTGCCCTCGTCGGCGGACAGGTGGAACGCCGACGCCGGAACGGGGGTGTGCGCCACCGGCCGCCCGGCGAGGGCGTCGGAGTCCACCGCCTTGACGGTGCGGGTGGAATCGCCGTAGCGGTCAGCGCTCATTCGATCACTCCGGTTTGGTGCTGCGGCCCAGGAGCAGCGCCACGGCCTCGTCGACGGACAGGCCCCGGTGGCACACCCGGTGGACCGCGTCGGTCAGCGGCATCTCGACGCCATGGCTCGCCGCCAGCGCCAGAATGGAGGTGCAGGAGGTGACCCCTTCGGCGACGTGGCCGCCCGCCGCGCGCTCGGCTTCGGACAGCGTGTCACCGCGGCCGAGGCGCTCCCCGTAGCCGCGGTTGCGGGACTGCGTGGAGGTGCACGTCGCCACCAGGTCCCCCACTCCGGCCAGACCGGCCAGCGTCGCGGGCGCGGCGCCCAACGCGATCCCCAACCGCATCATCTCGGCCAGCCCGCGGGTGATGATCGCGGCGGCGGTGTTCTCGCCTAGCCCCACGCCGGCAGCCATGCCGCAGGCCAGGGCGATGACGTTCTTACAGGCCCCGCCGATCTCGGTGCCCACCACGTCGGCGTTGGTGTAGGGCCGCAGGTAGCCGGCGCTCAGCGCCCCCTGCAGCGCCACCGCGCGGCCCGGGTCCGAACACGCAACGACCGTGGCCGCGGGCTGCCGCCTGGCGATCTCGTCGGCCAGGTTGGGTCCGGACACCACCGCGACCTGCCCGGGGTCGGCACCGGTCACGGCGACGATCACCTGGCTCATCCTCATCAGGGTCCCCAGTTCGATGCCCTTGGCCAGACTGACCAGGGTTGCGCCCGGGTCGATGTCGCCCCGCCAGCCCTCCAGGTTGGTGCGCAGCGTCTGCGACGGAACGCCGAGCAGGACGGTGCGCGCCCCCGCGAGCGCCTCGGCCGGATCGCTGGTCGCCCGGACTCGGGCCGGCAGGGTGATGCCGGACAGGTAACCGGCGTTGGTGTGCGCGGTGTTGATCTCGTCGGCCACCTCGGGGTTGCGTGCCCACAACCGCACATCACCGCCCGCATCGGCCAGCACCTTTGCGATGGCGGTGCCCCAGGCGCCGGCGCCCATCACCGTCGCCTTCCCCAGGCTCATCGAATTGCCCACCTTTCCGCCTCCGGTGCCTCTCAACCTAATCCTCGGTGCGCTGGCAGGATGACGGCCATGGGCGTCGGGTTGATCATCGCGGTCAAGCGACTCGGCGTCGCCAAGAGTCGGCTGTCGGCCCTTTTCAGCCCGGATGAGCGCGAACACGTCGTGCTCGCCATGCTGATGGACACCATCGCCGCGGCCGAGGCCGCGCCGGAGGTCGACTCGATCACGGTCGTGACCGCGGACCCCGCGGTGGCCGCGGCCGTCGGCGACGTCGGCGCGGCGGTGGTTGAAGACCCGACACCGGCCGGCCACCCCGACCCGCTCAACAACGCCATCCTCACCGCGTGGGATCAGGTTTCGCAGCTGACGCCGAACATCGCCGTGCTGCAGGGCGACCTGCCGGCCCTGCGGGCCGCCGAGCTCAGCGCCGCGGTGGCGTCGGCGGCACTGCGGCCGCGAAGCTTCGTCGCCGACCGCCACGGCACCGGCACCTCGGCGCTGTTCTCCTTCGAGGTGCCGCTCAATCCGCTGTTCGGCAGCGATTCGGCGCTCCGGCATCGCGACTCCGGCGCCCTCGAACTCGTCGGCGAATGGCCTGGTCTGCGGTGTGACATCGACACCCCCGAGGACCTCGCCGAAGCCCGGCTCCTCGGAGTCGGCGCGGCCACCGCCGACGCCGTCGCGCGCGGCATCGCCGCTGGCTGAGTGGTCGGCCGGGTGTTTCGACGCAGCCGACCACGAATCGCCCCGGTTGGGGGATGATGAGGCGATGACCGAGGCGCCAACCGATTCCCGGCCGGACAGCGGCCAGCCGACCCGCGATCCGTCCGCTCTCACACCCCCGAGAGCCACCCAGGCGGCGACGCCGGCGCCGGCGGAGAATCCGCTTCCCGCGGATCGCTACCTCAACCGGGAACTGAGTTGGCTCGACTTCAACAACAGGGTCCTGACACTGGCCGCCGACCCCTCGCTGCCGCTGCTGGAGAGGGCGAAGTTCCTGGCCATCTTCGCCTCCAACCTCGACGAGTTCTACATGGTCCGCGTCGCCGGCCTCAAACGCCGCGACGAGATGCAGTTGTCGGTGCGCTCCGCCGACGGGCTCTCCCCGCGCGAACAGCTCCGGTTGATCGGCGAGCGCACCCAGCAACTGGCGACCCGGCACGCCCGGATCTTCCTGGAGTCGGTGCGACCGGAGTTGGCCGAGCACTCAATCCTGATCGTCAGCTGGGATGACCTCACCGACGCCGAACGAGGCGAGTTGTCCACCTACTTCTCCGAGCAGGTGTTCCCCGTCCTGACCCCGCTGGCCGTCGATCCGGCCCACCCCTTCCCCTTCGTCAGCGGGCTGAGCCTGAACCTCGCCGTGACCGTCCGTTCGCCGGAGGACGGCACGCAGCACTTCGCGAGGGTGAAAGTCCCCGACAACGTCGACCGTTTCGTGCGCCTCAAGGAGACCGATCCGGACAGCCAGTCCACGCGGTTCCTGCCCATGGAGGATTTCATCGCCGCTTTCCTGCCGGTGCTGTTCCCCGGAATGGAGATCGTCGAGCAGCACGCGTTCCGGATCACCCGCAACGCCGACATGGACGTCGAGGACCGCGACGAAGACCTGCTGCAGGCGCTGGAACGCGAATTGGCGCGACGCCGGTTCGGTCCGCCGGTACGCCTGGAGGTCTCCGACGACATGTCGGAACACATGCTCGAACTGCTGTTGCGGGAACTCGACGTTCATCCCGGCGATGTGGTGCAGGTGCCCGGTCTGCTGGACTTGTCCGCGCTGTGGCAGATCTACGCGGTAGACCGCCCGGCGCTCAAGGAGCGGCCCTTCGTGCCGGCCACCCATCCGGCCTTCGGCGAGACCGGAAAGAGCATCTTCGCCACCCTGCGCGACGGCGATGTGCTGGTGCATCATCCCTACGAATCGTTCTCGACCAGTGTGCAGCGGTTCATCGAGCAGGCGGCCGCCGACCCGGATGTGTTGGCCATCAAGCAAACCCTGTACCGAACCTCCGGCGACTCACCGATCGTCGACGCGCTGATCGAAGCAGCCGACGCCGGCAAGCAGGTGGTGGCGTTGGTGGAACTCAAGGCACGTTTCGACGAGCAGGCCAACATCAAGTGGGCCAGGGCGCTGGAAGACGCCGGCGTGCACGTGGTGTACGGACTCGTCGGCCTCAAGACGCACTGCAAGACCTGCCTGGTGGTGCGCCGGGAGGGGTCGACGATCCGCCGGTACTGCCATATCGGCACCGGCAACTACAACCCGAAGACCGCACGACTCTACGAGGACGTCGGCCTCTTCACGGCGGCGCCCGACATCGGGGCGGACCTCACCGACCTGTTCAACTCGCTGACCGGATACTCCCGCAAGGTCGGCTACCGCAACCTGCTGGTGGCCCCGCACGGCATCCGCAAGGGCATCCTGGAACGCATCGAGCATGAGATCGCCGCACACGGCGAGCACGGCAACGGACGAATCCGCATGAAGGCCAACGCCATCGTCGACGAGCAGATCATCGACGGGCTGTACCGGGCTTCGCAGGCCGGAGTCCGGGTGGAGATCGTGGTCCGCGGCATCTGCGCACTTCGCCCCGGCGTCGAGGGATTCTCGGAGAACATCGTGGTGCGTTCGATACTCGGTCAGTTCCTCGAACATTCGCGGGTGATGCATTTCCGGGCCATAGACGAGTTCTGGATCGGCAGCGCCGACATGATGCACCGCAACCTCGACCGCCGGGTCGAGGTGATGGCGCATGTCAAGGACCGTCGCCTGACCGAACAGCTCGACGAGATGTTCGCCTCCGCAATGCATCCGGCGACCCGGTGCTGGGAGCTGGGGTCCGACGGCGGTTGGACCGCGGCGCCCCGAGACGGGCGCGAGGTCCGCGACCACCAGGTGTGGCTGATGGAAAAGCACCGACAGGGCTGACGACGTGACGCAGCGGAAGAAGGCGACGGCGGCCGAAACCGTTTCGGTCGTCGCAGCGGGTGCGGTGCTGTGGCGGCCGCACAAGAAGTCCGGCGAACCCCTGATCGCGTTGATCCACCGTCCGCGCTACGACGACTGGTCGCTGCCGAAGGGGAAAGTCGACCCGGGTGAGACCGAACCGCTGGCCGCGGTCCGGGAGATCCTCGAGGAGACCGGGCAGCGCGCGCATCTCGGCCGGCGGTTGTGCACGATCAGATACGCGATTCCGTTGGGCGCCAAAGTCGTCCACTACTGGACTGCACGGGCTCGGGGCGGCGACTTCAAACCGGGCAAGGAGGTGGACCGATTGGAGTGGCTGGCCGTGGATGAGGCCACCGAGCGCCTCACCTACGCACACGACCGCAAGGTGCTGGCGCGGTTCGCCGAGACACCGGCCGACCTTCAGACCGTGTTGATCGTCCGGCACGCCAGCGCGGGCCGGAAGTCGCGGTACCACGGTGACGACCGCAAGCGGCCACTGGACCGCGTAGGCAGGGCACAGGCCAGGTCACTGGTGCCGCAACTGCGGGCCTTCGGGGCCACGTCGCTCTACGCCGCGGACCGGACCAGGTGCGTCCAAACCATCAAGCCACTGGCTCTGGCGCTCGACGAGCCCATCGCGGTGGAGACCTCGTTGACCGAGGAGGCCTACGCCGAGAACCCCGAGGCCGCCCACAAGCGGGTGCTGGAGATCGCCGCACTCGGCGGGACGCCGGTCATCTGCTCCCAGGGCAGGGTCATCCCCTACCTGATCGACTGGTGCTGCAGCCGCGACGGTGTCGAGCCGGATAGGTCGCGCAACCGCAAAGCCGGCACCTGGGTGCTGTCGCTGCATGACGGTCGACTCGTCGCGGCCGATCACCTGCCCAGTCCGCTGGCCAGGGGCAGCAGCACCTGAGCGCGACGGCGCCCGCCGAAGTGCGGTGCCCGCGAAATGCGAATACGCCGCGAACCCCAAGGGCCCGCGGCGTATTCGCGAAGGTTTGTCGAACGGTTAGCGGCGGCCGACCTTGGCCGGGGCCTTGCGGGCCGGCGCCTTCTTGGCGACGGCCTTCTTCACGACCTTCTTGGCGACGGCCTTCTTGGCGACGGCCTTCTTCACGACCTTCTTGACCGCGACCTTCTTGGCCGGAGCCTTCTTGGCCGGAGCCTTCTTCACGACCTTCTTGACGGCGACCTTCTTGGCCGG
>NZ_JBBATF010000062.1:0-3949 GCF_040398885.1 Mycobacterium sp. | reverse complement strand
CCTTCTTGGCCGGAGCCTTCTTCACGACCTTCTTGACGGCGACCTTCTTGGCCGGAGCCTTCTTGGCCGGAGCCTTCTTGACAGCCTTCTTCACAGCAGCTTTCCTCACTGCGCCACCGACGGCGCCTCGTTTTACGGCAGGTCCTTCAGACGGGAGTTTCTGTGCGCCGGAGACGATTGCCTTGAATTGCGCACCGGGGCGGAACGCGGGAACAGAGGTGGGCTTCACCCGCACCGTCTCGCCGGTGCGCGGGTTGCGGGCGACGCGCGCGGCACGACTGCGACGCTCGAAGACACCGAAACCTGTGATGGTCACGCTGTCGCCCCTTTGGACAGCGCGAACGATGGCGTCGATCAAATTCTCCACGGCGTCGTTCGCGTGGCGACGATCGGTACCCAGCCTTTCCGTGAGAACTTCAATCAACTCTGCTTTGTTCATTCAATTCCTCCGAAACAGTGGTCCGCCCTGGACCGACTGCACAACACGGTAAACCTTCAAAGCACAGATATCCATGAGCCACGCATTTCTTCGGCAAAATATCCGGAGGAATTCTTCAATCCACTTGTGCCGCTTGAGGGAAATCACGGGAGCCGACAGCTACCCCGTAAGGGCGCCCCTTTCGGTGCACGAGTCGTTCAGGAAGCCGTCGGAATTCGCGGCTTCCATTCCGGGCGCCGCGCTTCGAATGCCTCGATCTGCGACAGTTTGTGCAGCGTGAGGCCGATATCGTCGAGCCCCTCCAGTAGCCGCCAAGCGGTGTAATCGTCAATGGTGAACGGCACCATCGCCGTTCCGCAGGAGATGGTCCGATCATCAAGGTCGACAGTGATTTCCACACCGGGCTGCTGTTCGATCAGTTTCCAGAGCAGTTCGACGTCATCCTGTGCCACTTGCGCGGCCAGCAGTCCCGCCTTGCCGGCGTTGCCGCGGAAGATGTCGGCGAACCGGGGCGAGACGACCACCCGGAAGCCGTAGTCCATCAACGCCCACACGGCATGCTCGCGTGAGGATCCGGTTCCGAAATCGGGTCCGGCCACCAATACCGAACCGCGGTCGTAGGGCGCGAGATTGAGAATGAACGACGGATCCGAACGCCAGGCGGCGAATAAGCCGTCCTCGAAACCCGTTCTGGAGACACGCTTGAGGTACTCCGCCGGGATGATCTGGTCGGTGTCGACGTTGGACCGGCGCAACGGCACACCGATGCCGGTGTGGGTGTGGAACGCTTCCATGGGTTGACTCCTCCTTCGGTTCGGCGGTCGTCAGCCGTGCAGATCGGCAGGCGACGACAGCGTGCCGCGCACGGCGGTGGCCGCGGCGACGGCAGGCGAGACCAGGTGCGTGCGACTGCCCTTGCCCTGCCTGCCTTCGAAATTGCGGTTGGACGTCGACGCGCAGCGCTCCGTGGGCGCCAACTGATCCGGATTCATGCCCAGGCACATCGAGCAGCCGGCCAGTCTCCACTGGGCGCCGGCAGCGGTGAAAACCTCACCCAGGCCCTCGGCTTCGGCCTGGGCGCGCACCTTCATCGAGCCGGGCACGATCAGCATCCGGACGCCGTCGGCGACCCGCCTGCCGCGGAGAACCTCAGCCACCGCGCGCAGATCCTCGATGCGCCCGTTGGTGCAGGAACCGACGAACACCGCGTCGACGCCGATATCGCGCATCGGGGTCCCGGCCCGAAGATCCATGTAGGCCAACGCCTTCTCGGCGGCCTGTCGCTCGTCGTCGCTTCCCATCGACTCCGGATCCGGTACCGCTTCCGACAGCGGCACCCCCTGGCCGGGATTGGTCCCCCAGGTGACGAACGGGCTCAATGTGGTGGCGTCGATGTGGACCTCGGTGTCGAATCGCGCCCCGGGGTCGGTGCGCAGCAGTTCCCACGCCTCGACGGCCCGGTCCCACTGTGCGCCCGCCGGCGCGTAGGGCCGGCCGCGCAGGTATTCGTAGGTGGTCGCATCCGGGGCGACCATTCCGGCGCGGGCCCCGGCTTCGATGCTCATGTTGCAGATCGTCATCCGGCCCTCCATCGACAGCGCCTCGACGGCGCTGCCGCGGTATTCGATGACGTGACCCTGCCCGCCGCCGGTGCCGATCTTCGCGATCACCGCCAGGATGACGTCCTTGGCGGTGACCCCTTGGGGCAACGGGCCGTCGACGGTGACCGCCATCGTCCTGAACGGACGCAACGGCAGTGTCTGGGTTGCCAGCACATGCTCCACCTCGGAAGTGCCGATGCCCATCGCCAGCGCTCCGAAGGCGCCGTGGGTGGAGGTGTGGCTGTCTCCGCAGACGATCGTCATCCCGGGTTGGGTGAGACCCAACTGCGGACCGACCACGTGCACGATGCCCTGCTCCGGATCGCCCATCGGATGCAGACGGACACCGAACTCCGCGCAGTTGCGCCGCAGCGTTTCGACCTGGGTGCGCGAGACCGGGTCGGCGATCGGCTTGTCGATGCCGATCGTCGGAACGTTGTGGTCCTCGGTGGCCAGGGTGAGGTCCGGCCGCCGCACCGGGCGCCCGGCCAGTCGCAGACCGTCGAAGGCCTGCGGACTGGTCACCTCGTGGACGAGGTGGAGGTCGATGTAGATCAGGTCGGGTTCGCGGGCCGCGCCGGCACCCGCACCGGCCGCGACGACGTGGTCCGCCCAGACTTTCTCGGCAAGCGTTCTCGGATTGTCCATCGCTTCAAACTCGCTGTCTCGCTCGCGTGTCATCTCATATAATGAGACGCTATTATCTCGATATGAGACAGGATAGCGGCATCGGCGTGCTGGACAAAGCCGTGGGCGTTCTGCACGCGGTCGCCGGAGCGCCCTGCGGGCTCGCCGAGTTGTGCGAACGGACCGGTATGCCGCGGGCCACCGCCCATCGACTCGCCGCGGGCCTGGAGGTCCACCGGTTGCTGGCCCGGGACACCGCCGGGCGCTGGCGGCTGGGGCCGGCGGTGAGCGAGCTGTCGGCCGCGGTCGGCGATCCTCTGATCGCCGCCGGCGCCGCGGTGCTGCCGGGATTGCGGGAGATCACCGGTGAGAGCGTCCAGTTGTACCGCCGCGAGGGCACGGACCGGGTGTGTGTGGCGGCACTGGAACCTCCTGCGGGCCTTCGCGATACCGTGCCTGTCGGAGCGCGCCTGCCGATGACGGCGGGATCTGCCGCGCGGGTGCTGCTGGCCTACGGCGACGCCGCCGCCCAGCGGGCCCTGCTGCCCGCGGCGGCGTTCACCGAACGAACACTGGCCGAGGTTCGACGCCGCGGGTGGGCCCAGAGTGCGGCCGAACGCGAGCCCGGGGTGGCCAGCGTCTCAGCCCCGGTGCGCGACCGCAACGGCGTGGTGGTCGCGGCGGTGTCGGTCTCCGGGCCGATCGACCGGATGGGCCGGCGTCCCGGCGAGCGGTGGGCGGTCGATCTGCTCTCCGCCGCCGCCGACCTGACCCGGCGGCTCTGAACGTGCACTGACACACTGACTCCCATGGGATCCAAGCAACGCGGTCAGATCGTGATGACAGACGCCGAGATCGCCGAGTTCGTCGCGCGAAGCCGAACCGGAACCCTGGCCACCGTCGGCCCGCGGGGCCAGCCGCACCTGGTGGCGATGTGGTACGGCGTCATCGACGGCGAGATCTGGCTGGAGACCAAGGTCAAGTCCCAGAAGGTGGTCAACATCCGGCGCAACCCCCGGGTCAGTTTCATGATCGAGGCCGGGATGACCTACGACTCACTGATGGGGGTGTCCTTCGAGGGCGTGGCCGAGATCCACGACGACGCGGACACCGCTTTCGCGGTCGGGGTCAGCGTGTGGGAGCGCTACAACGGGCCCTACACAGACGAACTCAGACCGGCGGTGGACCTGATGATGAACAAGCGCGTCGCGGTGCGCATCGTCGCCGACCGGGTGCGGTCCTGGGACCACCACAAGCTCGGTCTTCCCGCCATGCCGGTGGC
>NZ_JBBATF010000061.1:11003-15631 GCF_040398885.1 Mycobacterium sp. | reverse complement strand
GACGGTATCAGGACCGGCGTGCCCAATAGCGTTGCCGGCTCGGCGGTATCGAACATCGAACTGTCGTCGCCGGCGGTCTTGAACGCCCACCAATGGAGGTCGACTTCCTGTCCGCTCGGCAGTCGATAACCTCGGGCATGGCTGAACCCGATCGGCCGGTGAGGGGGTTTGGCGGTGTAACCGGCGGCCAGCAGCGCATGGCCTGCCCGCTCGGCATAGGCGCGCGGCACCAGGACATCGACATCTGCGATGCGTCGGTAACCCAGCCGGTCGACCCGCGCGATCATCGCGGCGCCCTTGAAGAGCAGGTGAGGTATTCCGGCGTCGCGGAAAAGTTGCGCGACCTTGAGGGCGCTGGCGAGGATCGCCACGTTGGCGGCGGTGGTGTGCCTGCGCACGCCTTTCAGAATGGGCAGATCTTCCGCGCCGATTTCGGCGGCATCGCGGTTCTGCAACAACTGCGGGAACACCCGGGTCGATGCCTCATCGCGCACTGTTTGGAGATCGAGGCCCCGCGCCTTCCAGCGTCGCCAAGCCGGTGCGGCCTGCTCGGCCGGCAGCAAGGCGGCTTTCAACAGATCCATCTGGGCGTCGGTGGGAAGCGGGAACATTTCCGGTGCGAATTCGCTTCTGCTGTATGCGACAAGGCGGGACCACTTGCCACGCCAGTCGTCGCTGTACACCGACTGTGGCGCTCCCATGCCCAGGATCGAATTCCCGGTCAGTTGGGATCACGCCGTTCGGGCCAGCCGGATTGCGGGTCGACCTCGTGGATCGGGTCGACCAGGAGCAACTCCTGCATGTCGGTGTATTTCTGGAGAGCGGGGCTGGAGAACGGTGCCGCAGGGCGTCGAGCCGGTCCAGGTGCTGCGGACTGGTCGCCCGGAACGATCAACTGCTCTTGCTGCAACTCGCGAACGAAGACCGACACGGCTTCGGCCACCGAGTCGAGACCACCGTGCTCGACGTCGGTATACGACGCGGCGATCTCATCGACCGTGTGGCCCGCCAACAGTGCGTTCCACACCTGTTCCCCGGTGCCTTCGAGGCTGTAGTAAGTGCCCGACGGCGTGTGGATGATGAGGACCTCGCCATCCATGGTCTCCTGAATGACATCCGGACCGTTAAGTCGATACCGCACGTCGTCAGTCACCAGCCGCGGGGCGCACACCGGCGTGGCGGACGATCATTCCGATCAGGGCCTCGATGTCCGCCCAGCCGCGATCGGGGTCGGGGTTCACGACGTATTGAAGAATCAGCCCATCGACTGCGGCAATGATCAGGCGCGCGAACTGCCGTGTCGCGACGGAACTATCCTCGCCTGCTCGCCCGGCCGACGCTTGAAGCCATTCGGTAACGGCATCGGTGTACCCCTCGTACTGCCGGCGTGCCACATCCTGAAGACCCTCGGTCCTGAGCGAGTAGGCCGTCAGTTCGTACTGGGCCAGCTGCGAGGGCAGATCGCCGACCACCAAGTCGGCCCAGAAGCGTCGCACCCCCTCCCCGAGGACGTGTTCCAGGCCCCCATCAAGCTTGGCGGTGGTTCGCAGGACCCCGACGACGTCCTCGATCAGACCCTCGGTCACCGCACGCATCAACTGTTGTTTTGTGGGAAAGACGTACTGCAGCGTGCCGAGCGGGATACCGGCTTCCTTTGCGACCGCGCGAATAGTCGCCGCTGCCACGCCATCGCGGGTGATCACCGTGCGCGCGGCCGAGACAATCTGCCGACCCCGCTCCGCGGACTCGACGTAGACCATCGCAAACTCCATTCAGCCATCGTCCGGACTTCAGCGCGATGCTACCTGCCGAGCGGGCAAGGAGCCCCCCGGCGCGATGGTGTCGGAGTCCTGATGAACAGCGTGTGCCCGCCGAACCGGGACCCGTGGGCGAAGATCACCCTTGGGCCTCCGGCTTCATGTCGACGTTGGCCGGGGGCGCCCTCCGGGGCCTTCTTCAGCTCGAAGGGCTTCCAGTCCGGCGTGGAGTCACGCACGTCCAATTCGATCTTGCCGTCGAACCCCTCGTTGATCCCGGTGCCGTACCCCGTAGGGCCCTCACCACCATCGCCGGCAAGACCGCCCCCTCCACCCTCTTTGGAACACCCCATACTGCACCTCCCGTCAATTTCAGTCAATCGTATGACTCCGGCGTGGCGAATACGTAGAGTCGGCCTCTCGGTGGTTCGCGAGAACAGGCCGGTGGCAAACGGGGATTGGAGTCCGATGCGACTAATGATGATCAGGCTCTGCGTTGCTTTGATGCTGGTTGTCGCCGGGGCGTGTTCGGCGAAGCCCGCCCGAACCCAGGCGATGAGCGGCGCTCCCAACATCGTGTTCATCCTGACCGACAACCTCGGCTACGGGGAGGTCGGCGCCTACGGGGGTGGGCTGACCCGGGGTGCGCCGACCCCCCGGATCGACTCCCTGGCGGCCGACGGCACCCGCTTGCTGAACGCCAACATGGAAACCCAGTGCACCCCAAGCAGGTCCAGCTTGCTGACTGGGCGCTGGGCGATCCGCTCGGGCACCTACGCCGTGCCTTTCGGCGGGGTCGCCGACGGCCTGACCCAGTGGGAGGTCACCCTCGGCGAGGCGATGTCCGACGCCGGCTACGCCACCGGCTACTTCGGCAAGTGGCATCTGGGCAGCCGCGACGGCCGTCTGCCCAACGACCAGGGTTTCGACGAGTGGTACGGCATTCCGCGCACGACAGACGAGGCGCTCTGGCCCGAGTCGCCGGGCTGGTCGCCCGACATCATGCCGGCCGAGCAGATCATGGAGGGCCGCAAGGGCGAGAAGAGCCGCGAGTTGGGCGTTTACGACCTGACTCAGCGTCGTCTGATCGACGCGGAGATCACCCGGCGGGCCGTGTCCTTCATCGGCAAGCAGAGCCAGTCGGGCAGTCCGCTCTACGCCTACGTGGCGCTGACCCAGCCGCATCTGCCCACTGAGCCGAACCCGGCGTTCAAGGGCAAGACCTCCAACGGCGACTGGGCGGACGTGCTCACCGAGACCGACACCCACGTCGGCCAGATTCTCGACGCCGTCGACAAAGCCGGTATCCGGGACAACACGATCGTCGTGTTCACCAGTGACAACGGTCCGGAGTTCATCCGTCCCTGGGACGGCTGGGCAGGCCCGTGGCGCGGTCAGTACTTCACCGCTCTCGAAGGCGGGATCCGGGTGCCCTTCATGATCCGGTGGCCCGGCCGGGTTCCGGCGGGCCGCGTGACCAACGAGATGGTCCACGGTGTCGACATGTTCGCGACCCTGGCGAAGTTCAGCGGTGCGAAAACGCCGACCGACCGGCCCTTCGACAGCATCGACCAGTCCGAGTTCTTCCTCGGCAACTCGGAGAAGTCAGCGCGGGAGGGTTTCCCGATCTGGTGCTCGGATCGACTGCAGGCGGTCAAATGGCGGAACTGGAAGCTGCACTTCTACCGCCAGGACACCATGTTCGATCCGCCGGTCAAGTATCCGGTGCCGTCGGTCTACAACCTCTTCACCGACCCCCGGGAGGAGAAACCCACCCCCGACTCCTGGGTCGTCGGGCCGGTGCTGAAAATCGTGGGCGCGTTCGACAAGAGCGTGAAAGAACACCCGCTCATCCCGATGGGTACGCCGGATCCGTATCAGCCCTGAACGGCCACGTCCGGGATGCGAGCCGAGGTCACCGGGGCGGAGGGTTCGGAGCCCCGAGTCTGAAAACTCCGTTCACACCCGCGGGGATCGCATTGCGGGTGTCGACGATCAGTCTGGCCGCCGCGGCGACATCGCCGTAATCGAACGCCTCGTGGTCGGTGAGCACGACCACGCAGTCGGCGGCGGCGACCGCGTCCCGGCTGTAGGCCACCGACTCGAGTGGATAGCCGCCGGGCCATTGCGCGGCGCCCAGGGACGGCACGAACGGGTCGCAGTAACTGATGTGGGCGCCCTTCCTGCGCAACAACGCCATGACCTCCAGCGCGGGGGACTCACGAATGTCGCGCACCTGCGGTTTGTAGGCCACGCCCAGCACCAGCACACCGCTGCCCTTGATCGCCCTCCCGTGCTCGTTGAGCGCGTCGCCGATCTTGTCGACGACATGGTGCGGCATCGCCGCGTTGACCTGGCCGGCGAGTTCGATCAGATGCGCTTCGAACCCGACTTCGCGCATCTTCCAGGACAGATACAGCGGATCTATCGGAATGCAGTGACCGCCCAATCCCGGTCCGGGGTGAAAAGGCATGAAGCCGAAGGGCTTCGACGCGGCGGCGTCGATGACCTCCCAGATGTCGACACCGATTCGCTCGCACATGAGCGCGAGTTCGTTGACAAGCCCGATGTTCACCGCCCGGAATGTGTTCTCGAGCAACTTGACCATCTCGGCGGTACGCGGGGAACTCACCGGCACCACCTGATCGACCGGCCCGTCGTACAAGGCCGTGGCCAAAGCCAGGCAGTCCTCGGTGACGCCTCCCACCACCTTGGGGACGTTTCTGGTGTTCCACGTCTTGTTGGCGGGGTCCACGCGTTCGGGCGAGAACGCCAGGAAGAAATCGTCTCCGACCCTCAGGCCGGACTGCTCGAGGATCGGCAGGACCAATTCCTCGGTCGCTCCCGGGTACGTGGTCGATTCGAGGATGA
>NZ_JBBATF010000061.1:0-10903 GCF_040398885.1 Mycobacterium sp. | reverse complement strand
ATCGGCAGGACCAATTCCTCGGTCGCTCCCGGGTACGTGGTCGATTCGAGGATGACCAACATGCCTGGACGGAGTCTCGACCTGACCGCGTGAGTCGCGGCGACGACGTAGGACAGGTCGGGCTCCTTGGTCTTCCCCAGCGGGGTCGGCACGCAGATGTTGATCGTGTCGAGTCGGCCGGCGCCGGCGATGTCATCGACTGCGACGAGCCTGCCGGCGGCCCTCAACGCGGCCACCGCCGAGTCCGGCACGTCGCCGATGTCCGAGGTGCCGTCGTTGACGGCGACGCACTTGGCCGCGTCGAGGTCGACGCCGACGACGTCGAATCCTGCGCGGCCGAATTCGATCGCCAGCGGCAGGCCGACGTAACCGAGCCCGATGACACCTGTTCGGGCGGTTCGATCGGCGATTTTCCGGTACAGCGCGACAGCCGAGGGGTTCCGCAGGGCGGGTGTGTTCACAGCCATCAGTCGGGTCGCATACCCATCAACGCCGCCTGGCGCCGCAACGCCGGGACGAGAGCGCAGACCTCGTCGAAGGTTCCGCTGGCCAGGATCTCCCCCCGATCGAGGTAGACGACAAGGTCGGCGTGCCGAACGGTCGACAGGCGGTGGGCGATGATCAGCCTCGTCACATGAGCGCCGAAAGCCTTGAGCATCTCGGTGACCGCCTGCTCGGTCTCGGCGTCCAGGGCACTGGTCGCCTCGTCCAGGACGAGTAACCGCGGGTGGGTGAACAGCGCGCGCGCGATGCCGAGACGTTGTCGCTGTCCGCCGCTGAGTCGCAGTCCGCGCTCGCCCACCTCGGTGTCCAACCCCTGGGCCTGCCCGCGCAGGAAGTCCTCCAGATGCGCCCGGCGCAACGCCTGCCATACGGTTTGATCGTCGACGGTTTCGCGCGGGAGACCGAGGGCCACGTTGGACCGCACCGACGCACGGATCAGCATGACGTCCTGCGGGACGTAGGCGATGCTGCCGGGCCAGCGCTGGACGGTCTGCCCCGGAGGCAACCCGCTGACCCTGACAGTGCCCGCGTCGGGTTGCAGCACCCCGAGGATCAGGTCGGCGAGCGTGGACTTGCCGGCGCCGCTGCGCCCGACCAGTGCGACGGTCTCGCCTTCCCGCACGGTGAGGCTGACCGCCCGGATGGCCGGCGCACCGCTGCCCGGGTAGGTGAAGGTCGCGTCCCGCACCTCGACGTCAGGGACGAAGGGGCCCGCGGCGGGAGGTGGTCGGACCACATCGGTGGCCGCCTCGGTATGCCCGGCATCCAGCGCCCGGAGTTCCCCGGCCAGTTCATAGGTCGGAACGGCCGCCGCGCCGGCCGCGGCAATCGCCGTCGTCGCGGACTGCAATCGCAACAGCGCGGGCATGAACCGGGTCGCCGTCGCGAGGAATAGGGCGAATGTGCCGGTCGCGACGGCAACGGGCTGGGTGGCGAACAGGACGCCCCCGAGGGCGAAGGCGCCAAGGACCAGCGACCCCTCCGCGACATACTTCGGGAGCATCGTGGCGAACTGAATGCCCGCACTGGCCTCGGCGGCCTGGATGCGGAGATCCTCGATCCGTTGGACGTACAGCATGCGGCGATCGGCCACGGTGATCTCACGGTAGGTCCCGACGGCCTCCTGCACGGCCGTGAGGCTGGCGACCTGAGCCCGCCTGCGCTCTGCGCCGAGTCGGCTCGCCCGATGTCCCCGCGCTCGGTTCAGGCCGAACCCCACCAGGGCGAAGAATGCGACGAACCCCAGTGCCACAACAGGATTGACGATCAGCATGACCACGACGAGCAATATCAGCAGAACCGCCTCGGAGGCGGCGACCACCGCTTGGCCCAGGACGATCTGCACGGCGTTGGTGGTTCCGTCCAGGAGGGCGGCCGCGGTCTCCTGACTGGATCGCCGCTGGAGGAAGGAAAGGGGGCGGGACAGCAATCCTCTGGTGAGCTGCGCTGAAACCAGTGCCTCCCGGCGGGCGAGGAAGCGCTGAATGCGCGCCACGAGAAACGGATTGATCAGGTTCTTGGCGACCAGCAGGAAGGCCGCCACTCCGGCGAAAACGGCAACCAGGGCAGTGTGGGTGCCGTCCAGGTGCAACGCGGCGAGCGCCCGGCCGAGCCGCTCGGGGGGCCGTTGACCGGAGACCGCGGAGACCGCCAGGAAGCCGACCACACCGAGAAGCGCCACCCCGATCAAGTCCAGCAGCGAGGTTGCCATCTGGGCCAGAATCGCAAGACCGAGCAGTCGCCTGTCCCGGCGGTTCAACAGGCGGAGTGACGCTCCCACCGCACCGACTGCCCGGTTCATCGGCGGCGCCTCCCCTCGGTCGTCGTCAGGCGGACCGGACGTCACCCGACGGGCCGCCAGGCCTCCCACTCGGGACCGAAGTCGAGGGCGTACTGTTCGATGCCGGCATTGGAGACGATCTCCCGGAAATGGTCGCGCCAGCCCCACCAGCCGGCGACGTGGAAGACGAATTGCTGCCAGCCCAACTGGTAGGAGCCCGGGATCGTTTCGCCCTTGTTCTCCGGGGAAAACACCGCGATGGCGAGCAACCCGAGCGCGGCCGAGGCCCGAAGCCACAGCCGGCCGCCGGAGATGTTGAACAGCGGTTCGCTCTGCACGTGCGGGACCACCTCGAGTCCGGCCGGCATGGCGGCCGGATCCTCGTGCAGAGTGCGGTGAACCGCGTAGAGCACGTCGGCGATATCTGGGTGCCCGTCCGGATCCGTCGTTTCGACCGGGACCGGAAACCGGGAGGCGGCGAAGTCGATGTCGGCGCCGGCCATCGCGCCGAAGACGTCGACATCCTCACGGAGGGTCCGGGTGAACCGGGTGGCCGGATCCAGCTCCGGGTGGCGCTTGGCCGCGGTCTCCTCCAGTGCGGCGGTGGCGTACCACAGCGCGGACTGCCACTCGCCGGCGCTCCAGTGGTCCAGCGAATTGCGTACGTCGTCTCCCACACTCACGTCTGACGACAGTACCGACCCGGCGGGTCCGCGGGTCCGGAGTGGTCAGGATCGCAGCCTAGGCGATGGTCAGACCGCCGTCGACGACGACGGTCTGACCGGTCACGTACCCGCCGGCCGGGGAGGCCAGCCAGACCGCGGTGGCAGCCAACTCGGCCGCGTCGCCCAATCGGCCCATGATGATCCGCGGCATCAGATCGTCGAGGTAGCCGGGCTTGAGTTCGTCGGTCATCTCGCTGGCGAAGAAGCCCGGCGCCAGTGCGTTGACCCGGATGCCTTTGCGGCCGCTCCACTGCTGGGCCAGGTCGCGGGTCAGCCCGATCACCCCGGCCTTGGAGGCGCTGTAGGCGGCCTGCGGCAGACCGGCCGTGGTGATGCCCAGGACGCTTGCGATGTTGATGATCGCGCTGCCGGGCTGCATCACCCGCCCGCAGGCCTGGGCCATCCAGTACGAGCCGTTGAGGTTGACGTCGATGACGGAGCGGAACTCCCGAGCGGTCTCCCGGGTGGCCGGCACCGCGGTGCCCACGCCGGCGTTGTTGATAAGCACGTCCACCCGGCCGAACTCGCCCATCGCGGCGTCCACCAATCCCTGACACTGCTCGGGGTCGGCCACATCGGTCTTGCGCATGTAGGCACGACGGCCGGCCTGCTCGACCAGTGCGGCGGTGGACGTCATCTTCTCCACCCGCCGTGCCCCCAGCACCAGGTCCGCACCGGCTTCGGCGAACGCACGCGCGAAGGACACCCCCAGGCCCGAAGAGGCGCCGGTGACGATGACGACCCTGTCGTCGAGGCGGAAGGAATCGAGGACGCTCACTTGCCAGTCCCCCCCGGGTCTCTCAACACCTGCCGGGCGATCGCGTACTTGTGCACCTCGGTGGGGCCGTCATAGAGCCGGAACGCCCGCATGTCGGAGAAGATCATCCCGACCGGCGTCTCGTCGGAGATCCCCATGCCGCCGAGGATCTGCACGCAGCGGTCGGCGACCTTGAACAGCTCCTCGGAGACGTAGGCCTTCACCATCGAACTCTCGTGGCGGCCCTTCGCGCCGTTGTCCAGCGTCCAGCACGCCCACCAGATCCCCAGCCGGCACTGCTGCATCGCAATCTCGTTGTCGGCCAACATGAAACCCACACCCTCATGTTCGCCCAGCGGCTTACCGAAAGCGGTCCGGGTGCGGGCGTGCTCGACGGCGATCGACTGCGCCCTCTCGGCGGCACCGAGCCAGCGCATGCAGTGGGTCAGCCGGGCCGGCGCCAGCCGCATCTGGGCGTAGCGCAGCGCCTGGCCGACCTCGCCGAGCGCGGCGGAGGCCGGCAGTCGCAGGTTGTCGAACCGCACCACGCCGTGGCCCTGCACGTAGTTGCGGTCCATGGTGTCCATCACCCGTTCGAGTTCGATACCGGGGGTGCGGCCGTCGCAGAGGAACAGGGTGGGTCCGCCGGCGTTGTGCGGGTTGGGCGCCACCCGGGCCATGATGATCCAGGTGCGGGCGCCGTCGGCGCCGGTGATCAGCCACTTGCGGCCGTTGATGACGTACTCGTCGCCATCGAACACCGCCTCGGTCGCCAGCTGTCCGGGGTCCGAGCCGGCCCCGCCGGGTTCGGTCATCGCGAACACCGAACGCTGCCGGCCGTCGATCACCGGCACCAGGAACTCCTCGGCCTGGGCCTCGTCGGCGATCTTGGACAGGATGAACATGTTGCCCTCGTCGGGGGCGGCGCAGTTCATCGCCACCGGCCCCAGCGTCGACCAGCCTGCGGCTTCGAACAGCACCGCCTGTTCGCGGTGCGACGGCTCCCAGCCGCCGAACCGCCGCGGGGCCTGGAAGGTCAGCAGGCCCGCCCCGCGGGCCAACTCCACCATCTCGTCGCGCAACTCTTCGTTGGGGCCGTGCCGGGTCAGCCGCGGATCGCGTTCGAAGGGAACGATCTGCTCGGTGACGAAGGCCCGGATTTCGTCGCGGCGCGCCGCGAGTTCGGCGGGTACCTCGAAGTCGATCATTCAGCCTCCCTCCATGATCGCCACGGCACGCCGGAAAAGCCGAACCGTGGCGGTGTGCAGCACATCGCCGATCTCTTTGGGCGCCTTGCCCGCCGCCGCGCGCGCGTGGGTGCCCTCCAGGATGATGCCCAGCTTGAAGCACGCCATCACCGTGTACCAGTCGATGTTCGACAGATCCCGGGTGGTGTTGGCGCCGTAGCGTTCCACCAGTTCGACGGGGGTGGCCAGACCGCCGGCGGCCATCAGTTGGTTGGGCAGCACCGGTTCGTGGCCGGGCCGGCACCAGGTGGCCAGCATCCATCCCAGGTCCAGCAGTGGGTCGCCGATGGTGCACATCTCCCAGTCCACGATCGCCACCACCTCTGGGCCGGTCCGGGAGAACATCACGTTGCCCGCGTGGTAGTCGCCGTGCATGATGCCCGGCGCGAAGGTCCGCGGCTGATGTTCGCGCAGCCAGGCCGCCACCGCGTCGACGTCGCCGAAGTCGGGCCCGGGGTAGCCCGCCAAAGCCGAATAGGACTCGAGTTCGGAAAGCCAGCGCGGTACTTGGCGTTCCAGGAAGCCGTCCGGTTTGCCGAAGTCGCCCAGCCCCACCGCCCGGTAGTCGAGGGCGCCGAGCCGTGCGACGGCGTCGGCCATCGACAGCCCCATCGCGTGCCTGATCCGTGCGTCGCCGGCGTGCAGATCCGGCAGCCCCGCCCCGGCATTGAACCCGTCCACCGGCTCCATCAGATAGAAGACGGCGCCGTCCGTTGCTGAGGGGCCGAGCACGGAGGTGTCTTCGCAGACCGCGACCAGTCCGGCGTGCGGGACGTCGGTGCCCGCCAGTGCGCGCAGTACCCGGGTCTCGCGGAGTATCACCGAATTGCTGACCGGCCGCAGGTGCCGGGGGCCGCGGCGGAAGACAAATTCTCTTTCGCCGTCACGGCTGCCCTGGCGCAGCCGCAGCATGACGTTCTGGGTTCCGCCGGTGATCTCGGTGACGTCCGTGATCGGACCCTCGCCCAAACCGTGCCGCGACATCCAGTCGGCCACCGCCGCCATGTCGTGGTTGAGGGCCTCCACCCAGCGAAGCTACCTCACCCTGCCGCGGCGCTCGTTTTCGACCACGGCAGGTGGTTGTCAAGGGTGCGGAAGACGCTCCATCCGACCAGGGTGCCCAGGGCGATGGACAGGATGGCCGACCCTGCCTGGCCCATACTGGCGACGTCGCCGTTACCGCCGGTGGCCGCCTGGCTGACCGACATGAAACTCGTCGCGCCGGGAACCAGGGACCAGAACGACGCCAGCATCATCACCATCGCCGGAGGGGAGGTCCGGACCCGGCTGGCCAGCATGGCGAAGACCACCACCAGGATCGCCCCGACGAAGCCCGAGTGCGCGGCGCTGGTGAACGTCTGCGCCATCTTCTGGCCGAGGATCGCGACGGCTATCGCGGCCGTCATCCAGAACAGCGAACCGGGCGGCGCCGACAGATAGAAGGTCAGACCGATCGCCACGATGACGATCGACAGGTACAGCGACCACGCACCCATCTGGGCCGACGGCGCCTGCGGGGCAACCTGGCCGGCGACGTGCATGCCCATGATGACGCCGAACACCAGCAGGCCGAGTTGGGTCACCCCGTACACCAGCCGACTGGAACCCGAAATGAGTTGGGAGTAGGCCAGTTCCATGGCCCCTGTGGTCAGGGCGATGCCAGGCAGAGTCGCCACCAGGGCAGGGCTTATCACCCGCAGCAACCCGTCGTTGGCCGTGTCGGCGACGAACCAGATGGCCAGCAGGGTGACCACGAACGCCGACAGGGTGGGCAGGATGGGGATCAGTGAGGGCAGCTTCGAACTCATCACCACGATCGACCCGACCACCAGGCCGAGAAACAGATACCCGGGCAGCGATGCCCAGGTCGGGTTGATCATCATGCCGAATCCCACCGTGGTGATGGCATATCCGATCACCGTCGTGATGCGGTCGAAACGCGGCTTGAGTGCGCGCGCGGCTTCGACTTCCGCGATCGCCTCCCGGGGAACGACGGCACCCGCCTCCGCGAGGGACGCGATGGCGTCGATGCGGCCTGCCGCGTCGAGTTGCAGCGACGAGTGGGTTGATCCGTCGATCTCGAAAGTGTCCTCGCCGACCTGGATCAGCAGCACGGTGGGTAGGACCACCACCCGCGTCTGCGCCGTGGTGTACCGCCGGGCGATCGTGAGGAGCCGCGATTCGACGATCGGGACCGGCTGGGACACCTCGAGAAGGGCGATTCCGATCTCGCGAAGCATCTCCGCCACGTCCTGCGGGGCGTAGCTGTCGGGCGGGGCCAGGGCTGCCGGCGGTTTCTTCCGCAGCGCGTCGATGATCGGAAAGCGCCGGGCCATCACCCCACCCTCCCGGTGTTCGGCCCGGCCGTGCGGGCCTGCGCCGCCTGCCAGGGCCAGTAGCCCGTCATCTCCAGTTGCAGCGAGTAGCTCAGGAAGGTCCGGATCAGCACGATGCCGCCTAGCATCGCGACTGTCTTGGGCTCGGGGGTGACCGCGACGGTCCGGATGATGTCGGCGGCGACCAGGAACTCCAGTCCCAGCAGGATCGAGGAGCCGAGTTGCTGGCGGAACGGCCGGTAGGCAGGTTCCCGTCGGCTCAGGCGCACCGCCGCGCCGAGCGCGGAGTACAGCGCGCCGAGTGCGATGACGGACACACCGACCGCGTCGATCGACTTGCCCACGATCTCGATGAATTCAAAGAGCGTCACCGCCAGAAGTCTAGGGTCGGCCGCTCAACACGCCGGCGCATCGACGGCAGCATGCTTGATTAGTGTGTCCCGGTGGGTTCGAGCCGTCCGCGTAATCCATTGTCGTTCCCCGCCTACCGCCGGCTGTTCCCGGCCCGCGCGGTCTCATCGGCGGGCGCCGGCTGATGGCGCTGGGCCTGTTCCCGGCCGCGCCTGGGATGGTCGAGTTGGCGGTGACGCCGCGCCACGGCATCGCCGCCGATCTGATGGGGGCTTTCGTCATCGGCTTCGGCCGGGAGTTCCGGCCGGGGGCCGGGCCGTTCCCGGTTAGGACCGTGGGCTTAGGACACTGGGCTTAGGACAATGGACGCAGGGCTGCCACAGCCGCGCGGTTGGTCTCGAAGACGTTGTGTCCCTGGAACAGACCCATCCGTTCGAGGTTCGCGCGCAGTTGCGGGCGCACGCGCGAATAGGCGAATGTGATGCCCTTGCCGTGCAGCCACTGCAATTCCTTGGCCAGTGCTTCGGCGCCGGTGACGTCGACGTCGCTCACGCCCTCCATATCCAGGACGAAAGCCGAGACCGGAGTCGGGGCCTCGCGCACCGCACGACGGATCTCGGCGCTGAGGGTCTGCGCGTTGCCGAAGAAGATCGGTGCGGCGAAACGCATCGCGATCACCCCGGGCGCCGTTTCGCCGTCGCCGTCGTCGGACGCCGTCAGCGACACGTGCGGGTCATCAGAGCCCTCCAGGATGTCCACCGCCGGTCGGGCCGCCTTGCGCAGCAAGTTGATCAGGGAGAGTATGAATGCCAGCACGATCCCGGCAAGCGGGCCGATCAACAGTACCCCCGCGAAAGATGTTGCGGCTATTGCTGTTTCGAATCTCGACAGTCGCCACAGATGACGTATCTCGGCGATGCCGATCAGCTTGGCCACCGATACTGCGACGATCGCGCCGATCGCGGGGGAGGGGATCTCCGCCAACAGGTCGGCGCCGAAGGTCAACAGCATCAGCGCGCCGCCCGCCATCACCAGCAGCGGCAACTGGGTGCGGGACCCGGCCTGGTCCATGGCCGCCGCCCGCGCGGTGGAGGAGCCGATGGTGAATCCCGACGACAGTCCGGAGGCGATATTGGCGGCCCCGAAGGCCAGCAGGTCGCGGTCGGGGGACGTGCTGTAGTCGTATTTGTCGGCGTAGGACCGCGCCAGCAGCAGGCCCTCGCCGATGGTGACCGTGGTGATGGCCAGCGCGGGCAGGAGCACCGACACCCAGTCATGCCAGTCCAGTCGGGGGAACGCCAGCACCGGCGGCCCGGATGGCACCGAGCCCAGGACGGCCACCCCGCGGCCGGGCAGGTGCAGCAGCGTCGAGGCCACGGTGGCGGCGACCAGAACGATCAGCGCCCACGGCACCGCAGGCATTCGCCGGCGGGCCGGCAGCAGGACGCCGATCACCGCGAGGCTCAGCCCCAGCGACCACCAGTGCACCGCGCCGAGGTGACTGACGAGTTGGGCGAGGCGTTCGAAGAACTCCGACCCGCTGTCCACCTTGATCCCCAGCATCTTGGCGATCTGGCTGAGCAGGATGTCACATGCCAGACCGCCGACGAAACCGATCAGGATCGGTTTGGAGAGGAAGTTGGCCAGGTAGCCCAGCTTGAACACCGAACAGGCGACGAACAGCAGGCCGCCGACGATGGCCTGCGCGGCGGCCATGACCGCGTAGTGGGCGGTGCCCGCGGCGGCGACCCCGCCCAGCGCCGAACCCACCAGCGCCGCTGCGGCCGCGTCCGGCGCGGCCACCAGGTGCCGGGAGGAGGCCAGCAGCGCGAAGGCCACCGAGGGGAGCACCAGCGCGTAGAGCCCGGCGGACGGCGGCAGTCCGGCGATCTGGGCGTAGCCGATGTTCAGGGGCAGCGCGATGGCCAGCAGTGTGATCCCGGCCAGCACCTCGGTGCCGACGTTGTGTCGGTTGAGGCCGGGAATGATGGCGTACACCGGCGCAATCATGGCGCAGTGGTGCCGATTGGGTGAAGAATTCTCGGCATGGGCCGCAAACCTCCGACTTCGGCGATCGAATCCCTCAACCGCGGGCGCGTCGCCGCGTTGCCCTTCGACGACACCCGAGACCTCGACGATGCCGACCGGGGATTCCTCGTGGCGTTGGAACCCTGCGTCATCACCGCCGCCGACGGCCGGGTGGTGTGGGACAACGACGTCTACGGCTTCCTGCGCGACTCCGACGCAACCCACGCGCCGCCTTCGGTGCATCCCAGCCTGTGGCGGCAGTCGGCGCTGTGCGCCAGGCAGGGTCTCTACGAGGTGGTCGAGGGCATCTACCAGGTCCGCGGGCTCGACCTGTCCAACGTCACCTTCGTCGAGGGCGACACCGGGGTGATCGTGATCGACCCGTTGGTGTGCACCGAGACCGCCGCCGCCGCGTTGGGGTTGTATCGCAGCCACCGCGGCGATCGGGCGGTCACCGCGGTGATCTACACCCACAGCCACGTCGACCACTTCGGCGGGGTGCTGGGGGTCACCACCCAGGCCGACGTGGATGCCGGGAAGGTCCCGGTGCTGGCCCCGGAGGGGTTCATCGGACACGCGGTGCAGGAGAACGTGTACGCCGGAACGGCGATGACGCGGCGGGCCGCCTACATGTACGGCACCGCGTTGGACCGCGGGCCGCAGGGGCAGGTCGGCTGCGGTCTGGGCCAGGCGCCGTCGGTCGGCGAGGTGGCCGTCATCGTCCCGACCGTCGACATCACGACCACGGGGGAGACCCACACCATCGACGGGGTGGAGATCGAGTTCCAGATGGCGCCGGGCACCGAGGCGCCGGCCGAAATGCACTTCTACTTTCCCGGGTTCCGCGCGCTGTGCATGGCCGAGAACGCCACTCACAACCTGCACAACCTGATCACCCTGCGCGGCGCGCTGGTCCGTGACCCGCATGCCTGGTCGGGCTACCTGACCGAGGCCATCGACACCTTCGCCGATCGCACCGACGTGGTGTTCGCCTCGCACCACTGGCCCACCTGGGGCCGGGAGCGCATCGTGGAATACCTCTCGCTGCAACGGGATCTGTACGCATACCTGCATGACCAGACGTTGCGCCGGCTCAATCAGGGCCACACCGGCATCGAGATCGCCGAGGACTTCGCGATGCCGCCGGCGCTGGAGAGGGCCTGGCACACCCACGG
>NZ_JBBATF010000060.1:0-15913 GCF_040398885.1 Mycobacterium sp. | reverse complement strand
GCAGGTCTCGTCGGTGTAGTCGATCGAGTCGTCGAGGATCAGTTCGACGATCGAGTAGCCGCGCTCGTCCTGAATCAGGCTGTCCACCTTGTTGATCCACTCGGCGAACACGTCATCGCGCAAATACAGGCTCTTGCCCATCTTGCGGTGCTGGGCACCGAAGCCGGCCAGCACCCAGACCGGCCCGTTGGTCACCGGGCCGTCGGCGCTGTACACCAGGGGCGTCTGCTTGCCCTCGGCGATCGCCCGCAGGCCCTTGACGGCCTCGTCGTGGTCGCGGGCCATCACCACCGCCCGGGACCGACCGTGGTTGCGCCGCGACAGCGACCGCCCGATCGACTCCAGCGACGACGCCCGGCCCTCCGGGCTGTCGACCCAGTCGGCCAACTCCGCCGCGGTGGCCCGCTTGCGGGAGGTCAGGAAGCCCGAAACCGCCAGCGGCACAACGGGAACCGGCTTCTCCGCGGAATCCCACTCCTCACGGGCAACCTCCAGCAGGCGCAGGGCCTCGTCGGTCAGGCCGGGGAGGTCCGGTTCGGCGTCCCCGGCCGCAGCGTAATAGTCATCGTCGTCGCCCTCGTCGGCGAAGCCAGGCTCATCGACGAACTCGCCGTACTCGTCCATCCGCACCCCGCCGACGTAGACCGCGTCGGCTTCGGACAACGGCGACTCGGCGGGCTCGGATTCCACCTCGGACTCGGGCTCGACCAGATCCTCCGGCAGCACCTCGCGCAGCACCAGGTGCGCGTTGGCGCCGCCGAAGCCGAAGCCGGACACCCCGGCGATCGCATGGCCGCTGTAGCGCGGCCAGTCGGTGACGGTGTCGGCGACCTTGAGGTGCACCCCGTCGAAGTCGATGTAGGGATTGGGCCCGGCGTAGTTGATCGACGGCGGAATCTTGTTGTTGCGCAACGCCAGAGCCACCTTGGCCAGGCTGGCCGCCCCGGCGGCGGACTCCAGGTGACCGACGTTGGACTTGACCGCCCCCAGCAGTGCGGGCTGCTCGGCGGCCCGCCCGCGGCCGACCACCCGGCCCAGGGCGTCGGCCTCGATCGGGTCGCCCAGGATGGTGCCGGTGCCGTGGGCCTCGACGTAGTCGACGGTGCGCGGGTCGATACCGGCGTCGCGATAGGCCTTGCGCAGCACCTCGGCCTGGGCGTCGGGATTCGGGGCCAGCATGCCGTTGGAGCGGCCGTCGTGGTTGGTCGCGCTGCCGGCGATCACCGCCAGGATCTCGTCGCCGTCGCGACGGGCGTCCGCCAGGCGTTTGAGCACCAGCATGCCGCCGCCCTCGGACCGGGCGTAGCCGTCGGCGTCGGCGGAGAACGACTTGATCCGGCCGTCCGGCGCCAGCACGCCGCCGACCTCGTCGAAACCGATCGTGACCGCCGGTGTCACAAGGGCGTTCACGCCGCCGGCCAGCACCACATCGGCCTCACCGGAGCGCAGGGCCTGCACGCCGGAGTGCACGGCGACCAACGACGACGAGCAGGCGGTGTCCACCGCGATCGACGGGCCGCGGAAGTCGTAGAAGTAGGACACCCGGTTGGCGATGATCGAACTGGCGGTGCCGGTGATGGCGTACGGGTGCGCGGTGCGCGGGTCCATCATCGCCAGATAGCTGTAGTCGTTGGTGGAACTGCCGATGTAGACACCGACGCTCTCGCCGCGCAGCGACGACGCGGGGATGCGGGCGTTCTCCAACGCCTCCCAGGTCAATTCCAGCGCCATCCGCTGCTGCGGATCGATGTTGTCGGCCTCCATCTTCGACAGGGCGAAGAACTCGGCGTCGAAGTCCTTGATGTTCTTGATGTATCCGCCACGGGTGCGGGCCTTGCGGATGCGTTCGGCCAACCGCGGCTCTTCCATGAACTCCGACCAACGGCCCTCGGGCAGATCGGTGATGGCGTCGCGACCCTCCAGCAGCGCCTGCCACATCTCCTCGGGGGTGTTCATGTCGCCGGGGAAGCGGGTCGCCAGGCCGATTATGGCGATGTTGGCGATTCCTTCGTCGATGTCCCGGGCCCGGGTCCAGTCCGCGTCGGCGTCGTAGACGTCGAGTTCCGGTTCGCCCTCGACGATCACCGTCGCCAGCGCCTCGATGGTCGGGTGCCGGAAGGCCACCGTAGCCGTCAGCGTGACCCCGGTCAGGTCCTCGATGTCGGTGGCCATCGCGACGGCGTCGCGCGAGGACAGGCCCAACTCGACCATCGGGACGGATTCGTTGATCGAGTCCGCGGGCTGACCGGTGGCGTCGGCCACCCAGTTGCGCAGCCACTCGCGCATCTCGCCCACCGTCAGGTCGGTGCGCGGCGGGGCCAGTTCGCGCTCGGGAGCCAGGATGATCTCGTCGGGATCTGACATGAGTCCTTATTCCGCCTCGTCGGGGAAGGCGTTGGCCACCTTCCCGGACCGGAGGCTGCCGTCCAGGTAGGCCGAGCGGCACGCGCTGCGGCCGATCTTGCCGCTGGATGTCCGCGGGATCGCACCCGCCGGGGTGAGCAGCACGTCCCGAACCGTCACGCCGTGGCGCACCGCGATGGCCGCGCGGATGGCGTCGGCCACCGGGCCGAGATCCAGCTTGTGCGAACCGGCCGCCCGCTCGCCGACGATCACCAACTGCTCGGAGGTGTCGCCGGCGTCGCGCTTGAGTCCGGAGTGCGCGTCGGCGAACACCTCGTCGGGCAGCTGGTTGGCCGGAACCGAGAAGGCCGCGACGAACCCGGTCCGCAGCGCCTTGGTGGCCTCCTGCGCGGAGTGCTCCAGGTCCTGCGGGTAGTGGTTGCGGCCGTCGATGATCACCAGATCCTTCGTCCGGCCGGTGATGTAGAGCTCGCCGTCGTGGTAGGCGCCGAGGTCGCCGGTGCGCACCCAGGTGGCGTCGTCGGCGGCACCCTCCGCGTGCGACGGCGTGGTGCGAGACTTGAGGATGTTCTGGAACGTCTCGATGGTCTTCTCCGGCTTGTTCCAGTAGCCGGTGCCCATGTTCTGGCCGCTGATCCAGATCTCGCCGATCTGGCCGTCGGACAGTTCGGAGGCGGTCTCGTGGTCGACGATGGTCGCCCACTCCCCCACCCCGATCCTGCCGGCGCCGGCCTGGGCCACCGCCTTGGGCGAATCGTCGGGCACCGGGACGAACCGGTTCGCGTTGAGTTCGTCGCGGTCGACGGAGATGATCTTCGGCTCTTCGGCGGACGGCGTGGTGGAGACGAACAGCGTGGCCTCGGCCAGTCCGTAGGACGGCTTGATGGCCTTGGGGGGGAAGCCGAACGGGCCGAAGGCGTCGTTGAACCGCTTGACGGTCGCGGCCGAGATCGGCTCGCTGCCGTTGAGGACCGCCTTGACGTTGGACAGGTCCAGCGGTTCCTCGCCCTCCTTGGGCAGCCCACGCGCAGCGGCGTGGTCGAAGGCGAAGTTCGGGGCCACCGAGATGGTCCCGCCGGTGTCTCCGGGCTGCCGGGCGATCTCGCGCATCCACCGAATCGGGCGGCGGACGAACGCAGCCGGGGTCATGAAGGTGAAGTAGTGCCCGATCAACGACGGCAGCAGCGCGGTGACAAGACCCATGTCGTGGAAGAACGGCAGCCAGGACACCCCCCGGTCGGCTTCCTCGCCTTCGAGGGCCTCGATGACCTGCACGACGTTGGTGGCCAGGTTCAGGTGGGTGATCTGCACACCGGTCGGGATGCGCGTCGACCCGGAGGTGTACTGCAGGTAGGCGATGGTGTCCTCGTTGACGGTGTCGACGTGCTCCCAGGTGGCGCCCACCTCGACCGGGATCGCGTCGACGGCGATGACGCGCGGGCGTTCCTTGGCCGGCCGGCTGCGGAAGAACTTGCGCACCCCCTCGGCCGCCTCGGTGGTGGTCAGGATCGCCGAAGGCTGGCAGTCGTCCAGGACGGCGTGCAGCCGACCGACGTGGCCGGGCTCGGAGGGGTCGAACAGGGGCACCGCGATCCGACCGGAGTACAGGGTGCCGAAGAAGGCGACGAGGTACTCCAGGTTCTGCGGGCAGAGGATCGCCACCCGGTCGCCGGGCGCGGTGACCTGCTGGAGGCGGGCGCCCAGGGCGCGGTTGCGGGCGCCGAAATCGGCCCACGTCAGCACCCGAGCCACACCGTCGCGTTCGGTGGAGAAGTCCAGGAACCGGTAGGCCGGCTTGTCGCCGCGGACCTTGGCCCAGCGCTCGACGTGCTTCACCAGGCTGGCGCCCTCAGGGAAGGTGATGCGTCCGTCCTTGATGAACGGGTTATGGAACGGCATACCACTCTCCTGTCAGGGCGCACTTCTCGCGGCGCTCGACGAATCGCCGAACCGGCCGGAGCCACACAGATGCTACCGGGGATCCGCGGTGGGAGTCCGACCCGACCGGATCGTCGAATACCGGGTCGAACCGGGACCGACGGGCGTACTCGTACTGGCCTTATTTATTTCTTAATGTTAGGCGTTGCGGGGGGCCGGACAAAATCACAACGCCGTCCGGATCCGGACCTTTCCGGGGGCATCTCGCCGCGGTTCAGCCGTGCGGCGGGTGCGGTGCGTTGTCCAGCACACCGCGCACCCAGTCCATGGTCCACACGGTGGCCGGCCGCCCGTCGACGTTCCAGAACTGGGGGGTGGCGTACATGGCGTGGATCGGCTGCCCGGCTCCGCTGGTGAGCACCTCCAGGGTGCGCGGGAGGTTGGTGATGTTGAACGCCGACTGCGGCGCCGCACAGATCAGGTCACCCGGGGCGCAGATCTGGTTGGTCCGGTTGTTCAGCGCTCCGAAGCCGCCCGGGCGCTCACCGCTCATGGTCAGCCCGAGGGTGGACAGCGTCGGGATCTCCTGAAGCGTGATCTCGGCGCCCTGGCCCGGCGCCTCGGGGCCGACGACCTGGCCCTGGCCCGGGTGGCGGCGGCCGTCGGCGATCAAGGTGACCCCCAGCACCAGGTCCTCGTCCACCGGGCCGCGGCCGTTGCCGATGTCGCTGGCCAGGTCGCCGGCGATCACCGCGCCCTGGGAGAACCCGACCATCACGTAACTGGTCAGCGGGCAGCGGTCGTTCATCTCCGCCATCGCCCGCGCCGCCACTCGGGTGCCCTCGGTGCGGCTGTCGTTGTAGGACATCTGCTTGTCCGCGGACAGCGGATTGTGGAACTGCGCGGTGTAGGGAACCGTGTAGACCTGGACGCGGTCCGGCGCGAACTGCTGCTGGATCGGCCGGGTCACGTTGAGCAGCAGGGCTATCGGGAACTGTTGGGGGTTCAGCGGGTCGTCGGTGGGCGAGGACTCCCAGGTGCCCGGGATGGCGATCATCTGGACGTCGGGGCAACTGGCGTCCTGGAAGGCCGGCCGCGGCTTCTTCCCGGGCGTGCTGGTGGGGGGCAGCGCCGACGGCGGCGCAGCGGTCGGCGGCGGTCCGGGCCGGCGGACCACGACCACGATGATCGCGACGATGAGGCCGACGACCAGTGCCACCGCGCCGGCGGCGATCAACGCCAGGATTCGGTGGCGCCTGCGGCGGTTGGGATCGGTTCTGCGGGTGGGCCTGGGTTTCGGGCCGCGGCTACGGGTCATCTGAGTCTGGGGGTCATCTCTTCGTGGAGTCCGGGTCCTAGCAGAGCCGCTGGGCGGCGATGCCGATGTAATGCCCGATGGTCGCATCGACGTCGAGGTAGGCGACGTCCGGCGCCTCCAGGCCGTGGGTGTCGGACATGTCGCTGCGCACCATCGGGGCCACCGAGTCCCAGACCGCCTGATCGCCCTGGCCGGCCGCTCGGGCCTGGCAGACGTAGGCGCCGATGCTGAGCGCGCGCAGATCGTTCGCCGGGCGGACTCCGGCGGCCCGCAGGCCGTCGAGGTATCCGCGCTGGCTGTCGGTGAGGTCCGCCAACCCGGACGTCCGGCCGGCGTCCTGCGGCGAGGAAACGTCGAAGCCGCCCGACTCCGCCGCCGCGACGGATTGCCGGGAGGGCAGGGCGACGGTGCTGATCAAGTCTCCACCGGGAGAGGAGCAGGCCGGCAGCACCGCCGCGGTCGCGATCAAGGCGGCCAGCAAGTGTTTGCTGAGCGAGCCACTCGCGGGACGATGCACGCCGTCCACAGTACCTGCTTCCAGCCGGTACTGAAACGACGCCGCGGTTGCGGCAAGTTAACGGATCGGGCAGACGTCCTAGCCGAGCGCGGCGTTGATGTCGCCGGCCATGGCTCCCAGTTGCCCGGCCCAGCTTCCCCAGTCGTGCCCGCCGCCGCCGCCGAGTTCGAAGTGGCCGTTGCGCCCGCCCTGCGAACGGTAGTGCGCATAGAAGATGCGGTTGCTGCCCTGCGCGACGCTGCAGTCGCCGCCACCCATCGCGGCCGGGTCGCCGCACGCCATCGCCGCCGGGCTGAACACCCACAGCCGGGTGTTGTTCTGCACCAGCAGGTTCACGTGGACGTTGGGGTCGCGCCACTTCCACCGGCCCAACTGCGGGGCGCCCCACATCGCGTCGATGTTGGCGCCGCCGCCGTTGACGGCGTTGGAGATGACGCCGTTGGTCTGGGTGTCGGACGGGTTCAAGAAGCCCGACAGCGACCCGGCGTAGCCGTAGCGGTTCGGGTGGAACGCCGCCATGGTCACCGCGGCGGTGCCGCCCTGGGACACCCCGACGATGGCGTTCCCGGTGGCGGCCACGCCCTTGTTGGCGGCCAGCCAGTTGGGCAGCTCGTCGGCGAGGAAGGTCTCCCACTGTTTGCTGCCGTCGGCCTCCCAGTTGGTGTACATGCTGTACCCGCCCCCGGCGGGCGCGGCCACCGACAGGCCGCTGCCGGCCAGGCTGCCCATCGCGTTGCCCACGGTCACCCAGTTGCTGACGTCGGGGCCGGCATTGAAGGCGTCCAGCAGGACCACGGCGCGGGGGCCGCCGCCCTGGAAGGCGACCGGGATGCTGCGGCCCATCGCGGCCGACGGGACCATCAGCATCTCCGGGCCGGCCGCCGACGCGGTCGGCGCCGTCGGGGCTGTGCCGCCCCACAGGCCCAGCGCCACGGCGACGGCACTGACGGCGCTGCGCATTCTGCCCCGGAACATGCTCATGACCACCTCATGTCGAGTCGTTACCGGTAGTGAATCACACGGGCCCGCCGTCCCGGCCCGATACGCCGAGCAGGCTGCCGACTACGGCCCGGTGGCCGGCAGCCCGGCGTAGGGCGGTTCCTCCGGCGGCGGTTCGGGCAGCCCGCACCGCAGCAGTTCGTACCTGGGCACCCGGTCGATGCGGTAGCGGGTGTGTTCCCACGCCCGGTTGAGGTTGCCGACGAAACGGGGCCGGGTCATCGGGTCGCGGATCGCGGCGAACATCTCCACGGTCTCCGGGCAGCCCAGCGCCACCCCGGCCTGTTCGATCCAGCCCTCGTCGAGGTACTCCGGAATCCACGGACGCTCCTTGAGCCACGGCCCCTCGGCCACCGCCCAGTCCGGGAACAGGTTCTTGTCGTGGCCGATGCGGCCGTCGTCCAGGCGGGCGGTGTGCGCGGCCAGTGGATTGGCCAGACCGATCTGGTCGATCACCCGGGTGTCCAGGCCGACGTTCATCCCGACCATGCCGAGGTTGGTGAAGAAGACGGTGTGCGTGGCATGCCGACGGCGCCAGTCCTCCGGGGACACCCCGGGCGGTGGCGGCTCGGTCGGGGGCTTCTGCGGCACCACGTCCCAGACGTCCCAGTTGCCCGACGGCAGCAGCAGCGCGCCGTCCGGGGTGTTGTTGATCGCGACCAGCACCGCCCGCATGCGCGGGTAGTCCAGGTAGTCCGCGGCGGTGAGCGGGTGGGCGTGGCCGGTGGCCTGGGAGTAGAACTTCCGCTCGTCGACGATCCCCGAGTAGGTGACCCGGGTGGCGTCGCGTCCCATACCGGGCGAGTTGGCAGCCCACAGCGCCCACCCGGCCAGCGCCACCCACAGCGCCGCTCCCGCCACCCCCAGCAGACGGCCCCGCTGCGGGGTGAGGAGCCTGCGCACCCCGCCGGCCGGGATCGCCAGCGGAATCACCGCGATCGGCAGGAGCAGACAGAACAGCGGTGCCAGCAGCACCCGGCCGTGCATGAAGTCGCCGCCCTGGCGGATCCAGTACAGCGCCTGCAGCACACCGCTCGAAACCCAGAAGACGACGACGGCGGCGGGGCTTCGAACCCGCGCGGCCAGGCCGGGGCCGCGTTCGGGGTCCGGGCGCCGGGCTCCCAGAGCGGCCGGCAGCACTACCGCCAGTGCCACCAGCAGCAGCGCCGGGATCCACAGCGCGTAGGGACCGGTGAGGTTGCGCAGGTAGGTGAAGCCCTGGTCCCATTTGCTGCCGGAGGCGTCCTTGGCCAGCGCGGTCTGCGGCACCAGCAGGGCGTAGTACCCCATCCGGAAGATCTGGTAACCCACCGGCAGCAGTCCGCCGGCCAGCACGATCAGCGCGCGCCGCCGCCAGCCCGGTTCGGCGACGAGCATCATCAGCAGCGCCAGGCCGCCGATCAGGGCCAACTCCGGGCGCACCAGGACACTCAGGCCAGCCACGAAGGCCAGCGCCGCCGTGAACCACCTCGAGGACCACGCCGAAGGCGCGCGCGGTTGCGACCAGGCGACCATCATCCACCACAGCCCGCCCAGCCAGGCGGTGACCAGACCGTTCTCCAGACCCGAGGTGGCGAAGTCCCGGGCCGGCGGAACGGCGATGTAGACCAGCACCCCGGCCGGCAGGATCACCGCCCGCCGGCCCCGCAGGGCCGGCGCCCACAGCCGGGCGGTTCCCAGCATGGCCATCGCGACCCCGGCGACGCTGAAGATCAGCGCCAGCGCCAGCGCCACGTACTCGAGCCGCAGCGGTCCGCCGACGCAGCTGCCCAGGTACACCAGATAGGTCCAGGCGGTGGAGGTGTTGGACTCCACCCGTTCGCCGGCGTTGAACACCGGACCGTTGCCGGCCAACAGGTTTCGTACCGTCCGCAGCACGATCAGGCCGTCGTCGGCGATCCAGCGCCGCTCCCAGGCTCCCCACGCCCACAACGCCGAGACCACGGTCACGCCGAGCCACAGGCCGGCCCGGGTCATCGCCGTGTGCGGGGCCTGGCTACCCGAGAGTGGCGGCGGCAATGACGGTTCCGATCCAGGCCAGGGCGAGCATCTGCAGCACCCGGTCGCGCAGCGCGATCTCCTCCGGCTCCCCCGCTATGCCGCCGTCGACGTCCACCGCGTAGCGCAGGATCGCGATGGTGAACGGGATCATCGAGACGACGAACCACGACCCGCCGGCGCCGTCCCGCTCGAACGCCCACAACCCGTAGCAGACCACGACGGCGGTGGCCGACAGCGTCCAGACGAACCTCAGGTAGGTGCTGGTGTAGTTCTCCAGCGACTTGCGGATCTTGGCGCCGGTGCGCTCGGCGAGTTGCAGTTCCGCGTAGCGCTTGCCGGCCGCCATGAACAGCGATCCGAACGCCATCACCATCAGGAACCACTGGGACAGCGGGATGGCGGCCGCGACGCCTCCGGCGATCGCGCGGATCAGGAAACCTGACGACAGGATGCAGATGTCAAGCACCGCTTGGTGTTTGAGCCCGAAGCAGTACGCCAGTTGGATGACCAGGTAGACCGCCATCACTATCGCCAGGTGCGGGGTGACCCACCACGAGATCGCCAGACAGGCGAGGGCAAGGACCGCGGCGATCCCGTAGGCCATGCCGACCGGCAGCACCCCCGCGGCGATCGGCCGGAAGCGTTTGGTGGGGTGGGCGCGGTCGGCCTCGACGTCGCGGGCGTCGTTGACCAGATAGATCGACGAGGCCGCCATGCAGAACACCACGAAGGCGATGGCCACCTTCGAGAGCGCTGTCTGGTCGAAGTGGGCGCCGCCGCCCAGTGCCGCCAGCGGGGCGGCGAAGACGAGCAGGTTCTTCACCCACTGCCGGGGCCGCACCGCCTTGACGATGCCTGTCAACAGATTGCTCGGCGGGCCGGTGACCGTCGTATCGCTGCTCATGTCAGTGACTTTCCTTTCGGCCGCCCAGTCGGGCCGTCGTTCCCGCCACCGCCGCGCCGACCGCCACCCCGGCGAGCACATCGGTGGGATAGTGCACACCGAGCACCAGTCGCGACAGCGCCATCAGGGGCACGGCGGCCAACGGCAGCGGCGACCGGGTGGCCCGGCACAGCAGCATAGCCGCGGCGGTGCTGGAGGTCGCGTGCGCGGAGGGGAAGCTCAGCGCGCTGGGCGTGCCCACGTTGACGTCGATGTCCGGGTGGTGCGGACGCCGCCTCCGCACGGCGAGTTTGATCACGATCGCCGCGCCGTGCGCCGCGACCGCGCCGATCCCGACCAGCAGCCACTCCCGGCGGCGGCGCGGGGATCCCAGCGCGCCCAGCGCCGAGACCGCCATCCATCCGGCGGCGTGCTCACCGAAGTGCGACATGGCCCGGGCGACGCCGATCACCTCGGGCGTGGCGAGAGTGGACTGCACGGCGACCAGCGCGGCCACCTCCCCGGTCGGGGAACCGGCCTCAGACCCGGAGAAGTCAGGCACCGATCGCCGCCTGATCGAAGAGCACCGATTCCCACCTCTCCTGGCTGGACAGCTCGGGCAGCGCCTGCCGGTAGACCCGCCGCATCTTGTCGTACTTGCGATACAGCCGGATGTGTTGGCGCAAGGACGCTTTCAGCAGGGCCAGCATCTTGGCCCGGTCGCGCTGGCGGTAGACCACCCCGCGGCCGTCTGCGGTGGTGACCGTCACCCCGTCGACGTTGCACAACAGGAACCACCGCGCGTCCTGGGTCGCGACGTTGAGTTGCGGGCGCTCGTGGTGGACCGGGTCGGCCGCGCTGAATTGATGCGCGAGGCCGCGGGCCAACCGGATCCCGACGGCGGGCAGCGCCGCCGGCGGCTTGATCACCCCGGTGCGGCCACTGGGCGCCGGCAGGGCGGTGGCCGCCGGCAGCACTACGGCGTCGGGGTACTGCTGGCGCATCGCCCGGATCTCGGGCAGTGCCGACTCCAGGATGGAGAAGATGTGTTCCGGGCCGGCGAGGAAGTCCTCGATCGCCTTGTTCTGGATGGCGACCGTCGAATACTCAAGGCACAGAAGGTGTTTGAAGGTGGCCTTGATCGAGCTCTTGATCAGGCCGTTCACCGGGGCGTCCCAGTGCAGGGTGGAGACAACCAGCCGGTTGCGCAGGTGGAAGTAGGCCTGCCAGTCGATGGCGTCGTCCTTGTCACTCCAGGCCATGTGCCAGATCGCGACACCCGGCATCGTCACGGTCGGGTAGCCGTGTTCGCCGGCCCGCAGCCCGTAGTCGGCGTCGTCCCACTTGATGAACAGCGGCAGCGGCTGGCCCATTTCCTCGGCCACCCGGCGCGGGATCATGCACATCCACCAGCCGTTGTAGTCGACGTCGATACGCCGGTGCAGCAGCTTGCTGCGGCCTTCCTCGTCGTCGGCGGCGATGGGGGCCTTGGCGACATCCAACGGGTACTTGGCGAAGTCGTGGTCGTACTCGGTGTGCGGGGCGTTGGTCCACATGAAGTTGGCCCGGTCGACGATCTCGCCCATCACGTGCAGGTGCGAGGGCTCCTGCAGGTTGAGCATCTGACCGCCGATCAAGGTGGGGCTCTTGGCGAACCGGTTCAGCGCCAGCGCGCGCAGGATCGAATCGGGCTCGATGCGGATGTCGTCGTCCATGAACAGGATCTGCTCGCAGGTGGTGTTGCGCAGCGCCTCCATCATCACCCGGCTGTAGCCGCCGGAGCCGCCGAGGTTCGGCTGGTCATGGATCGACAACCGGTTGCCCAGCGCGGCGGCCGCCTCGGGGAAATCGGGGTGGTCCCTGGCCTTGTCGGTGCCCTGGTCGGCGACGATTACCGCCCCGACGACCTCGTTCACCAGCGGGTCCGACGTCAGGGCCTTCAGCGCGTTGACGCAGTCGGCCGGACGGTTGAAGGTGGGGATGCCGACGGTGATGTCGGCGCGGCCGGGGGCGGGCTCCGAGGCGTACCAGGCGGCGCTGTGGACGGAGGTCTTGGTGTCGGTGGTGATGTCGAACCAGATCCAGCCGCCGTCCTCGAAAGGCGCCAGTTCGATCTCGAACTCCGATGCGGCCGGGGCGGATCCGTCGCTGATGATCTCGGTGCCGCCCACGCTGATCCGCGCGCCGGTGGCCTTGGAGCGGTAGATGTCGATGCGGGCCGCGCCGGTGAGCTCCACCCGCAGCACCACCGATTCCAGGGTCGACCAGCGCCGCCAGTAACTGGCCGGGAAGGCGTTGAAATAGGTGGCGAAGGACACCTCCGACTCCGCGCCGATCCGCAGCGCGGTCCGGGTGGTGGCATGCGCCCTTCGCGAGTTCGTCTGGGATTCCTCGATGTAGAGCTTGCGCACGTCCAGCGGTTCGCCCGGGCGCGGCAGGATGATCCGCTGCAGCAGGCTCACCGCGCGGGACTCACCGCCGGCGATCGGGCCGTAGGGGGTGTCGCTCATTCAGCTGCCGCCTTCGTCGTCCGTCAGCGGCGCACCGTCACGCAGGTGCGGCGCCAAGATGTTGTCGTACATGCTCAGTGCGCTGGCGATGGCCATGTGCATGTCGAGGTACTGGTAGGTGCCCAACCGGCCGCCGAAAACCACTCGCGCCGAGGCGGTTTCGGCCTTGGCGCGGGCCCGGTAGATCGACAGGAGCTCCCGGTCGGCGTCGGTGTTGATCGGATAGTAGGGCTCGTCGTCGTCCTCGGCGAACCGGGAGTACTCCCGCATGATCACGGTCTTGTCCGTCGGGTAGTCCCGCTCCGGATGGAAATGGCGGAACTCGTGGATGCGGGTGTAGGGCACGTCGGCGTCGTTGTAGTTCATCACCGGGGTGCCCTGAAAGTCGCCGGTGGGCAGCACGTCGACCTCGAAATCCAGAGTGCGCCAGCCTAACCGGCCGTCGGCGTAGTCGAAGTACCGGTCCAGCGGTCCGGTGTAGACGACGGGGGCGTCGGGGCTGGCGGCCCGCAGTCCGTCGCGCACATCGAACCAGTCGGTGTCCAACCGCACTTCGATGCGGTCGTCGGCGGCCATGTTCCGCAGCCACGCGGTGTATCCGTCGACGGGCAGGCCCTCGTAGGTGTCGTTGAAGTAGCGGTTGTCGAACGTGTAGCGAACCGGCAGCCGGCTGATGGTCGAGGCGGGCAGTTCCTTGGGGTCGGTCTGCCACTGCTTGGCGGTGTAGGCCTTGACGAACGCCTCGTAGAGCGGCCGGCCGATCAGCGAGATGGCCTTCTCCTCGAGGTTCTGCGCCTCGGCGGTGTCGATCTCGGCGGCCTGCTCGGCGATCAGCGCGCGCGCCTCCTCGGGACTGTAGTAGCGGCCGAAGAACTGGGACACCAGGCCCAGGCCCATCGGGAACTGGTAGGCCTGCCCGCCGTGCATGGCGAACACCCGGTGCTGGTAGCCGGTGAAGTCGGTGAACTGCCGCACGTAGTCCCAGACCCGCTGATTGGAGGTGTGGAACAGGTGGGCGCCGTAGCGGTGGATCTCGATGCCGGTCTGCGGTTCGGGCTCGGAGTAGGCGTTGCCGCCGATGTGCGGGCGGCGGTCGACCACCAGCACGCGCTTGCCGAGCTGGGTGGCGACCCGCTCGGCGATCGTCAGTCCGAAGAAGCCGGAGCCGACGACGAAGAGGTCAAAACGCGCGGCGGTCATCGAGGGCAAGGTTATCTGACGACAGGGGGTCAGACCCCATCGCGAAACTCGGTGACCGCGAGAAATGTCGGCTCCCGACGCCCTTCGGCGCCCGGGGGCTATGTCGCGATTGGCTCACGATTGCGCATCGTCACTCCAGTCTCAGCAACCTCACTCGTAACATCGGTTCCGTTGGCTTCGGCCTCGGCGAACCGCCGGGATCGGGGCCGGCGAAGAGGGTTCGTAAATCAGACGGCTCTTAATAGAAATGCGAGGAGACTCCCGTGCCGAACCAACGTCGACGCAAGATCTCGACTGCCATGAGCGCGGTGGCCGCCCTAGCCGTCGCAAGCCCCTTCGCGGTCGTCGCAGCCATCGAGCTGGCCTCCGATCACCAGGCGCCCGAGCAGCGCGACTTCACCCGGGCCGCCGTCGTCACCGACCTGCCCAACGAGATCATGTCCGCTCTGCAGGCCGGCCTGTCCCAGTTCGGGATCAACCTCCCGCCGCTGCCGACCGGCCTGAGCCCGGCCGGGGCGCAACCGGTGCAGGCGGGGCCGCTGTCCCCGGGCCTGACCACCCCGCCCCTGACCACGCCGGATCTGGCCACCCCGAGCCTCACCGCCCCCGGTCTCACCACCCCGAGCCTCACCACGCCCGGCCTGACCACCCCGAGCCTCACCGCCCCCGGTCTCACCACCCCGAGCCTCACCACGCCCGGCCTGACCACCCCGAGCCTCGCCACGCCCGGCCTGACCACGCCGGGTCTGACCACGCCCGGTCTGACCACGCCCGGCCTGACCACGCCCGGCCTGAGCCCGGCCGCGGCGGCGCCGTCGCTGACCGATCCGGCGCTGACCAGCCCCGGGCTGACCACGCCCCAGGTCGGCCTGGATCCGGCGCTGACCGCCCCGACCGGCATCGGTCTTCCGACCGAATTGCCGATCACCGCCCCGGCGGGCACCTACCCGATCCTCGGTGATCCGGCGATCGGGCTGCCCGCAGCCCCGGCCCCGTCCGGCGGCATCATCAGCGACCTGAGCAGCGCGGCCAACCAACTCGGCGTCGGCCAGGCCATCGACCTGCTCAAGGGCGTGGTGATGCCGGGCATCACCCAGGCCATTCAGAACGCGGCGGGCGCGGCCGCCGCCGCGCCGGCGGCAGCCGCGCCGGCAGCCGCTCCGGCGGCCGCTCCGGTGGCAGCCGCGGCAGCCGTCGCGGCTCCGGCCATCGAGGCGGCGGGAACCATCCCGGCCGGCTGACGAAGACCTGCATCGAAACGGCACCGCAGGGTGGGAGCCAGGTCGACCCCGGACGAGGCTCCCAAGAGGCACCTGCGGTGCCGTTGCATGTGCGGCATCCTCTCAACCCATCAGTCACATAGTCCTCAATAGTTAGCAATAGTCCGTGTCGCAACGGCAGACGCAACTAGCACATACGTAACATCCCCGGTGTGGCGTCCCGTCCCGCACCATCGATCCTGTTCACCGCCATCGCGGCGACGGTGTTAGTGGCGCCCCTGGCGGTCGACGGCGCACTGCCCGGGCATGTCCGGCACGACAAGGTCCGCGCCGAGGACACCGTTGTGGTGCAGCAGCCACTGGCCGGCGTCGGCGGCGGGGAGACCATCCGCGAGGTCAGTCAGGACACCCCCTTCTCGATGGTGGCACTGACCGGGTCGGACCTGTCCGGAACCACCGCCCGGATCCGGGCCAGGCAGGCCGACGGATCCTGGGGACCGTGGTACGAGAGCGAGAGCCTCGCCGATGTCACCGATGAAGGCGGATCGGGCACGCAGGGCACCGACCCGGTGTACGTCGGCGCCACCACCGCCGTGCAGATCGCGGTCACCCGACCGCACGACGCAGCCGTCACGACCTCGCCGCCGGACAGCGGTCTCGACGCCGGCCGCGAACTCGGCTACATCCCGGCCAACGCCGAGCACTCGCTGTCACAGAACATGTCGGCGGTGCTGATCACCGCACCGAAGAGTCCGGTGGACAAGCAGTGGACGCCGCCGAATGCCACCCTCGGCCCGGGCCAGCCGCCTAACATCATCAGCCGTGCGGATTGGGGCGCCGGATCGGGAATGCGTTGCGGCGGGCCCTATTACGGCAAGGGCGTCCGCGCCGCGGTGGTCCACCACACCGCCACCGGGAACAACTACGCCCCCGAGGATTCAGCAGCCATCCTGCGCTCGATCTACGCGTATCACACCATGACGCTGGGCTGGTGCGACATCGCCTACAACGCCCTGGTGGACA
>NZ_JBBATF010000059.1:0-15987 GCF_040398885.1 Mycobacterium sp. | reverse complement strand
CGGTGCGCTGCTCGACGCGGGTGGCCTCCACCTTGTAGGTCACCTTGAGCACCGGGGAGTAGATCGAGTCGACCGGGATACGGCCGATCTCCGCGCCCGAGGCCTTGTTCATGACGGCCGGCACGTAACCGCGGCCGCGCTCGACGACGAGTTCGATCTCCAGCTTGCCCTTGTCGTTCAGGGTCGCGATGTGCATGTCCGGGTTGTGCACGCTGACCCCGGCCGGCGGCACGATGTCGCCCGCGGTGACCACGCCGGGACCCTGCTTGCGCAGGTACATGGTGACCGGCTCGTCCTCGTCGGAGGAGACGACCAGACCCTTGAGGTTCAGGATGATGTCGGTGACGTCCTCCTTGACGCCGGGCACGGTGGTGAACTCGTGCAGCACGCCGTCGATGCGGATGCTGGTGACGGCCGCGCCCGGGATGGACGACAGCAGCGTGCGGCGCAGCGAATTGCCGAGGGTGTAGCCGAATCCCGGCTCCAGCGGTTCGATGACGAACTGTGAGCGGTTCTCGGCGAGGGTCTCTTCGCTGAGTGTGGGTCGCTGAGAGATCAGCATGGCGGTTTCCATCTCCTTCTCGGCACCCGCTATTTGATGCCGTTTGGGTTTTTCTCCGATGTGAGCCCCCGAAGGGGCCGTCCATCTCTTGGGGGGTACGCGGGGGGCTCGCCCCCCGCGGGCGGGTTACTTCGAGTAGAACTCGACGATGAGCTGCTCGGTGAGCGGGACGTCGATCTGGGCGCGCTCGGGCAACTGGTGGACCAGGATGCGCTGGCGCTCGCCGACCACCTGCAGCCAGGCCGGGATCGGGCGGTCGCCCGCCACCTCCCGGGCGATCTGGAACGGCACGGTGTTCAGCGAGTTGTCGCGAACGTCGACGATGTCGTACTGCGACACCCGGTAGCTCGGGACGTTGACCTTCACCCCGTTGACGGTGAAGTGCCCGTGGCTGACCAGCTGGCGGGCCATCCGCCGGGTCCGGGCCAGCCCGGCCCGGTACACGACGTTGTCCAGCCGGCTCTCCAGGATTCGCAGCAGGTTCTCGCCGGTCTTACCGGTCTGGCGATTGGCCTCTTCGTAGTAACGGCGGAACTGCTTCTCCATGACGCCGTAGGTGAAGCGGGCCTTCTGCTTCTCCTGCAGCTGGGTGCGGTATTCGCTCTCCTTGATCCGCGCGCGGCCGTGCTGGCCGGGCGGGTAGGGGCGCTTCTCGAAGGACTGGTCGCCGCCGACGAGGTCGACGCCGAGCCGGCGCGACTTGCGGGTGGCAGATCCGGTGTAACGAGCCATAACTCAATTCCTCCCTAGACCCGGCGCCGCTTGGGCGGACGGCAACCGTTGTGCGGCTGCGGCGTGACATCGGAAATCGCGCCCACCTCGAGGCCGGCCGCCTGCAGCGAGCGGATCGCGGTCTCCCGGCCGGAGCCCGGACCCTTGACGAACACGTCGACCTTCTTGACGCCGTGCTCCTGAGCCTTGCGGGCGGCGTTCTCGGCGGCCAGCTGTGCGGCGAACGGGGTGGACTTGCGCGAGCCCTTGAAGCCGACGTGACCCGAGGAGGCCCACGCGATCACGTTGCCCTGCGGGTCGGTGATCGACACGATCGTGTTGTTGAACGTGCTCTTGATGTGGGCGGCGCCGTGCGGGACGTTCTTCTTCTCCCTGCGGCGGGTGGTCTTGGCCTTCTTGGCGCCGGAGGCGGCCTTCTTAGGAGGTGCCATGGTTACTTAGCCTTCTTCTTGCCGGCGATGGTGCGCTTCGGGCCCTTGCGGGTTCGCGCGTTGGTCTTGGTCCGCTGGCCGCGCACCGGCAGCCCGCGCCGGTGCCGCAGACCCTGGTAGCAGCCGATCTCGATCTTGCGCCGGATGTCGGCCTGCACCTCGCGGCGCAGGTCGCCCTCGACCTTGAGGTTGCCCTCGATGTAGTCGCGCAGCTGGGTCAGCTGATCGTCGGTGAGGTCCTTGCTCCGCAGGTCCCGGTCGATACCGGTGGCCGCCAGAATCTCCTGGGAGCGGGTACGGCCGATGCCGAAAATGTAGGTCAGCGCGATCTCCATGCGCTTGTCGCGCGGAAGATCGACGCCCACTAGACGTGCCACAGGGCTGTATTCCTTCTTCTATGCGGAGGTGTCGTTCCCAGACCGTTCCCTCGGCTTGCGCTTTCGGGGTCCGGCCTCCGTTCCGGACGTGACACCCCGCGTCCCGGGGTGGTGGTTCTGGGAGGTCTGCATTCAGTTGTGTCGGGCCGGCTTGGCGGCCCGCATCGCCGTCGGACGTCTAGCCCTGGCGCTGCTTGTGGCGCGGATCGGAGCAGATCACCATGACCCGCCCATGCCGGCGGATCACCCTGCACTTGTCGCAGATCGGCTTGACGCTCGGGTTCACCTTCACGGCTCGTTGATCCTGTTCTACTCAAGTCGTTCGTGGATACGGGCTTACTTGTACCGGTAGACGATGCGGCCCCGGGTCAGGTCGTAGGGGGAGAGCTCCACCACGACCCGGTCCTCGGGCAGGATGCGGATGTAGTGCTGCCGCATCTTGCCGCTGATGTGGGCGAGCACCTTGTGGCCGTTCTCCAGCTCAATGCGGAACATCGCATTGGGCAGAGGCTCGACCACCCGGCCCTCGACCTCGATGGCACCGTCTTTCTTGCCCATATCCTCACTAAAATCTCTACGTTGTCTGGTTGGCAGCGTCCGCCCGACTGCACGACGTGGGTCTCCCGGGGCGGGGTGGATGTTCCCGGACTGGGCACGCAAGAGCCGGCGCGATACCGCACCGTTGCCCCACGATACCCGCTCGCCGCCCGCTCGCCAAAATGGCGCCCTTCCCCGATATGGTCGAAGGATGCGGCTGCTGGTCACCGGCGGCGCCGGATTCATCGGCGCGAACTTCACCCACCGCACCGTCGCCGAGCGCCCCGGGGTCACCGTGACGGTGCTGGACGCCCTGACCTACGCCGGCAGCCGGCCGGCGCTGGAGGGCCTGGGCGAGGCGGTCCGACTGGTGGAGGGCGACCTCGTCGACACCGCGCTGGTCGACCGGCTGGTGGCCGAGTCCGACGCGGTGGTGCACTTCGCGGCCGAGACGCACGTCGACAACTCGCTGGCCGGCCCGGCGCCGTTCCTGCACAGCAACGTAGTGGGGACGTTCTCGGTGCTCGAGGCGGTGCGCCGGCACCGGGTCCGACTCCACCACGTCTCCACCGACGAGGTCTACGGCGACCTCCCCCTGGAAAATCCGGCGGGGGGCGACCCGGTGCGCTTCACCGAGGCCACCCCGTACAACCCGTCGAGCCCCTATTCGGCGACCAAGGCCGCCGCGGACATGCTGGTGCGGGCCTGGGTGCGGTCATACGGCGTCGCGGCCACCATCTCCAACTGCTCGAACAACTACGGGCCGTTCCAGCACATCGAGAAGTTCATCCCGCGCCAGATCACCAACGTGCTCACCGGCCGGCGACCGAAGCTGTACGGGGCCGGCGCCAACGTGCGGGACTGGATCCACGTCGACGACCACAACGCGGCGGTCTGGCGGATCCTGGAGGCCGGCCAACCGGGACGCACCTATCTGATCGGCGCCGACGGCGAACGCGACAACATCTCGGTGCTGCGGCTGATCCTGCGGCTGATGGACCGCGATCCCGACGACTTCGACCACGTCACCGACCGGGCCGGGCACGACCTGCGGTACGCCATCGACGCGTCGGCGCTGCGCACCGAGCTGGACTGGGCGCCGAAGCACACCGACCTCGCCGAGGGCCTGCGGGCCACCATCGACTGGTACCGCGACAACGAGTGGTGGTGGGGCCCGCTCAAAGCCGAGGTCGAGGCCCGCTACACGGAACGCGGTCAGTGACATGGCATTTCGAGCGTTGTCCATCCCCGGCGCCTGGGAGATCACCCCGCAGCGGCATGAGGACGGCCGCGGGACCTTCTTCGAGTGGTTCACCGAGCGCGACTTCGCCGCGATGACCGGAGGCCGGTTCGATGTCCGGCAGGCCAACTGCTCGGTGTCGGCGGCCGGGACGATGCGGGGCCTGCACTTCGCCGAGTCGCCGCCCGGCCAGGCCAAGTACGTCACCTGCGTGCGCGGCGCGGTGTTCGACGTCGTCGTCGACATCCGGGTCGGCTCCCCCACCTACGGCCGGTGGGACTCGGTGCTGCTCGACGACGTCGACCGGCGCACCGTGTACCTGGCCGAGGGCCTGGCGCACGGCTTCCTGGCCCTGCGGGACGACTCGACGGTGATGTACCTGTGCTCGACTCCCTACGACCCGGTGCGCGAACACACCATCTGTCCGACCGACCCCGCGATCGGCATCGGCTGGCCGATGCCGGCGTCCGAACTGCTGCTGTCCGACCGCGACGCCGCCGCCCCGGCGCTTGCCGAGGTCCGCGCGGCGGGACTGTTGCCCACCTGGTCGGTCTGAAGCGACTTTGTCGCAGGCAGACACCTGTACTAGGATATGCAAGTATTCCCGCCCCTCCCTGTTTCGAAGGCAGTTACATGACCCCACAGATCCAGCACTTCATCGACGGTCGCCGCAGCCCACTGGCCAGCACCCGCACCGCCGACGTGTTCAACCCCAGCACCGGCAAGGTGCAGGCCCAGGTGTTACTGGCCTCGGCCGCCGACGTCGACACCGCCGTCGCCTCCGCCGTGGAGGCGCAGCGGGAATGGGCGGCGTGGAACCCGCAGAAGCGCGCCCGGGTGCTGATGAAGTTCATCGAGTTGGTCAACGCCAACGCCGACGAGATCGCCGAACTGCTCTCGCTGGAGCACGGCAAGACCGTCGCCGATGCACTGGGCGACATCCAGCGCGGCGTCGAGGTCATCGAATTCGCCACCGGCATACCGCATTTGATGAAGGGCGAGTTCACCGAGAACGCCGGCCCCGGGATCGACGTCTACTCCATCCGCCAGCCACTCGGCGTGGTCGCCGGTATCACCCCGTTCAACTTCCCGGCGATGATCCCGCTGTGGAAGGCCGGCCCGGCACTGGCGTGCGGCAACGCCTTCATCCTCAAGCCCTCCGAGCGCGATCCCTCGGTGCCGCTGCGGTTGGCCGAACTATTCCTCGAGGCAGGTCTGCCGCCGGGGGTGTTCCAGGTCGTGCAGGGTGACAAGGAGGCGGTGGACGCCATCCTGGCCCACCCCGACATCAAGGCCGTGGGCTTCGTCGGCTCCTCCGACATCGCGCAGTACATCTACTCCGGGGCCGCCGCGCACGGCAAGCGCGCGCAGTGCTTCGGCGGCGCCAAGAACCACATGATCGTGATGCCCGACTCCGATCTGGACCAGGCCGTCGACGCACTCGTCGGCGCGGGCTACGGCAGCGCCGGCGAGCGGTGCATGGCGATCAGCGTCGCGGTGGCGGTCGGCGAGGAGACCGCGAACCGGTTGCGCAACAGGCTGGCCGAACGGGTCGAGCACCTGCGGGTCGGCCACAGCCTGGACCCCAAGGCCGATTACGGACCACTGGTCACCGAGGCCGCCCTGGACCGGGTGCGCGGCTACATCGACGCGGGCGTCGCCGAGGGCGCGGAAATCGTCGTCGACGGCCGCGAGAAAGCCAGCGCCGAACTGACTTTCGGCGACGAGAGCCTCGAGGGTGGGTTCTTCATCGGGCCCACCCTGTTCGACCACGTCACCACCGACATGTCGATCTACACCGACGAGATCTTCGGTCCGGTGGTGTGCATCGTGCGGGCCAAGAACTACGAGGAGGCCCTCAAGCTGCCCAACGAGCACGAGTACGGCAACGGCGTGGCGATCTTCACCCGTGACGGCGACACCGCCCGCGACTTCGTCTCCCGGGTGCAGGTCGGCATGGTCGGGGTCAACGTCCCGATCCCGGTCCCGGTGGCCTACCACACCTTCGGCGGGTGGAAGCGGTCCGGTTTCGGCGACCTCAATCAGCACGGACCGACGTCGATCCAGTTCTACACCAAGGTCAAGACCATCACCGAGCGCTGGCCGTCGGGCATCAAGGATGGCGCGGAGTTCGTCATCCCGACCATGAAGTGATGTGCCCGCGATGAACTTCACATTGGACGAAGACGAACGGGTCATCACCGACACCGCCGCAGCCTTCGCGGCCAAACGCCTTGCCCCGCATGCCCTGGAGTGGGACAAGACCAAACACTTCCCGGTCGATGTGCTGCGGGAGTCCGCCGAGCTGGGCATGGGTGCCGTCTACTGCGGCGAGGACGTCGGCGGCAGCGGTCTGCGCCGACTGGACGCGGTGCGGATCTTCGAACAGCTCTCGGTCGCCGATCCGGTGATCGCGTCGTTCATCTCGATCCACAACATGTGCGCGTGGATGATCGACACCTACGGGACCCCCGAGCAACGCAAGTCCTGGATACCGCGTCTGGCGTCGATGGAACTGATCGCCAGCTACTGCCTGACCGAACCCGGCGCCGGGTCGGACGCCGCGGCGCTGCGCACCAAGGCCGTTCGCGACGGCGATCACTATGTCCTGGACGGCGTCAAGCAGTTCATCTCCGGCGCCGGCAGCTCGGACGTCTACGTCGTCATGGCGCGCACCGGCGCCGACGGACCGCGCGGCATCTCGGCCTTCATCGTCGAAAAGGGCACTCCGGGATTGAGTTTCGGCGCCAACGAGGAGAAGATGGGCTGGAACGCCCAGCCCACCGCACAGGTCATCCTCGAAGGTGTCCGGGTTCCCGCCGACGCCCTGATCGGCGGCCCGGAGTCCGAGGGCACCGGTTTCGGGATCGCGATGAACGGTCTCAACGGCGGACGGCTCAACATCGCCGCATGCTCGCTCGGCGGCGCCCAGGCGGCCTATGACAAGGCGGCGAAGTATCTGGTGGACCGGCACGCCTTCGGGTCTGCGCTGATCGACGAGCCGACCATCCGGTTCGCGCTGGCCGACATGGCCACCGCCCTGGAGACCTCCCGATTGATGCTGTGGCGGGCGGCGGCCGCTCTGGACGACGACGAGGCCGACAAGGTCACGCTGTGCGCGATGGCCAAACTGCACGTCACCGACTCCTGCTACGACGTCGCCGATCGCGCGCTGCAACTGCTCGGCGGGTACGGCTACCTGCGCGAGTACGGACTGGAGAAGATCGTCCGCGACCTCCGGGTGCACCGGATCCTGGAGGGCACCAACGAGATCATGCGCGTGGTGATCGGCCGCGCCGAGGCCACCCGCGCCCGCGCCGGGGCTTAACCGGCCTGGCGCCCAACCGAACGACAGGGAGACACATGACCACGATCGCGTTCCTGGGACTGGGCAACATGGGCACGCCGATGGCCGGCAACCTGGTCAACGCCGGCTACACCGTGCACGGCTTCGACCCGGTGCCCGCCGCCCGCGAGGCGGCGGCCGGCCAGGGCGTCACCCTCTGCGACACCGGGGCTGAGGCGGTCCGGGGCGCCGATGTGGTGATCACCATGCTGCCCAACGGCACCCTGGTCAAGGAGAGCTACGCGGAGGTCATGCCGGCCGCCGCCGCGGGCGCGTTGTTCATCGACAGTTCCACCATCTCCGTCAACGACGCCCGCCAGATCAACGGCTACGCCGACGAGCGCGGCTTCTCCCAACTCGACGCTCCGGTCTCCGGCGGCGTCAAGGGCGCCGCCGCCGGCACCCTGGCCTTCATGGTCGGCGGCGACGCCGAGGCCCTCGAGCGGGCCCGGCCGGTGCTGGAGGCCATGGCGGGCAAGATCATTCACTGCGGCAAGTCCGGGTCCGGGCAGGCAGCCAAGCTGTGCAACAACATGCTGCTGGCGGTGCAGCAGATCGCCGTCGGCGAGGCTTTCGTCCTCGCCGAGAAACTCGGCCTGTCGGCGCAGTCGCTGTTCGACGTGGTCACCGGCGCGACGGGCAACTGCTGGGCGGTGCACACCAACTGCCCGGTTCCCGGCCCGGTGCCGACGTCGCCGGCCAACAACGAATTCAGGCCCGGGTTCGCCACCGCGCTGATGAACAAGGACCTCGGGCTGGCGATGGACGCGGTGGCCTCCACCGGGGCCTCGGCCCCGCTGGGCAGCCACGCCGCACAGATCTACGCCGCCTTCGCCGAGGAGCACGCCGGACTGGACTTCAGCGCGGTGATCGAGACGCTGCGCTGAGCGCCCGCACAGCCTCGTCCTCAGTGACGCACCGGAACCAGGCGGGCGGCAGTCCGTCTGTGAACACGGTGGAGTACGTCTGCTCCGAGTAGGAGTCGGCATCCGCCACGGCTCGCCGGTCCTCCCTGGCGAAACCGGCCGGGCTCCAGATGACCGCCTGCGGATTCGCCCCGTCGGCGATGACGCGAAACTCGAGTTGCGGGTGATAGTCGCGGAGGGCGAACATCACCTTGTACACGTCACCGTGCCACGCGCGGCTGGTATCGCCGGTGGCATGGCGGGCCGCCAGCGCGGCGGCCCGGTCGGTCCGTGCGGAGTATTCGTCGCAGGGAACCACGTCGTCGACGACGATGACGGTGTGTGGATGGGCATGATCGAAGCAGTTCAGAAGATCCCGGTAGGTCTGATGCCAGTGGTGCAGGCCGTCGAGGTAGATCAGGTCGAACCGTATGCCGGGGTCGAGGTTGTCGAAGAATTCGTCCGAACCGCACGATGAAAACCGGCAACCCGGCGGCAGCAGGTTCAGATCCAACCTCGGGTGTGGGTCGACACCCCACTTGAACGGCAGGTCGACCGATACGAATGTCTTTCCTCTCGCCACTCCGATTTCGAGATAGGTGGAACGGGAGGGCATGCAGCGCCCCAACCGATTCATCAGCTTCGATGATCCCCTCCCAGGGGCTGACTGCAGGGCAGTCTCCAGATCTCGCGCAGTGCCTCCCGCACCGCGCGATCCCTTCATCCGATTTCGCAGTCGGCGCAACAGCACGACGGGCTTCGGCGAATTATCCTGTCCTGCAACTTCATACATGAGCAGATCTCCTCGTCAGAAGTCACCGACGTTTCGGCGCAGGGTTTCGATCGCACTGACCAGGGCCCGCGCTTGATCCGGCGACATCCCGATATCGGCGAACACCTGCCGATTGAGCGTGACGGTGGCGTCCTCGACCGTTGAACGCCCAAGATCGGTGATCTGCACCAGGGTGGTGCGGCCGTCGGTGGGATGCGGTACGCGCTGCACCAGGCCGTCGGTTTCCAGGCGGCGGATGGCGTGGGTGACGCTGGTCACGTGGACCTGCAATCGGTCGGAGGCCTTGGTGATGGGCAGTGCCCCGGAGCGACTGAAGGCCAGCAGTCGCAACAACTCGAACCGGGAGAAGCTCAGGTCGTAGGGGCGCAGCGCGTTCTCCACCCGGGCCAGCAGGATCTGGTGTGCCCGCATGACCGATGTCACCGCAACCATGCCCTCGGCGACGTCCCCCCAGCCTGCGCGCTCCCAGTTGGTCCTCGCCGCGGCGATGGGATCACTCACGGCTCAGACCGTCAGGATCCGCGGGCCGTCGTCGGTCACCGCGACGGTGTGCTCCCAGTGCGCGGCACGGGAACCGTCGGTGGTGACCACCGTCCAATCGTCCTCGAGGATGCGGGTTGCGGTGGTGCCGAGGGTCAGCATCGGCTCGATGGCCAGCACCGAACCGGCCACCAGAAACGGCCCGCGACCGGGTTCGCCCTCGTTGGGCAGGAACGGGTCCATGTGCATCTGGCGGCCGATGGCGTGGCCGCCGTAGCCGGCGACGATCCCGTACCGGCGGCCTTGGGCGTGCTCGGCCGCACGGGTGCCTTTCTCGATGGCGTGTGAGACGTCGGTCAGCCGGTTGCCGGGGATCATCGCCGCGATACCGGCCTCCATGGCCGCCCGGGTGGCCGCCGAGAGCGCCTCGTCGGCGGGGATCAGCCCACCGACCCCGAAGGTGACCGCGGCGTCACCGTGCCAGCCGTCCAGGATCGCGCCGCAGTCGATCGACACCAGGTCGCCGTAGACCAGTTCCTCGGCGACCGAGGGGATGCCGTGCACGACCCGGTCGTTCACCGAGGAACAGATGCTCGCCGGGAACCCGTGATAACCCAGGAACGACGGCGTCCCGCCGGCCTCCCGGATGACGGTTTCGGCGACATCGTCGAGATCTTTGGTGCAGACCCCGGGTTCGGCGGCCTCCCGGACGGCCCGCAGTGCGGCGGCGACCACCGCACCGGCGGCCGCCATCGCGTCGAGCTCACCGGCGGTTCGGGCCGGCACCGTTTTCCGGCCGCGCAATCCGGGCAGGGAGACCAAGGTCAGCGGCCGAGCAGGTGCAGAGCCCGATCGAAGACCTCGTCGAGGGTGCCGACGGCGTCGACCGTCTTCAACTCGTGCTCGTTCTCGTAGTAGTCCAGCAGCGGCGCGGTCTCGTCGCGGTAGACCCGGAACCGGTTGCGGATCACGTCCTCGGTGTCGTCGGCCCGGCCGCGGGCGGCGAGGCGCTCGACGAGCACCTCCTCGGGCACCCGCAACTCGAGCACGGCGTCCAGCTTGGAGCCGCGTCGCTCCAGCATGTCGTGCAGCGCCCGGGCCTGGTCGATGGTGCGGGGGAACCCGTCGAGGATGAACCCGGCGGCCGCGTCGGAATCGTTGAGCCGGTCGTCGACCAGGTCATTGGTCAGGCTGGTGGGTACCAGCTCCCCGGCGTCCAGGTAGTGCTTGGCCCGCACGCCCAGCTCGGTGCCGTTGCTGATGTTGTCCCGGAACAGATCACCGGTCGAGATGTGCGGGACGCCCAGCTTCTCGGCCAACCTGACCGCCTGGGTCCCCTTGCCCGCCCCCGGCGGCCCCAACAGGACGACTCTCACTTGAGGAACCCTTCGTAGTTGCGCTGCATCAGCTGGCTCTCGATCTGCTTAACCGTGTCGAGGCCGACGCCGATCATGATCAGCACCGCCGTACCGCCGAACGGCAGGTTCTGCACGCTACCGCTGTTGCCCACTTGGAGGAACAGGTTTGGCAGCACTGCGATGATGCCGAGGTAGATCGAGCCGGGAAGGGTGATCCGGTTCAGTACGTAGCTCAGATAGTCCGCGGTGGGTTTACCGGGGCGGATGCCGGGGATGAAGCCGCCGAACTTCTTCATCTCGTCGGCTCGTTCTTCGGGGTTGAAGGTGATCGAGACGTAGAAATAGGTGAAGAAGATGATCAGGCCGAAGTAGATCACGACGTAGATGGGGTCGGCCGGGTTGGTGAGGTGCTCGGCGACGAACCGGTCCCACCAGCCGTTTCCGGGGCCGCCGCGGCCGCTCTGGATGAGCTGGGTGATCAGGTGCGGGATGTAGATCAGCGATGAGGCGAAGATGACCGGGATGACGCCGGCCTGGTTGACCTTCAACGGCAGGTACGTCGAGGTGCCGCCGTACATCCTCCGGCCCACCATGCGCTTGGCGTACTGCACAGGGATGCGGCGTTGGCCCTGCTCGACGAACACCACGCCGATGATGATCGCCAGGGCTGCGACGCAGACCGCGGCGAACACGGGGCCGCCGCGGGTGTCCAGGATGGACTTGCCCTCGGCCGGGATGGCGGCGGCGATACCGGCGAAGATCAGCAGCGACATGCCGTTGCCGATGCCCCGTTCGGTGACCAGTTCGCCCATCCACATCACCAGGGCGGCGCCGGCGGTCATGACCAGCACGATGACGATAAGCGGGAAGATCGCCTTGCTGTCCAGGACGTCCACCGAGCAGTTCGGCAGCAGACCGCCGTTGGCGGCCAGCGCCACGATGCTGGTGGCCTGCAGAAGCGCCAGCGCGATGGACAGGTAGCGGGTGTACTGCGTCATCTTCGCTTGGCCCGCTTGTCCTTCTTTGCGCAACTCCTCGAAGCGCGGGATCACCACGGTGAGCAACTGCACGATGATGCTCGCGGTGATGTAGGGCATGACGCCAACGGCGAACACCGACAGCTGCAGGAGCGCGCCGCCGGAGAACAGGTTTATCAGCGAATAGATCTGCGCTCCGGCGCCGCCGCTGACCTCGTTGATGCACTGCTGCACATTGCCGTAGTTCACTCCGGGCGAAGGCAGCGTGGCGCCGGCCCGGTACAGGATCACGATGCCCAGGGTGAAGAGAATCTTCCGCCGAAGGTCGGCTGTCCGCAGCGACGAGATGAAAGCCGAGAGCACTCTTCCTCCTGGGCAGCCGCAATAGGGTCGCGACGTGCCGGTGCGGCTGGGCTGGCCAGCGTTGGCGGTAATCCTTGGTCAACGCACGCTTCAGCGCGCCTGATCAGTCTACGAGACTAACAGTTACCCGAGGCCGGCCGGGAATCGTCCCGGCCTCGACCCGCGGAACGCCGGGTGGGATGATTATGTTGGCTAACCAAACCCCGCCGATCCGGAAGAAGGCCGCATGACCGCCAGCCGCAGCGAGGGCGATTCCTGGGATCTGGCCTCCGGCGTGGGAGCCACCGCGACCATGGTGGCCGCCGGCCGGGCGATGGCCAGCCGGCCGGACCGCCGGCTGATCGACGACCCGTTCGCCGAGCCGCTGGTTCGCGCGGTGGGCATCCCGTTCTTCACCGACTTGCTCGACGGCCGCCTGGCGAGCTCACCTTTCGGCGACGACGGGGCGGAGCGAACAGAGGCGATGATCGCCGGAATGGCGATGCGCACCCGGTTCTTCGACGATCACTGCATCCGTGCGACGGCGTCGGGGATCCGGCAGGCGGTGATCCTGGCCGCGGGACTGGACTCCCGGGCCTATCGACTGCCCTGGCCCCCGGGCACCGTCGTCTACGAGATCGACCAGCCCGCCGTCGTCGACTTCAAGACCGCCACGCTGTCCGCATTGGGCGCCGAGCCCACCGCCGACCGTAGGACGGTGGGTGTGGATCTGCGGGGCGACTGGCCCGCCGCGCTGAGCTCGGCCGGCTTCGACCCCGCGACGCCGACCGCCTGGCTGGCCGAAGGTCTGCTGATCTACCTGCCGCCCGACGCCCAGGACCGGCTGGTCGACACGATCACCGCGCTGAGCGCCCCCGGCAGTGCGGCGGCCACCGAATACGTCCCGGGCATAGTCGATTTCGACGCCGAGCGGGCCGGGGAGATGTCGGCGAACCTGCGGGAGCGCGGCCTCGATCTCGACATGCCCGCACTGATCTACTCCGGGCCGCGCAATAACGTCATGGAGTATCTGCGCGGCGCCGGCTGGCAGGTCACCGGGGTGCCCGGCGACGAACTGTTCGCCCGCGCCGGTTTGCAGCCGCCGAACCGGGGTGATTACGACCCCCTCGGTGAGATCACCTACGTCAGCGCCACCCGCTAGAAACGCCAGTCCCCCAGCCACAGCGCCGTGCTGCCACTCAGGGATTGCTCGCCGCGCTGGATCAGGCCGGTGAACGCCGAGCCGAGCAGTCCGGCGGCGGCGTCGGACAGTGATGCGGCCGGCTGCGAGGATGCCCTGGGTCGCAGGTAATCGCGCACCGACGCGCCCGGGAAGGCCTTCAGTGCCACCTTGGCGTCGGCAACAAGGCCGGCGAGCACCTTCGCCCGCCGCACCGCGGCGCGCAGGCCGCCCAACTCGTCGACCAGTGCCCGCTCGAGCGCGTCGGCGCCGGTCCAGATCCGCCCCCGGGCCACCGCGTCGACGTCGGCGACCGTCATCCCCCGCGCCTGCGCCACCCGGCGCACGAAGTCGTCGTAGAACAGGTCGGCTTCGGCCTCGACCATCGCGCGCTGGTCATCGGTGAACGGCGCGTCCACCGACCAGGCGTCGGCATTGACGTTGGTGCGTACCGCATCCGAGCCGACCCCGAGCCGGTCCTTGAGCTCACGGGCGACGAGTTTTCCGGTCACCACCCCGATCGAACCGGTGACGGTACCGGGGTTGGCGACGATCTTGTCGGCGGCCATCGCGATGTAGTAGCCCCCGGAGGCCGCGACCCCGCCCATCGAGGCGACCACGGGCTTGCCGCCCTCGCGCACCCGTTGCACCTCCCGCCAGATCGTCTCCGATCCGGTGACCGCCCCGCCCGGGCTGTCCACCCGCAGCACCACCGCCTTCACCGAATCGTCGGCGGCGGCTTCGCGCAGCGCAGCGGCGATGGTGTCCGCCCCGGCGCTGCTCCGCGACAGCGGGATCCCCTGCGGACCGCCGCGGCCGCTGACGATGGGACCGGCGACCGTCACCACCGCGATGGCCGGTTTGCCCGGGCGGCCCGGGACGGACGGCCCGCCGGTCCGAGTCTGGGCGTAGCGGGACAGCAACAGGCGGGGCGGCGCGTCGTCGGAGTCCGGATCGTCGAGGCCTTGCGAGCCGACCAGTTCGGCGATCCGCAGATACGCCTCGTCGCGAAAACCGATGCGATCCAACAGCTTCGCCTCGCACGCGTCGTCGCGCAGCAACGGGGCCCGGTCGGCGAGCACGTTCAGCGCGGCGTTGTCCAGGCCGCGGGCCTCGGCGATGCCCTGCCACACCTGGGTCTGCAGGCTCTCGATGAGCCGGCTGTCGGCCTCCCGGTGGGCGTCGGTGTAGCGGTCCTGGGTGAAGAGGTTGGCCGCCGACTTGTACTCGCCGCGGGCCACGAACTGCGCCTGGACGCCGGCCTTGTCCAGCGCGTCCCGCAGGAACAGCGCGTGGGTGGCGAAGCCGACCAACCCGACTGTGCCCGACGGCTGCATCCATACCTCACCGAACGCCGAGGCCAGGTAGTAGGACAGCGTCCCCGGGTAGGTCTCGGCCCACGCCAGCGAGGGTTTGACCTTGGCGAAGGCGACGACCGCGTCCCGCAGTTCCTGGACCGCTGCAGGCGCGGCGGCCGAAAGCTGCACGCGGGCAATCATTCCCGCTATCCGATCGTCGTCGGCGCCGCGATGGATGGCGGCGACGGCGTCGCGCAGGGTCATCGGCCGGCCCGCGCCGGTGAGCAGCCTCAGCGGGTCGAATCCGGCGGTCTCCGGGGGCGCGGATTGCAGGTTCAGTTCGAGGATGCAGCCGTCGGGCACGCCGCGGTGGCGGGCGGTGTCCACGCGGCGGGCCAGTCCGCGCAGGTCGTCGGGAACGCCGGGCAGGAAGGAAGGCATGATCCGAGGCTACGTTTCCCGCGCGAGCAGACGCAAAGGGCCCCGACACGCCGAGGCGTGCGGGGCCTTTGCGTCTGCTCGCGGGGAACAGTGGGAACAGCGACCGGGTCAGGAGACCTCGGTGGCCGATCCCCCGGCCGCGGTGATCTTCTCGCGGGCGCTGCCGCTGAACTTGTGTGCGGTCAGGTTGACCCGCACCGTCAGCTTGCCATCGCCGAGCACCTTGACCAGTTCGTTCTTCCGAACCGCGCCCTTGGCGACCAGATCCGCGACGCCGACGTCGCCGCCGGCCGGGAACAGCCGGCTGATGTCGCCGAGGTTGACCACCGCGTACTCGGTGCGGAAACGGTTCTTGAACCCCTTGAGCTTGGGCAGCCGCATGTGAATCGGCATCTGCCCGCCCTCGAAGACCACCGGCACGTTCTTGCGGGCCTTGGTTCCCTTGGTGCCGCGACCGGCGGTCTTGCCCTTTGAGCCCTCACCGCGGCCGACGCGGGTCTTGGCCTTCTTCTCACCCGGGGCCGGGCGCAGGTCGTGCAACTTGATGACGCTGTCGGTGCCGTCGCTCATGAGTTCACCTCTTCAACTTCCACGAGGTGATGCACGACGTTGATCAGCCCGCGGGTCTGCGGGTTGTCCTCGCGGACCACCGACTGGCGAATCTTCTTCAGGCCCAGGGTCCGCAGGGTCTCACGCTGCTTCCAGCGCGCGCCGACGGTGCCACGCACCTGGGTGATCTTGAGCTGTGCTGATTCGTTCTGGGCCATGGCTATGCGCTTCCTTCACGCGCGGCGGCCGCCAGTGCCGCCTCGCTCTCGCGACGCGCCTTGAGCATGCCCGCGGGCGCCACGTCTTCGATCGGCAGACCGCGGCGGGCGGCCACCTCCTCGGGGCGCTGCAGCATCTTCAGCGCGGCCACGGTGGCATGCACCACGTTGATCGCGTTGTCGCTGCCCAGCGACTTGGCCAGCACGTCGTGCACGCCGGC
>NZ_JBBATF010000058.1:0-16169 GCF_040398885.1 Mycobacterium sp. | reverse complement strand
GCAGATGGGCCTCGTCGAAGAAGAACACCAACTTCGGCTTGTCGACGTCGCCCACTTCGGGCAGGTCGTTGAACAGGTTGGCCAGCACCCACATCAAGAAGGTGGAGAACATCACCGGCCGGGCGGCCTGGTCCCCCAGTTCGAACAGACTGATGATGCCGCGGCCTTGCGGGTCGAGTCGGATCAGGTCCGTCGGTTCGAGTTCGGGTTCCCCGAAGAAGGTGTCGCCTCCGTCGGCCTCGAGATTGATCAGCGCGCGCAGGATCACCCCGGCGGTCTGGCTCGACACCGCGCCAAGAGCCTTCAGTTGCGCCTTGCCCTCGGCTGTGTTGGTCAGGAAGGTGATCACCGAGCGGAGGTCCTTCAAATCCAGCAGTGGCAGACCCTGCTGGTCGGCGTAGTGGAAGATCAGCCCGAGGCTGGACTCCTGGTTCTGGTTGAGGCCCAGCACCTTCGACAGCAGGATCGGGCCGAAGGCGGAGATGGTGGCCCGCACCGGAACGCCGATTCCACCGGTGCCCAGGGAGAAGAACTCCACCGGGAACGGAGTGCCGGCCCACTGATCGCCGGTGTCCCTGGCGCGCTCGGCGACCTTCTCGCCGGCTTCGCCGGGCTGGGTCAGCCCGGAAAGGTCGCCCTTGAAATCGGCCATCACCACGGGAACGCCGGCCGCCGAGAGTTGCTCGGCGATCACCTGCAGGGTCTTTGTCTTGCCGGTGCCGGTGGCGCCCGCCACCAGGCCGTGCCGGTTCACCATCGCCAGCGGGATACGGACCTGGGCGGTCGGGTCCACCGCTCCGCCCACCATCACCGAGCCCAGTTCGAGCGCCTGCCCCGTGGTGGCGTAACCGGCGGCGATCTGCTGGGCGGGGGTCGCGGTCGGGTCGGTCATCACTGGCCCTTTCGTCTGCGCTCCGATGGTTTTTCGGCCGCTAAGACACTACTGGGTCGGCTGGGCCTACTGTTGATCGCTGTGCGCGACGAATTGGTGTGGATCGACTGTGAGATGACCGGGCTTGACCTGCGCTCGGACCGGCTGATCGAGATCGCGGCGCTGGTGACCGACGCCGAACTCAACGTCCTCGGCGACGGTATCGACGTGGTGATCCACGCCGACGACGAGGCGCTGGACAACATGGTGGAGGTGGTCGCCCGGATGCACAAGAGTTCCGGCCTGACCGAGGAGGTCCGGGCGTCGACCATCGACCTGGCCTCGGCCGAGCAGATGGTGATGGATTACATCCGCGGCCACGTCAAGACCGCCAAAACCGCACCGCTGGCCGGGAATTCCATCGCCACCGACCGCGGCTTCATCGCCCGGGACATGCCCGCGCTGGACGACTACCTGCACTACCGGATGATCGACGTCAGTTCGATCAAGGAGTTGTGCCGGCGCTGGTATCCGCGGATCTACTACGGCCAGCCGGAGAAGGGTCTGGCCCACCGCGCGCTGGCCGACATCCAGGAGTCGATCAAGGAGTTGCGGTACTACCGCCGGACCGCCTTCGTGCCGGTGCCGGGGCCTTCGAGCAGCGAGATCGCCGAAGCGGCGGCCGAACCGGACGGGGCCGGCGGCCCCGGGCCGGAAACCGATTCGGCCGCCGAGGCCGAAAGCGTCTAGTATCGACAACGCCGCGCGAGCGGCGATGGTGGCTGTAGTTCAGTTGGTAGAGCACCAGGTTGTGATCCTGGCTGTCGCGGGTTCGAGTCCCGTCAGCCACCCCGAGGTAAAACACCGCCTCACCTGCGAATATGCAGGTGGGGCGGTGTTCGTTTCGGGGTCCATGCAACGAACCATGCAGCTAGGGCCATCTACGCGGTGCCGCTGACGGCGGCTGCGAAGCGGCACACGGCATGCCCACCGAAGGTAAAATAAGGCCGGTTCGGCAAGTCGTGCGGGCTGGAGGGGTGCAGATGGGGAGTTGGAACCGCGCACACACGTGGGGACGCAGCCTGGAGCAGCAGCAGCGGGATCGCGAGCAGCGATACCGCGACGCCCGCGCCGAGGCGTCGGCGGAGTACCTGGCCGACCTGGCCACGGACGGCGAGGGCGAGGGCGAGGGCGAGGAGTAACTCCCAGCACGACTGGGTCTCCGCAGCGCGGCCTGTCGTTTCCACGGTGTCGTGTCGCTCAGTGCGCGCCGTCATCTGTGGCCGAGACTGTTCGCGTGGATTCTCTGTTCTACGCGCGCAACCGGAGGGAACGTTGACGACAGGAGAAGCTCCGCCGTCTCGAGATACGGCGACGATCGACCAGGAACCCAGGTTGCGCCGGTGGGAGACGCGAACCGAATGGCCCCTGGCCGTTGTCGCCGTCATCTTCCTCGCGGTGTACTCCGTGCAGGTGTTGGCCAACCCGCAGGGACGCGACGACGAGATTTTGGAGACGATTCTCCTTGTGACATGGGCGATCTTCGCCGTGGACTATTTGGCGCGTCTGATCCTGGCGAAAAACCGCCAGCGGTGGTTCTTTCACCACCTGCTGGACCTCGCCGTTGTCTCGCTTCCGTTCCTCCGGCCGCTGCGACTGCTGCGACTGCTCGTGCTGTTCGGGGCATTGCAGAAGGCGATCGGCGGGGCGATTCGCGGCCGGCTGATCATCTATTCGGCTTTCAGCGTCACGTTGCTGATCTATGTGGCCGGCTTGGCCATTCTGGATGCGGAACGCGGTCAGCCCGGTTCCAACATCAACAGCTTCGGTGACGCGGTGTGGTGGGCGATCACCACAGTGACCACTGTCGGCTACGGCGACTTATCGCCCGTCACGACGACGGGCAGGGTCATAGCGGTCTTCCTGATGATCGGCGGGATCAGTCTCGTCGGCCTGGTGACGGCGACTCTGGCATCGTGGATCATCCAGCGGGTCGCCCAGGAGGACACCGCGAACCAGGCGGCTACGGCCAAGGAGATCGACGCTCTCCGCTCCGATCTCACCCAGCGGATCGATGATCTCGCCTCCGAGGTAAGGCGTTCCAACGCTGTCGACGGGTGATTCCGTCGACTACTCACAGCCCCGGTTGAGGCGTGAACGCGATCGCGACGATCGACGTACACTCCGGCACATGAGTTTGCTAACGGTCGACCTCGACGGCCTTGCGCGCCTGGCAGCGGACTGCGGAACCTGGTCGGACGAGGTCGCTGTCACCGCTGCTCCGGCCACCCCGTGCGGGTCGGCGCAGGCGACGGCCGCGGCCGTCGCCGCCGTGCACGCCGCCGCCGGGTCGACCGCCGGGATGTTGTCCGCCCGGATGCGGGCCACCGCCGCCGCGTTGACCGCGGCCGCGTCGGCCTACACCCGAGGGGATGCCGGGTCCGCGGACGACCTGTCGATCGGGCGGTAGGTGCCCGTTCCGACGCTGTCGGCGGTCCGCCGCTGGGACACCGACCACCTGACCGAGGCGGCCGGCCACTGGACCAGGACGGCGACGGTGTGGGAGGACGCCTTCACCGAACTGGCCGCCCGCATCGGTTTCCCCGGCGGTACGCCGTGGGAGGGCGACGCGGCCGAGTCGGCCCAGCAGCGCTCCCACCGCGACCGGATGACGGTCATCGCACTGGCCGACCAACTTCACGGCGCGTCACGCGTCGCCCGCTCCGGGGCGAGTGAGATCCACCAGGCCCGCCAGGCCGTGCTCCGCATCGTGCGCGCCGCGGAGAGCGCCGGATTCGTTGTCGACCAATACTTCTCGGTCACCGACCCGCACTGCTACAACGCCGTCAGCGCAGCGGCACGCCAGACCCGGGCGGCCTCGTTCGCAAGCGAGTTGAGCGCCTCGGTGGGCACACTGCTCGCCGCAGACCACGCCGTCGCGGTGAGACTCAGCGCCGCCACCGCCGGTCTGGGCACGACGGGTTTCCCCGAGTCCGGTGGCACCGCGGCGCGAGCCGGCGGCCCCGATCCGCACGCCACGCTCACGGCCGTCGAGGGGGCCAACAAGAGACTGCTCGACGAACTGGAGCGGGAATACCGGAGACTGCCCGAGGGCCGGGTCCGGACCGACCGGCTGGCCGACATCGCCGGAATCCGCGACTCCTTGTCGACGCCGGATTCCCATCTGGTCTACGTCGCCCGGCCCGCCGACCCCTCCGAAATGGTCATGGCGGCCGTCTCCGTGGGCGACCCCTACGCCGCCGACCACATCTCGGTCACCGTCCCCGGCGTCGGCAGCAGCACCCGGAAATCGTTGTCCACCATGACGTCCGAAGCCGGCGAGCTGGTAGACGAGGCCCAGCAGATCGTCCGGGTGACCAAGACCGACGACTCGGTCGCCGCCGTCGCGTTCATGGGCTACCAGCCGCCGCTGACGATGACGTCGCCGGAGATGCTCGACGACGACCTGGCCCAGTCCGGCGCTCCGCAGTTGAGATCCTTCCTCGGCGGTCTCAACGCGGCCGCCAAGCCGGGCCACACCACCGCGCTGTTCGGGCACTCCTACGGTTCCCTGATGTCGGGAGTCGCCCTCAAGGGCGGCGCGGGTGGGATGGTGGACAACGCCGTCCTGTACGGCTCACCGGGATTCCAGGCCGTCAAACCCGCCGATCTGGGGCTGCGCAACGAACAGGTTTTCGTGATGACCGCACCCGACGACCTCGTCGCCAACCAGATCGGCGCGCTGGCCCCGTTGCACGGCTGGGGCGCCGACCCGAATTCCGTTGTGGGCGAACGGTACCTGTTCACCCACCTGGAGACCCAAGCCCGCACTGTGCAGGTCGGAACGGACAGCCAGGGCCGGCCTATCGAATGGGTCAAGACCGCCGCGCACGGTCATTCCGACTACGGGCGGGCCGCCACGGAGCGGATCACCGGATTCAACCTCGCCGCAATACTTCTCGACCGCCCGGAACTGGCGGTCACGGCGCAACCCCCGCATCCCACCCGACAGCGATGACCAGATGAGAATTCACCGGACCGCCGCGGCCACGGCACTGGCGCTCACCGCGTCGACGCTGTCGGGCTGCGGGGCCCACCAGGAGGCAGGGCAGATGAGCGACGACCGACAGCGGAGGATCGACCTGATCGACAGCCTGCGGGCCAGGGGCTCCTTCGAATCCGCCCGCGACCGCCTTACGACTGTCGCCGGGGCCATCGCCGAGGGGATCAGCACGGCCGTGCCGGGGGGCCAACCGTGGAAGTTCGACACCACAAGCGATTTCGCCAAGACCGCACACCACGGCTCGGTGTGCGCGGAACTTCCGGGCAACGTCGCCCTCAAACCCGCAGCGAACCCCGTTGAATTCGATCCACCGCTGACGGCGGAGGGTTTCCGGATCGCCGTCGACGTCATCCGCCGGGTGGCCGCCGAACACGGCGCCACCGAGGAGTCCGCGCTGTTCGGCGACAGCGCAAAGCGCGAGTACTCGGTCAGCGGGAACGGCTACAGGTTCCGGATTCTCCAGATGGACCTGGCGCTGTTGACCATTTCCGCCGACTGCCGTCTCCTCCAGAAGGTCCTGGATCCGCCGCCCGGGCAGATGCCGTGACCGACTGCTATCCGGCGCGGGACGCCGCGGCGCCCCGGGGGCCCTGTGCGCTGTGCCGGCCGGCACGCTGGGCCGGCTTCCGGGTCGTCTCCACCGGGCCGTCGGCGGTCTCGGCGGCCGGGGCAGGACGAGGCGCCGCGGCACGGGGGCGGGTCACCGGAGCCACGGTCTCATCCGAAACGTCTTGCGGCGCAGGCGAACTGGCCGGTGCGGGCGAACCGGCCTCGTCGGTCGGCTCAGCGGCGGCTCCGCGCACGGACGCCGCCGCGCGGGGAGCATGCCGCTCCGGCGCCACGGCAGCGGAAGCCGGTGCGGAATCCGGCTCGGCAACCGGTTCGGCAACCGGTTCGGCAACCGGTTCGGCAACCTGCTCGGCGACCTCCGTCCCCGGGTCTGCCACTGAAACGGGAGCGCTCGCCGCGGGGGCGCTCGCCGCGGGCTGCACACGGCCCGCCAGACCGGAGATCGCGTTGCCGATCACGTCGATGAGACCCTGGAAGTTCTTCCCGATCACCGCGGAGACGGCGGACATCAGCAAACCGGGCACCGCCGCGATGAAAGTGGAGACCTGGGCGGCCGCGAAGGTATTGATATCGGCGGCGACATCCTCCAGCGCCTGGGTCACCACAGCCATCGGCACCGACAGCCCGCTGTTCAGCGACGCCAGCGCGGCGGCGACACCGCCGTCCTTGAGTTCGGTGACGACGGTGGGGAGGATCTCGGCGATCACCGAACCGAACCGCGCCGGGATGGAGTCCGGTCCGATGACCAGGCCGCTGACGGCGCCGCCGGCGTACCGGAGGACTTCGCCGGCGGCGACTATCACCACCGGAGCGGCCTGCTTGATGAACTCCCGGGTCACGGCATTGGCAAGGTCGGACAGCAACCCGCTGAGGTCGAGGTTGGCCAGGTCGATGTTGCCCAGGCCGACGTTGGCCAGCAATCCGCCGACACCGACCAGCACCTCGGCGACGTCGACGGTGCCCAACAGTTCGCCGAGGTCGACGGTGCCCAACAGCCCGCCCAGGTCGGCGTTGCCCAACAGGCCGACGAGGTCGGCGTTGCCCAACAGGCCGACGAGGTCGGCGTTGCCCAACAGGCCGACGAGGTCGGCGTTGCCCAACAGCCCGACAACGTCGGGCAGCGAGAAGCTCGAGCCGGTCAGGCTGACCTCGGCCACAGCGGGCGCGGGCAGGTGGGCGGTGCGCGCGGCGCCAGTGGGCAGCGCGGGCGTCATGGCGATAGCGCCGGCGCCCACCACGGCCGCTGTGCCCAACGTGAGATAAGAACGAACCGAAACCTGCACAACTTCCCCATTCCCCGGAGTCCTGCCCGCTGACAGGAAGCGTCATCGACTGTGACAGCTGACCACCAGATGATAGGACACTGAGAGCGGTGCTCCCAACCGTCGCCGGATATGAGGACTACGAGTTCTCCGCGATCATCTTCCCGATCAGAGTCGTCGCACCTGCGGCCTTGACGTTGTAGTGGGCGACGGCGATCTTGCCCTTCTCGTCGACCAGGAACGTCGAGCGGATCGCGCCGTGCACCGTCTTGCCGTACATCTTCTTCTCGCCGAAGGTGCCCCAGGCAGTCATGGCCTTCTTGTCGGGATCGGAGAGCAACGGGAAGTTCAGCGACTCCGCATCGCGGAACTTCGCCAGCTTCTCGGGCTTGTCGGGAGAAATCCCCACCACGTCGATGTCGGCGGCGTTGAGGTCGGCGATGCTGTCCCGGAAGGCGCAGGCCTGCTTGGTGCACCCGGGCGTCGACGCGGCCGGATAGAAGTACACGATCACCTTGCGGCCCTTGAAATCGGAGAGTTTGACGGTCTTGCCGCCGGCTTCGGGCAGGCTGAACGCCGGTGCCGTGTCGCCAACCTCGAGTCGTGCAGAATCGCTCACCGATGGATCCCTTTCCTCAACCTCCCGGGCGCCGTTCGACCTTCCGGGCGCCCGCGCTGCTCTAGGGTAGACCGGCAGGGCGGCGGCAGGGCGGCGGAAGCGAGGACGAAAGTGGCAAAGCGCGATCCCGAGGACATCAAGCAGGAGATCGCCGTGGCGCGGGATCGGCTGGCGTCAACGGTCGACATCCTGGCCGAGCGGGCCAACCCGCAGCGCCTGGCCGATGACGCGAAGACGTCGGTGCGCAGGTTCCTCAAGCGGACCAGGGTGGCGGCAGCTATGGCCGGCATGGGTGTGCTGAGCCTGGTCGTCGTGATCCGGAGAATCCGCCGCTAGGGCAGGCTCAGCGGCGGCGCACCAGATTTCCCAGCCGGGGCCGCGGGGGCGTCGCGGTGAGCCCGACCCGGCTACAGGTGCGGACCCGCACCTGCGCATCCCCGCCATCGGGGCGGTCGGGCGCCAGGCCCGTGGGCCCTGATTTCGCCATCGTCCCTCCCTGATCCGAATGGAATGTTTCCCGAGCTAATTCGCTCATTTCCTTCTGCAAGGATAGAAGGAGGTGTTTCCCCATGTCAAATCGGTTGATGGACTGCCGGAATAGCGAGAACGGCTATCTCAACAAGGTTGCTCTAAAGCGCGGTCATCGACCTGATGATGCGTTGCGCCTCGCGGATCAACTCCACGGCGTGGCGGATGCCGTCGGCGTTGTCGTGGTTCTCGATCAGCCAGCCGAGCAGTTCGTCGGTCTGCGCCAGGCGACGGTCCGCCAGGGTGATGGCGAACTCCGGGGTCATGCCGTGGCGGTGTTTCAAAGCGGCGCGTCCGGGTGGTGGACGCCGATGCGGTCGAGGAAGCGGGTGAAGAACGCCGCGGAGTCCCCGGCGAGTATTCCGGTCAGCAGTATCCGCCAGAGGGTGACCAACCCGGTGCGCGGATCCAGCCCCGACGCCTCGAAGGTGAGGTGATTGCCGACGAAAGCGGCGAACAGGGTCCGCCCGAGGTCCTCGGGGTCGATGTCGGCACGCAGGTCGCCCTCGGCGATCGTCGCGCGCACCGCGTCGATGATCTGCGTCTGAATCCTGATGTGACTCTCGGCCTTCCAGTTGCTGACCTGGGGCAGGGCGTGGGGCAACTGCATCCCGACGCGTACCGCGGGATCGCTTCGGCTCAGGTCGGCGACGACGAACGTCGAGCGGATCAGGTTCTCCAACGCCGGGCCGGGATGGGCCAGGACCGCGGCCACGGTCTCGGCGACCCGGGCATCGGCCTGCTCGACCAGGGCGACCGCCACCGCTTCCTTGGACCGGAAGTGGTAGTAGGTCGCGCCCTTGGTGACCCCGGCGGCCTCGATGATGTCGTTGAGGGCGGTGTTGCAGTAACCGGCCTCGCCGAAAAGTCTGACCCCGGCGTCCAGAATCGCCTGCCGGGTGGCCTCCGCGCGCGCCTGAATCATCCTGAGCCCCCTCAGTTCTCGTCGATAAGGCTGGCTCGTAGAAAGTTTACCCGAACAAAAAAGGTTTTCGAATGAATTTTGCGGCCGGAAACAATCGGGGCGTCTAGTTTTATACCCGGTGGGCCGACGCCGGGAAGGGGCGCGGGTTGGACGGGGTGCTGAGGGAGCAGGTGTACGACGCCGCCCTGGCGGAGTTGGTGGCCCGAGGGGTCGACGGGTTCGGCGTCGACGGCGTCGCCCGCCGCGCCGGCCTGGACCCGGGGGTGATCACCGAGCACTGGCACGACCGGCGCGTGCTGCTGCTGGAGGCGATGTTGACCCGCGCCGATCAGTTGAGCCCGACGCCGGACACCGGGGATCTCCGGAACGACATGCGGCTGTTGACGGAGACGGTGGCGGCCATCGCCGAAACCGATCAGGGGCGCAAGTTGTTTCACCGGATGCTGCCCTCCGGCCGGGACACCGACTTCACCGAGGTGACGTCCGACTTCTGGAAGGCGCGTGTCGATTCGGTCGCGCCGATGCTGCAAAACGCCGCCCGGCGCGGTGAGATCCGTCCCGGTGTCGACCTCGGCATGGCGATGGAAATGTTGGCCGCCGCATTGTATTTCGACGTGATCTTCTACAACAGGCCGGTGCGGCCCGACTACGCCGACGGAGCCCTCGACATCTTCCTCAACGGCGTCCGCGACACGCTCATCCGCGACGCGGCGCTGGCCGAGAACCTCGCGAGCCGCGAGCAGATGCGCGCACTGCTCCGGGCCACCACGGATGCGATGATCGACCCGATCGCGCTGGTCGAGGCGGTGCGCGACGACGACGGGCAGGTCGCCGACTTCACGTTCCGGGAAGCCAACCCCGCCGCGTGCGCCTACCTTCGGCGCCGCCGCGAGGACCTGCTCGGCGCCGGCATGATCGAAACCGCGCCAGACATCATGTCCTCGGGGTTGTTCGCCCGCTACGTGGACTGCGTGCAGACCGGCGACCCGGTGATCGTCGAGGAACTCGAGTATTTCAGCCGGAGCCATCAGGAGCCGCGGTGGTACGACGTGCGGGGGGCGCGGGCCGGAACCGACCGGTTGAGCCTGACCTGGCGCGACGTCACCGACCGGAGTCGGGCCCGGCGCGGCGATTCGGGCGGCGGCCGAGGCGACGGTTGACACCGGTGGTGCGCGGACGCTGTGGTGCGCCGTCAGGGTTTCGAACCCCGGACCCGCTGATTAAGAGTCAGCTGCTCTACCAACTGAGCTAACGGCGCGTGCCAGCGACAATAACAGGCGGGCGGCGGCGCGGCGAAATCGGCTCCCTCCGGTCCTGACCTGCGAAGTCGCGCGGTGTCTCGGGGCGGCCTTAGACTGATGCACCGCGGGGCCGATTCCCGCCAACGGACGCGAGGTTGGAGCCCGGATGCGAAACATCGGACCGGTTCTCCGGTCGCGCCTTCGATCCTGGCTGACCGCGCTCCTGCTCATCCCGGCACTGCTGCTCACCCTCAGCGCCTGCGGCCAGCGAGACGGCGCCCCGAAGGTGCTGGCCGATAAGGGCACCCCGTTCAGCGACCTGCTGGTCCCGAAACTCACCGCCTCCGTGCCCGACCAGGCGGTGGGCGTTCCGGTGGACCAACCGGTCACCGTCTCGGTCCAGGGCGGCGTGCTGGGCACGGTGTCGATCACCGACGACGAGGGCGAGGAGGTCGCCGGCGAACTCGCCCCCGACGGTCTGAGCTGGAAGACCACCGGCCGTCTGAATTACAACAAGCACTACACGGTGGCCGCCGAGACCCGCGGCCTGGGCGGCATGGCCACCGAGTCGCTGAGCTTCAAGTCGCACTCGCCGGCCAACCTCACCATGCCCTATCTGTCCCCCGGCGACGGCGCGGTGGTCGGTGTCGGTCAACCGATCGCGGTGCGCTTCGACGAGGGCATCCCCGACCGGCAGGCCGCCCAGAAGGCGATCACCGTGACCACCGACCCGCCGGTGGAGGGGGCGTTCTACTGGCTGAGCAACCGTGAGGTCCGCTGGCGTCCGCAGAGTTACTGGCCCCCCGGCACGACCGTGACCGTCGACGTCAAGACCTTCGCAGTCGACCTCGGTGACGGACTCTTCGGCCAGGACGACGTGAGCTCAACGTTCACCATTGGCGACGAGGTGATCGCCACCGCCGACGACGCCACCAAGCAGTTGACCATTCGCCGCAACGGCGAAGTCATCAAGACCATGCCGATCTCGATGGGCAAGAACAAGACCCCCACGCCCAACGGCACCTACATCATCGGCGACCGCTACCCGCGACTCATCATGGATTCGTCGACCTACGGCGTTGCGACCAACTCTCCCGAGGGCTATCGGCTCGAGGTGGATTGGGCCACACAGATGTCCTACAGCGGGATCTATGTGCATTCGGCCCCATGGTCGGTGGGCTCCCAGGGCAGTGAAAACGTCAGCCACGGTTGCTTGAACGTCAGCCCGGAGAACGCGCAGTGGTTCTTCAACAACACCAAGCGCGGCGACCTGGTGATCGTCCGCGGCACGGACGGTTCGGTACTTTCCGGCGCCGAGGGCCTCGGCGACTGGAACATTCCGTGGAGCCAGTGGAAAGCCGGCAACGCCAGCGCGTAGCCCGCCCCACCGTCAAGTCACAGCGGCAACAGATGTAACACCAACATCACGAGATCCGACATCTCGGTCAAGTAACGATCGCGGCACGTTCCCGCACGTCATGACCGGGAGGTCAAAGCAGATGGGTCGTCTTCTCCGCCCTCTCCTGACGATGGTCGCGACCGCCCCGATCGTGGCGGTCGCCGTGATCGCCTCGCCGGTCAACGCCGCGCAACCGCGCAAGTGGGAGCCACAACTGGTGAGCACCTCGACGCACACCGGGGCTCTCCCGGCGGCCCTGCCGGAGGCCGGGGCGGCCCGCGCCGCCGCCCGGCGCGGCCTGCCGCCCGGGGTGGGCAACGAACGCGGCCTTCAGGTTCAGACGCTCCTGGCCGCACGCGCCATCAGCGCGAAGTTCCCGCAGATCAGGGAGATCGGCGGGGTCCGGCCGGACAGCATGAAGTGGCACCCCAACGGCCTGGCCATCGACGTCATCATCCCGGACTGGGACACCCCGGCGGGGCGGGCGCTGGGCGATCGGATCGTCGAGTACACCTTCGCCCACGCCGAGGAGTTCGGCCTGGAATACGTCATCTGGCAGCGCACCTACCGACCCGCCAAGGGCACCCCCCACCTGATGGGCGACATGGGCAACCCGGACGCCAACCACTACACCCACGTCCACATCTCCAGCTACGGTGGCGGCTACCCCAAGGGTGGCGAGACCTACTTCCTGCGCTCCGAGGCTCCGGGCGCAGGCGGCTAGCGGGAGCCTCCCAGTTTCTCCAGCAGCAGCGCCTCGGTCGCGGCAGCGCGTTCCAGAACCCCGAGGTGCAGGCTCTCGTTGACGCCGTGCGCCCGCGTCCCCGGGTCCTCGACCCCGGTGACCAGGATGGTGGCCTCGGGGAACGCCGCGGCGAACTCGGCGATGAACGGGATGGAACCGCCCATTCCCATGTCGACGGCCTCGACGCCCCAGGCCTGGCGGAAGGCCTCCCGGGCGGCGTCGTACACCGGCCCGGTCGCGTCGATGGCGTAGGGCTGTCCGACGTCGCCGGGGGTGACGCTGACCTGCGCCCCCCACGGCGCGCGGTCTTCGAGGTGACGACGCAACGCCTGCAGATGGGCGGCCGCGTCCCCGCCCGGCGCCACCCGCAGACTCACCTTGGCGCGGGCCCGCGGGATCAGGGTGTTGGACGCCCCGGCGATGGGCGTGGTGTCGATGCCGATGACGGTGATCGCCGGTTCGGCCCAAAGTCGTTGCGCCACGCTGCCCGAGCCGATCTCGCGGACCCCGTCGAGCAGTCCGGACTCGGCGCGCACCCAGTCGGGGCCGCGGTCGACCGTGGCGGCGGTCGAATGGTGCAGGCCGGCGACGGCGACGTCGCCGTCGTCGTCGTGCAGGGTGGCCAGCAGGCGGACCAGCACGGTGAGCGCATCGGGCACCACCCCGCCCCAGAGGCCGGAGTGCAGGCCGTGATCCAGGGTGGCCACCTCCACCACGCAGTCCGCCAGACCTCGAAGCGACACCGTCAGGGCGGGGATGTCGGCGGTCCAGTTGTCCGAGTCGGCGATGACGATGACGTCGGCGGCGAGCTTGTGCCGGTGGGCGGCCAGCAGCCGGCTCAGCGACGGCGAACCGCACTCCTCCTCCCCCTCGACGAACACCGTCACCCCGACCGGCGGCCGGCCCTCGTGGGCGCGGAACGCCGCAAGATGGGTCGCGATCCCCGCCTTGTCGTCGGCGGTCCCGCGGCCGTAGAGTCGGCCGGCGCGTTCCTCGGGCTCAAACGGTGGTGAATCCCATTGCGCCGCATCGCCTTCCGGCTGGACGTCGTGGTGGGCGTAGAGCAGCACCGTCCGCGCGCCGGCCGGGGCGGGATGGTGGGCGATCACCGCCGGGGCGCCGCCCTCGCTGACGATCTCCACCTGCGCGAAGCCGGCGTCGCGCAGCAGTGCGGCGACCTTATCCGCGCTGCGGTGGACGTCGACGCGGCGGGCCGGGTCCGACCACACCGAGGGGATGCGCACCAGGTCCTCCAGGTCGCGGCGGACGCCGGGCAGGACTTCGCGGACCCGCGCGATCAGATCGGCCATGCCGGCGAACGTCAGAGCGCCTCGAGGATGGCGACAGCCGCGGCGGTGTCACCCTCGTGGGTCAGCGACACGTGGATCACGACGTCGGCCAGGTACTCGGCGATCGCGCCGGAGAGGCGCACCTTGGGCCGGCCCCACATGTCGGTGATCACCTCGATGTCGCGGTGGACCCCCTCGGGCAGCACCGGGCGCTGGGCGAACCGGGACCCCGACCACGCCTTGATCACGGCCTCCTTGACGGCCCAGCGGGCCGCCAAATGCCGTGCGGCAAGCGAACTCTTGTCCGCGGCGTCGCGGCGCTCGCCCGGGGTGAACGTCTCGGCGAACACCGTGCCCGGCTGATCGACCTGCTCCGCGAAGTCAGGGATGTACACCAGGTCGATGCCTACTCCGACGACTGCCACGCGAGCGACCCTAGCCTTTCTTGCGTCGCGATCAAACTAGGCGCGATCGCGGCGCGTTCGAATCAGTCGGAGTACGTGCCGTCGGCGCCCAGCCGGGCGGCCGGGTCGAGAAGCATGGCGGCTTCCTTTCGCTTGCCCGGCCCGTCGTGCTCGAACCGACGGGCCGACGGCCGCTCGTAGAGGGGCCGCCCGCCGGCGATGGCCGAGAGCAGCCGCCGCTGACCGGCGAGCACCCTGGCCCCGGCCCGCTGCCGGTAGTCCTCCCGCTGCTCGGCCGGCACCGCGGCCAGGAAGGCCGACGGGTGGACGAGCGCGATCAGACCCGACACGTGCCCGAAGCCGAGGCTGGTCAGCAGACCCGCCTTCAACGGGAACCGCTCCCCGAGGCGCAGCGTCTCACGCGGCCAGACCAGGTGTTTGGCGCCGGCAAGCTCGTCGTCGACGCAGTCGAGGCTGCGGTTGGGCGGAACCACGCCGTCCCGCAGCGCCTGACACAGGCCGATCATCTGGAACACCGCCGCACCGCCCTTGGCGTGGCCGGTGAGGCTCTTCTGGGAGATGACGAACAGCGGCGCACCCTCCGACCGGCCCAGCGCTTCGGCCAGCCGCTCGTGCAACTCGGTCTCGTTGGGATCGTTGGCCAGCGTCGAGGTGTCGTGTTTGGAGATCACCGCGATGTCGTCGGCACCCAGACCGAACCTGCCCAGCGCGCCGGCCAGAGCCGAGTCCCGGCCGCCGCGGCCGGCGCCCAGCGCACCCAGGCCCGGCGCCGGGATGGAGGTGTGCACACCGTCGGCGAAGCTCTGGGCGTAGGCCACCACGGCCAGCACCGGCAGGCCCATCCTCAACGCCAGGTCGCCGCGGGCCAGCAGCACGGTGCCGCCGCCCTGGGCCTCCAGGAAACCCAGCCGGCGCCGGTCGTTGGCACGGGAGATTCGGGAATCGCTGATTCCGCGGGCCCGCATCGTCTCGGTGTCGGCGGTCGCGGCCATGTCGCCGAACCCGATGACCGCCTCCTGGGTCATGTCGTCGAAGCCGCCGGCGACCACCAGTTCGGCCTTGCCGAGCCGGATCTTGTCCATGCCCTCCTCGACCGACACCGCGGCGGTGGCGCAGGCGCCCACCGGATGCACCATCGCCCCGTAGCCGCCGACGTAGGACTGCATCACATGTGCTGCAACGACATTCGCGAGCACCTCCTGCAGGATGTCGTTCGGCTTGGGGGTCCCCAGCAGGTTGCCGTGGAACATCGTCTCCATGCTCGACAGACCGCCGATGCCGGTCCCCTGGGTGCTGGCCACCATGCTCGGATGCACCCAGCGCATCAGTTCGGCCGGGGTGAAGCCCGACGACAGGAACGCGTCCACGGTGGCGACCAGGTTCCACAGCGCCACCCGGTCGACGGAGGCGGCCATGTCCTTGCTGATGCCCCAGACCGTCGGGTCGAATCCGGTGGGGATCTGCGCCCCGACGGAGCGGGGCAGTTTCATCTTGCGCGGCACCCGGATCTCGGTGCCGGCCTTGCGGATCACCTCCCAGTCACCCGAGTCGGCGATCGGGCGAACGACGGTGTGCTCGGGATCGAAGGATTCGAAGGCGCGGGCATCGGCCTCCGAGGACACCACGAACCGGAAGTCGTGGTCCAGGAAAACGCTCACCAGAAGCTCGGAGGACTGGTCGGCCTGGAGCGCGCCGTCGGCGACCAATTCCCTTATGCCGCAACGCTCCACCACGGCGTCGTGGTAGCGCTCGACGATCTGCTCCTCCGGCACCAGTTCACCGCTGGCGGCGTCGTGCCAGCCGGGCTTGGGATCGTCCTCCCAGACCAGCAGCCCGGTGGTCCAGGCCAGCTCCAGCACACCGGCGGCGGACAGCTCGTTGTCCACCTCCATCTCGAAGCGGGTCCGCGAGGAGCCGTAGGGCCCCAGTTCCGCACCGCCGACGATGACCACCAGATCGGCCGGGTCGATGTCGAGGTCGGGCCAGTCCGGCGCCGGGGCGCCGAGGTGACCTCGCGGCGGCGACGGCAGCGCCGCGATGACCCCGGCACCGGAGCCCGCCCGGGCCTCCCCGCCGGCGGCGGACATTCCGCCACGCGCCCGGGCCGCCAGTTCAGCCATGTCCAGTTCGATGTCGCCCAGGCCGCCGGTGAGGTCGGCCTTCAGCGGCGCCGTGGCGGCCGCCGCCCTGGCCTCGGCCGAGCACAGGCCCAGGAGCATCTCGGCCATCTAC
>NZ_JBBATF010000057.1:3163-16377 GCF_040398885.1 Mycobacterium sp. | reverse complement strand
CGGGGCATGTTCGGCGGCCGGGTGACGTCGTGGAACATGCGCGACAAGCACATGGCGCAGACCCTGGCCGCCTTGAACGAGCACCTGGACTCCGAGGGCGGGACGCATCGGGGTCCGGCGCGAATCGTGGTCTGGGCGCACAACTCCCACGTCGGGGACGCCCGAGCCACCGAGGTCTCCGCCGACGGCCAGCTGACCATCGGCCAGTTGGCCCGGGAGCGGTACGGCCCGCTGTGCCGGCTGATCGGGTTCTCCACGTATTCGGGCACCGTGACCGCGGCCAGCGACTGGGGCGGGATCGCCGAACACAAGACGGTGCGGCCGGCCCTGCCCGGCAGCATCGAGGAACTGCTGCACGAGACCGGCAACCCGGCCTTCATGGTGGCCTGCCACGACGGCTCCCCCGCCGCGGCGGCGCTGGAAGTCGTCCGGCTGGGGCGGGCCATCGGGGTGATCTACCTGCCGCAGACCGAGCGGCAGAGTCACTACTTCCATGTGCGGCCGTCGGACCAGTTCGATGCGATGATCCATATCGACTCCACGCGCGCGCTGGAGCCGTTGGAGCCGACCAGTGTCTGGATCGCCGGGCAGAACCCGGAGACCTATCCCACCGGTCTGTAGCTGCGGAAGGGGCCGGCTTGGAGGCGAAGGCCGACATCGTCACGCTGTGCATGAACCCGGCCCTGGACATCACGACCAACACCGCGGTGGTGCGGCCCACCGACAAGCTGCGGTGTTCGGCCCCCCGCTACGACCCGGGCGGCGGCGGGATCAACGTCGCCCACGTCGCCGCGGTGCTCGGGGCGTCGTCGCTGGCGGTGTTCCCGGCCGGCGGGCCGGCCGGGGAGCTGGTCAACAGCCTGCTGGTGGCCGAAGGCCTTGCGGTGCATCGGGTTTCGATCGGCGGATCGACCCGGGAGAGCCTCACCGTCAACGAGACCAGCACGTCGGGCCAGTACCGTTTCGTGCTGCCCGGGCCCGAGCTGACCCCTGCCGAGCAGGCCGAGTGCCTGCTGCGGTTGCGAAACGCGGCCGCCTCGGCGCAGATCGTGGTGGCCAGCGGCAGCCTGCCGCCGGGGGTGCCGGCGGAGTTCTACCAGCAGGTGGCCGACGTCTGCGCGCGGTCCGGCGCGAGGTTCATCCTGGACACCTCCGGCGGCGGCCTCACCCACGTCGACTCCGGGGTGTTCCTGATCAAGCCCAGCGTGCGGGAGTTGAGCGAGTTGGTGGGCCGCGACCTGCCCGGCGAGGCCGAGCAGTCGGCCGCGGCCGCCGGACTGGTGGAACGCGGCGCGGCCGAATGCGTGCTGGTGTCGCGGGGGGCCGAGGGGGCGCTGCTGGTCACCGCCGGGGGCGCCCTGCGCTACGACCCGGTGGCCGTGCCGCCGGGCAGCGGGGTGGGCGCCGGGGACGCGATGGTCGCCGGGGTCGCGGTGGGACTGTCCCGCGGCTGGCCGCTGAGCGAGGCGGTGCGACTCGGCGTGGCCGCCGGGGCGGCGATGCTGCTGACCCCCGGCACCGCGCCGTGCACCCGGCAGGACGCCGAACGGCTGTTCACCCGGACCGCCGGCCCGGTGCCGGTGCGGGCGCCGGTGTGAGTTCCGGAGCACAATGGGCACCATGGGCCCACCGGCCGCTCCGTTAGCCGCACCGTCGGTCGTCGTCGGCGTCGACGGATCGCGGGCTGCCGAGCGCGCCGCGCGGTGGGCTCTCGACGAGGCGGTCGGCCGGGATCTGCCGCTGCGCCTGATGGCCGCCGCCGAGCACGGTGACACCGCCGCCGCGCAGACGGCCCTCCGCACCGCCGCCGCCGCGGTGGAAGCGACCGGCGTGGCGGTCACGCCGACTTGCGAGGTCGTCGCGGGCCACCCCACCGAGGTTCTGCTGGAGGCGTCCCGCAGGGCGGCGATGGTGTGCGTCGGCACCGTCGGCCTCCGGCACTTCGACCACGCCCGGGTCGGGTCGACGGCCGCGGCGCTGGCGGCGGCGGCGCACTGCCCGGTGGCGGTGGTGCGCGGCGGCGCGCGACCGGGCGGCTGGGTGGTGGTCGAACTCGACCAGACCCCGGATGCCGCCGCGGTGCTGCAGTACGCGGTCGGCGAGGCCCGGATGCGGCACGCGCCGTTGCGGGCGCTGGGCACCTGGCAGTCCGACGACCGCGGGGCGCGGACGCAGGAGGGGCCGGGCCGGATGGTGCGCGCACACCTGGAGCGCCGCCTCGAGCAGTGGCGCCACCGCTACCCCGACCTCGACGTGCAACCGGTCGCCGTGCGCGACAGCGGACTGAGCTATCTGGCCGAGCACGCCGCGGAGGTCCAGTTGGTGGTGGTCGGCGCCGGCAGCACCGCCGCCGTCGGCGAACTGCTCGGGCCCGCGGGCATGGCCGCCCTGCACGACTCGGACTGCTCGGTGCTGGTCGTCGATCGCCAGCGGCTGCTCTGAGTAGCCACCGCAGCCGGCGGCTGCTCTGAGTAGCCACCGCACCGGCTTCGGCGGATAGGGTGGAACACATGGTCAAGGTGTTCCTCGTCGACGACCACGAGGTGGTCCGGAGGGGGTTGGTCGACCTCCTCGGCGGCGATCCCGAGTTGGAGGTCATCGGCGAGGCCGGCTCGGTGGCCCAGGCGATGGCGCAGATCCCCGCGCTGAAGCCCGACGTGGCGGTCCTCGACGTGCGACTGCCCGACGGCAACGGCATCGAACTGTGCCGGGATCTGCTGTCGAAGATGCCCGACCTGCGCTGCCTGATGCTGACGTCGTTCACCTCCGACGAGGCGATGCTCGACGCCATCCTGGCCGGTGCGAGCGGCTACGTCGTCAAGGACATCAAGGGGATGGAGCTGGCCCGGGCGATCAAGGACGTCGGCGCCGGGCGCTCGCTGCTGGACAACCGGGCCGCCGCCGCGCTGATGGCCAAGCTGCGGGGCGCGGCGGAGCGCTCCGACCCGCTGTCGGGGCTCACCGAACAGGAGCGGGTGCTGCTCGGACTGCTCGGCGAGGGCCTGACCAACAGGCAGATCGCCGCCCGGATGTTCCTGGCGGAGAAGACCGTCAAGAACTACGTCTCGCGGCTGCTGGCCAAACTCGGCATGGAGCGGCGCACCCAGGCGGCGGTTTTCGCCTCGAAAGTCGGTCAAGAGCGACGGCAGTTCTGATGGCCCGGACCGGGGGTGCCGAGCCGGGTTCGCCGCTGCGCGGCACGCTCGCGCAGTTGCGGCTGCGCGAGTTGATGGTCGAGGTGCAGGACCGGGTCGCGCAGATCGTCAAGGGCCGCGATCGGCTGGACGGTCTGGTCGAAGCCATGTTGGTGGTCACCTCCGGGCTGGATCTGGACACCACCCTGCAGACCATCGTGCGGGCGGCGACCGAACTGGTGGACGCCCGCTACGGCGCGCTGGGGGTCCGCGGCGACAGCGGATCCGACGGCGACGAACTCGTCGAGTTCGTGGCGGTCGGCATCGACGACGACGCCCGCCGGCTGATCGGTCCGCCCCCGACCGGGCGCGGCGTGCTCGGGGTGCTGATGGCCGACCCAAAACCGATCCGGCTGGACGACATCCGGATGCACCCGGACTCGGTGGGGTTCCCGGCCGACCACCCGCCGATGCACACCTTCCTCGGCGTTCCGGTGCGCGTCCACGACGAGGTCTACGGCAACCTCTACCTGACCGAGAAGGCCGGCGGCCAGCCGTTCGACGAGGACGACGAGGTGCTGGTGGAGGCGCTGGCGGCGGCCGCCGGGATCGCGATCGCCAACGCCCGGCTCTACGAACAGTCCCGGGCCCGCCAGTCCTGGATCGAGGCCACCCGCGACATCGCCACCGAGTTGCTGCGCGAGACCGAGCCCAGCCGCGTCTTCCGGCTCATCGCCGACGAGGCGCTGCGGCTCACCGGAGCCGACGCCGTGCTGGTGGCGGTTCCGCTGGCCGCCGATTCGGCGGACACCGATGCGCTGGTGGTCGCCGAAACCTCCGGAGCGGCCGGCGATTCCGGCTGCGCCGCACCGATCAGCCTGCGCGACAGCGTCGTCGGCGAGGTGTTCGGATCCCGCACCGCACGCCGGGTGAGCGACCTCGGCGACCTAGGAACCGTCGCGGAGTTGGTTCCCGACGCCGGCCCGGCCCTGCTGCTGCCGCTGCAGACCGCCGAGGCGGTCGCCGGGGTGCTGGTGGTGCTGCGCCGCCGCGGGGCGCGCGGCTTCAGCGACGAGCAACTGGCCATGACGGCCAACTTCGCGGACCAGGCGGCCCTGGCCTGGCAGTTGGCCGACGCCCAGCACCGGATGCGTGAACTGGACGTGATCACCGACCGCGAACGGATCGCCCGCGACCTGCACGACCACGTCATCCAGCGACTGTTCGCGGCGGGCCTGACCCTGCAGGGCGCCATCCCGCGGTCCGGGTCGGCCGATGTCGCGCAGCGCCTGACCGACACCGTCGACGAGTTGCAGGCGGTGATCCAGGAAATCCGCACCACGATCTTCGACCTGCACGGCGGGGCGCCGGGAGCCACCCGGCTACGCCAACGGGTCGAGGACGCCGTCGCGGCGTTCGCCGGGCAGGGCCTGCGCACCGGTGTGCACTTCGTCGGCCCGCTGTCGGTGGTGGACGCGACGCTGGCCGACCACGCCGAAGCGGTGGTCCGCGAAGCGGTCAGCAACGCGGTGCGGCACTCCGGCGCCCGGTCGCTGACCGTCGCGGTCCGGGTGGAGGACGAGTTGAGTGTCGAAGTGGCCGACGACGGCTGTGGGATACCCGCCGGGGTGACCCCGAGCGGCCTGAACAACCTGCGGGCCCGCGCCGACGAGGTGGGCGGTGAGCTGACCGTCGACACCGCGCCCGGCGGCGGGACCGTCGTGCGCTGGGTCGCCCCGCTGCCCTGAGCGGCGCGCCCCCGTCACCGCCGTCGCGCCACGATCACCGGCATCCGGGCGGCGTGCACCACACTGGTGCTGACCGACCCCAGCAGCATCCCCGCGAGGCCGCCGCGGCCGTGGCTTCCGACCACCAGCAGCTGGGCCGACTCGGCCTGCTCGAGGAGCTGATGGGCCGGCCGGTCGGCCACCACGACCCGGCGGATCAGCACGTCGGGATAGCGTTCCTGGCAGCCCGCCAACCGCTCGCCGAGGGTCTCCTCCCCCACCGCCTGCAGGACCGACCAGTCGGCGCCGGGGAACTCGAACACCCCGGTGTCGCTCCAGGCGTGCACCGCCACCAGGTCCACCCCGCGGAACGAGGCCTCCTCCAGGGCGATCGCCAGGGCGTCCTCGGAGGCCGGGGAGCCGTCCACGCCCACCACGACCGGCGCCTTGGAGGGATTCGGCATCAGCGGGTCCTCGTCGTGGATGATCGCCACCGGGCAGTGCGCGTGATGGGCCAGCCCGGTGCTGACCGAGCCGAGCAGCCCGCGGGCCAGCGCGCCGTGGCCCCGGCATCCCACCACGATCATCTGCGCGTCGGCCGACAGGTCGGCCAGCGTCGGCACCGCCGGGCCGGCGGTCAGCTCGGTGGTGACTTCGACGCGGGCCTCGGCGCCGGACTCCAGGAGGGCCGCGTGCACCGTCTCCACCGCGCCGTCGAGCAGCTTCCGGCCGGCCTCCTCCTGCCACTGGAGGTAGCCGGTCGGCATGGGCACGTCCGGGAACGCCATGACCGCCGGCGGGACCAGGACGTGCACGAGTTTGAGGGCGGCGCCCCGGAAGGCGGCGTCCCGGGCCGCCCAGTCGACGGCCACCTTGGCGGCCGAAGACCCGTCCACTCCGACGACGATCGGCAGACTGCTTGCCGCAGTTGACATTCCAATGTCCTTCCGTGTGCCGCCGGCCCTCCCCGGGGTAGTTACCACCCTAACCGGGCCGGATCCCCGCGGGCAGGGGCATTGGTCCCCTGATCCGCCCCGGCGCCGGAGGCTGGCTTAGGGTCGATGGCATGGTCAGCGAGGCCGCCGCCGCCCAACGGGTCAGGATCGACCCGCGCTACCACGACGGGGTGCTGTTCGACCTCGACGGAGTGGTCACCGACACCGCCGCGATCCACCGGGCGGCCTGGGCGGAGTTGTTCGACACCTACCTCGCGGCCCGCCCGCCGTCGCCGGCGGAGAACCACGGCCCGTTCACCGCCGCCGACTACCGTCGGCTCGTCGACGGCAAACCGCGCCTCGACGGGGTGCGGGACTTCCTGGCCGCGCGGGGTGTCGAACTGCCGTGGGGCAGTCCGTCGGACCCGGCCACCGCGGCGACGGTCTGCGGCCTGGGTAACCGCAAGCAGGCCCTGTTCGCCGCCCGGATCGCCGAAGGGGTGCCGGTTTTCGAGTCGGCGGTCGGACTGGTGCGGCGACTGCGCGAAGCGGGGGTGCGGGTCGCGATCTTCTCGGCCAGCCGCAACTGCGCCGCGGTGCTGGAGTCGGCCGGGCTGAACGGACTCTTCGACGCCCGGGTGGACGGCGTGGTCGCCGCGGAACTCGGACTGGCCGGGAAGCCGGATCCGGCCGTGCCGGCCGAGGCGGCCCGGCGGCTGGGGGTGCGGCCCGGCCGCGCCGTGGTGATCGAGGATTCCCAGGCGGGGGTGGCCGCCGCGCAGGCCGGCGGCTTCGCCCTGGTGATCGGCGTCGGCCGCGGCGAGGAGACCGCCGAGGCGCTGCGCGAGCACGGCGCCGACGTGGTGGTCGGCGACCTCGCCGAGGTGCGGGTGCGGGCGATCGGCCGCCGGATGTCGGGACTGCCCGACGCGCTGGCGTCCTTCGGTCAACTGGCCGGCGTGATCGGCGCGCGGCGCCCGGCGATCTTCTTCGACTTCGACGGCACGCTCTCGGAGATCGTCGACCACCCCGGCACCGCGGTCCTGGTGCCCGGCGCCGACAAGGCGCTGCAGGCGCTGTCCGCGTTGTACCCCGTCGCGGTGCTGTCCGGCCGCGGCCTGGAGGACATCCGGGACCGGGTCGGCATCCCCGGGATCTGGTACGCCGGCAGCCACGGGTTCGAGATGGTCGGCCCGGACGGGACCTATCACGGCAATGAGACTGCCGCCCAAGCGATTCCGCTGCTGGAGCTGGCGGCCGCCGAGCTGTCCGAACGGCTTGCCGCGATACCGGGGGTCGAGGTGGAGCACAAGCGGTACGCGGTGGCCGCGCACTACCGCAACGCCGGCCCCGACGCGGCGGCGGCCGTGACGGCGGCGGTGCACCACGTCGGCAACCGCCTCGGACTGAAGGTGACCGGGGGCCGCAAGGTCGTCGAGTTACGGCCGAATGTCCGGTGGGACAAGGGCAGAACGCTGGAGTGGATCGTCGACCAGGTGGCCGGCGAGGAGCCGCTGCTGCCGATCTTCATCGGCGACGACCTGACCGACGAGGACGGGTTCGACGCCGTCCTGCACGACGGCGTCGGCATCGTGGTGCGCCACACCGAGGACGGCGACCGGGCCACCGGCGCACGCTTCTGCCTGGACAGCCCCGACCAGGTGCGGCAGTTCATCGAGCGGCTGGTCGAGCAGTGCGACATCGAGCGCCAGACCATGGCCAGCCCGTGGTCGTTCAGTTTCGGCGGCTACCTGCCCGAGCAGGAACGGCTTCGGGAGGCGTTGTGCGCGGTGGGCAACGGGTACCGCGCCACCCGGGGCTGCGCACCGGAGGCCGACGCCGGCCCGTTCCACTATCCCGGCACCTATGCCGCCGGGCTGTACAACCGGCTCTCCGACGAGGTGGCCGGCCTGGCGGTGGAGAACGAGAGTCTGGTCAACCTGCCGAACTGGCTGTCGCTGAAGTTCCGCATCGACGGCGGCGAGTGGTTCGACGTCGACTCCGCCGACCTGCTCAGCTACCGGCAGAACATGGACTTGCGGCGGGCCGAACTGACCCGTGAGTTCCGCTTCCGGGACGGCTCCGGACGCACCACCCGGGTGCTGCAGCGCCGCATCGCCGCGATGCACGTGCCGCACGCCTGCGCTCTGCAGACCACGCTGTGGGCCGAGGACTGGTCGGGCGCCGTGGAATTCCTGTCCACGATCGACGGCGACGTCCGCAACGGCGGGGTCGAGCGCTACCGCGACCTCTCCGGCGACCATCTGGTGCCCACCGCGACGCGGGAGCTCTCGCCGGACTCCGCGCTGCTGGTCTGCGAGACCGTCCAGTCCCGGATTCCGATCGCGGTGGCCGCCCGCACCACCGCCTGGCGGGGCGAGGCCCGGCTGACCGCGGAGGTCCGGTTCGTCGACGAACCCCGGCGGGCGGGCCACGTCCTGGTGGTGGCGGTGGGCGCCGGCGAGTCGGTGACGGTGGAGAAGATGGCGGCGATCTTCACCGGCCGCGACCACGCCATCTCCGAACCGGGCGACGCCGCGGGGCGACTGCTGTCCCGGTTGGGCCGATACGGCGAACTGCGCGACGGGCATCTGCGGGAGTGGGCGCATCTGTGGGAGCGCTTCGACATCGCCTTCGACGAGAGCCCCGACGCGCTGCGGGTGGTGCGCCTGCACATGCTGCAACTGCTGCAGAGCGTGCCCAACCGCGCCGAGGACCTCGACGCCGGCCTGCCGGCCCGCGGCCTGCACGGCGAGGCCTACCGGGGTCACGTCTTCTGGGACGAACTGTTCGTCTTCCCGGTGCTCAATCTGCGCTCCCCGACCATCACCCGGGCGCTGCTGCGATACCGCTACCGGCGCCTGCCGGAGGCCCGCCGGGCCGCCCGGGAGGCCGGTTACGCCGGTGCGATGTTCCCGTGGCAGTCCGGCAGCGACGGCCGGGAGGAGAGCCCGAAGCTGCATCTCAACCCGAACTCCGGCCGGTGGAACCCGGACGCCAGCGCCCGCGCCCACCACATCGGGATCGCGGTGGCCTACAACGTCTGGCAGTACTACCAGGTGACCGGGGACCTGCGCTACCTGATCGAGAACGGCGCGGAGATGCTGGCCGAGATCGCCCGGTTCTGGGTGAGCCGGGCGCAGTTCGACGAAACTCTCGACAACGGGCGGGGCCGCTACGTGATTCGGGGGGTGATCGGGCCCGACGAGTTCCACTCCGGCTACCCGGACCGCCCCTACGACGGCATCGACAACAACGCCTACACCAACGTGATGGCGGTGTGGGTGATCGTGCGGGCTCTGGACGCACTCGACGCCCTGCCGTTGCGCAGTCGGCTGGACCTGATGGAGACGTTGGGCATCAAGGGCCGCGAACTCGACCGGTGGGACGAGGTCAGCCGGCGGATGTACGTGCCCTTCCACTCGAGCCCGGCCACCGGGTCCTCGCCCGGCGGCACCGTCATCAGCCAGTTCGAGGGGTACGGCGAACTGGCCGAACTGGACTGGCACGGACTGCGCACGAAGTACGGCGACATCCAGCGCCTGGACCGGATCCTGGAAGCCGAGAACGACAGCGTCACCCGGTACAAGGCCTCCAAGCAGGCCGACGCGCTGATGCTGTTCTATCTGCTGTCGGCCGACGAACTGCGGGAGTTGTTCGCCCGCATGGGATATCGGTTCACCCCGGACCAGATTCCGGCGACGGTGGACTACTACTCCCACCGCACCTCCCACGGTTCGACGCTGTCGGGGGTGGTGCACGCCTGGGTGCTGGCCCGCGGCGACCGCCGACGGGCGATGCGCTACTTCCAACTGGTGCTGGCCTCCGATGTCGCCGACATCCAGGGCGGAACAACGGCGGAGGGCATTCACATCGCCGCGATGGCCGGCAGCGTCGATCTGCTGCAGCGCTGCTTCACCGGCCTGGAGACCCGAGCGGACCGGTTGATCCTCAACCCGATGTGGCCGGAGAGCCTCGGCGCCCTGCGGATGCCGATCCACTACCGCGGGTACCGGATGCACCTGACGGTGCTGGGCCGCAGTGCGGAAGTCAGCCTCGATCCGGCCGATCACCCGCCGATCCGGATCGAGTGCCGCGGCCGGGTGGAGACGCTGATGCCCGGCACCTCGGTACGCTTCGACTGAACCCGTCGCGAGGAGCCGTGAATTGTCTGGCATTGAGATAAGGCTCGCGCGTCCGCGCGTCGACGAACTGCTCTCGCGCTACGAGAGCCGGATCGGTGCGGACTTCCCCGGCTACCGAAACCACGTGTACCGGACCACCACCTACGCGATGCACTTCCTGGGCGGCGCCGCCGCCGACGAGCAGGTCGTGGAGACCGTGTTCGTCTACCACGACATCGGGCTGTGGACCGACCACGAGTTGGCCTACCTGGAGCCCTCGGAAGCCGTGGCGCTCTCCGACAACGAGAGATTCGGCTGGGGCCTGGATCCCGAGGTGCTGCGCGGAGCCATCCACTGGCACCACAAGGTGCTTCCCTACCGCGGGCCGCACGAGCGGATCATCGAGGCGTGCCGGAAGGCCGACTGGATCGACGCCTCCAAGGGCCTGGTACGCAAGGGCGTGAGCAGGGCCGCGATCAAGGACGTCGAGGCGGCCTTCCCCAATCGGGGGTTCCACGCCACCCTGCTGCGCCTGGCCAAGGATTACGGCGGCTCGACGCTGACAGGCGGCTGGCGGGTCACGCGCGGAATCGTGAAATTGTGAGCCGCCCCGCGCGGAAGGATTCCCCGTGCTGATTCTGCTGGCCGACGAAGTCGAACCGGTGGTCGCCGGACTGCTCGGCGGCATCTCGATCAGCAGCGGCCCGACCGCCGAGCAGATGACCGTTCTTGAATCCATCACTCGGGACCTGTGGCGTCGCGACGACATCGTCGTGCAGAACCTGACTCCGCTGTCCGCGGACGAGGTGGCGAGGAGGCTGCCACGGCCCGAGGCCCGGCTGCGCTTCGCCGAGATGATGATGACGCTCGAACTCTGCCGACACCCCATGTCGCTCGAGCAGGTCGACCTCGCCGAGCGGTACGTCTCGGCCATGCACGTCGACGACATCGAGATCGAGACCACCCGCACCGCCATCGTCAGAGGCGCGGAGGCCGCGGCGACCGACCTGGAACGCTGTTATCAGCAGATCCTGCCGGAGATATCGGAGTTGTCGCTGCGGGACCGGTACCTACGTCTGGACAAACCCGACCACACGCTCGCCGAGCGGCTGAAGGTGCTGCACGATCTGCCCGAGGACACGCTGGGCTACCAGTACCTGGAGTTCTACCGGCGCAACAACATCGAGCTGCCCGGTGATGACACCCACCTGCCCGCGCACTACGTCAACCACGACATGAACCACGTCATCACCGGCTACGAGCCGACGGCACCCGGCGAGATCGCCCGATCCGGATTCCTGTTGGCCACCAACGACTCTCGGCATAACTGGCTGGAGTTCCTGCTGACCATGTCGATCCACGAGTCCGGCGTCCTGAACCACGGCGAGATCCGGGCGAAAGTGGCCACCCTGGACCGCGTGGGAGTCCCGGACTTCCTCGGCGAAGGCCTCGCGCGGGGGACGAAGTGCACGGTCGACCTCAGCCAGTTGGATCACCTGTCCATCGCGCACCTGCCGCTTGAGCAGGTGCGCGAGCAGTTCTCGGTGGTGCCGCTGAAGTCCGCGCCGGACCCCTCCCCGCCGTCGGTCTAGCCGGCGCTTCGCCCCAGTCGGTGACGTCGTCCAGTGGCCGGCGGGGGGTCGCCGGCAGCGGGTCGGCGTCGACCGGCGCCCAGCCGACCCGCATCAGGATCTGCGGGTGGCCGGTCGCCCCGAACACGTCGGCGCGCACCGCCTCGCGGGTCTCGGGGATCTCCAGCGGTTCGCTGACCGGGCAGGTGGCCAGCCCCATCGCCGTGGCGGACAACAGCACCAGGCTGGTGGCCTCCCCCGCCCGCAACCGGGCGAGTTCGTCGTCGGTCTCGGTGCCCAGCGCCACCACCACGCCGTCGTCCGGCACCGGCCCGCGCCGTCCGCCCCAGGCGGCGAGTTCGCGACGGTAGTCCGAGTCGGCGGCGTGCCGCCAGACCGCCTCGGCGACGAGCGCGCTCAACCGGGGAAGGAGTTCGATCCGGCGCAGCATCACCCCGGCCCGGGCGGCGCGGGCGCCCATCAGCGCGATGTCTCCCCAGGGCACCGGCCAGGAACTGTAGGCCCGGCGGTCGGTGCGGCGGCGGGAGATCGCCGCGGCCAGCGTGATGTCCAGGTCGCCCGGGCGTTGCGATGTCACGGTCACGGCCGCCAGGTGGTCGGGCACGCGCGGGTCGGGCAGCCGGTCGACGGTGGCGTGCCAGCCCATCGCCGCGAGTGCGACGGTGCAGTGGTGCAGCGCCGCGCCGCAGCTGAGCACCAGGTCGCGCCGATCGGGATCGGTGCCGGGCAGATGCCGGCCGGGGTCGGCGTACAGGTGCAGGCTGTCGGCGCCGACCCGCCAGCGCCAGGGCTGGGAATTGTGCACCGACGGCGCCCGCGTCGCCATCGTCAGCACCGCGCGCACGGTGTCGGGCTGCGGGAAATCCGGTGTCATCTCCACCCCTGGTCCACGAGACGTCTGACAGACACTGTGGCCGGACCGGCCGGGCGGACAACAGAGACGTAAGTCCCCAACTCCCCCGCCTTTGGGCGGGTGAAGGCCCGCCGCTCAGACCGGGTTGAAACCGGAGATCAGCCAGCGGCCGCCGTTCTCCACGAGGTTCACCATGACGCTGCTGGTGGCCAGCGCGGGGGTGGGGCGCTCCTTGCTGGTGGTGACCTGGTTCACGAATACCAGCACGTCGGCGTGACCGGGACGCATCTGCGAGACGGCGGCGCGCGCGACGTTGGCCTCGGTCTTGACGCCCTTGTCGCGGGAGGCCGGTGCGACGACCTCGTCGGTGAAATCGGTGTAGTAGCTGAGGAATTCACCGGTCAGGTGTGACTTGGCGTTGGCCAGGTCGGCGTCGAGGTTCTCCGGGGAGTAGGACAGCAGCGCCTCGGTGCCCTCCTTGGCGGCGCTGACGACCTGCTGCCGGGCTGCCGCGTCGGTGAGCCGGTCCGGCCGGTACAGCCACCAATAGACCGAGGCGGCGGCGATCGCAGACGCCAGAACGAGTCCGACCGCCACGGTGGCCACCAGGTGCTGCCGGAACCAGTCGACGGCCAGGCTCACCGGGTTCGGCGCCGGGGCGCGATCCGCCTCCGGCTCCTCGCTCGGCGCCGATGCGCGATCCGCCTCCGGCTCCTCGCTCGGCGACTCCTCGCTCGGCACCAATGCGCGATCCGCCTCCGGCTCCTCGCTCGGCGACTCCTCGCTCGGCGCCAATGCGCGATCCGCCTCCGGCTCCTCGCTCGGCGCCGATGCGCGATCCGCCTCCGG
>NZ_JBBATF010000057.1:0-3063 GCF_040398885.1 Mycobacterium sp. | reverse complement strand
TCCGGCTCCTCGCTCGGCGCCGATGCGCGATCCGCCTCCGGCTCCTCGCTCGGCGCCGATGCGCGATCCGCCTCCGGCTCCTCGCTCATGGCACGAACTCCACATCGGACATCTTGCACGGCTCTTGCCGGCAGTCCACCGCCACGCTCATCCGGAAAGGCCGCGCGTCGTTGTCGGCGCCGTTGGCGTTGGTGACCCGGGAGGTGGCGACGACCATGACGACCCCCCGCTGGCCGTCGACGGAGTCCAGGGCGGCCGCGTTGACCTTGCCGATCGTGACGGCCCGGGACTCCACCGAGGTCTTGACGAAATCGTCCGCGCTGCGCTGGAACTCGTCATGGAACGGCCCGGTGGACAGATCAAGGACGCGTCGCACATCCGCCTCGGCACGGGTGTGGTCGATGGAGAGCAGCGCCGCCACCCCCTGCCGGGCGACGTCGACGAACCGCTGATCCGCGGCGCGCTGTGCGGCGTCCTTGCCGTGCTGCCAGACCATCAGCCCGGTCAACGCCAGACCGGCGCCGGTCAGCAGGGCGGCCAGCACCAGCGCCGCCACCTGCCGCCGCCGCCACCGCGGCGTCGGGCCCTCGACGGCCGTCTCGACGTGATCGACCTCGACGTGATCGACCTCGACGTCAGCGGGCTCAGCAGTCATAACACCCCGATGGTAGATGTCGCGTGCCAGACTTTTCCCGTGAGGCTCGCAGCGATCGGCATGTCCCTGACCGTCGCGGGCCTCGCCGGCGCGGCCCCGGCCACCGGGGAAGGACCGGTGATGCATGCGGTCACCTACACCGTCTACACCGACAGCCCGTTCCGCGCCGACATCTACTACCGGGACGCCGAGCCACCCAATTTCGCCGACTACAGCCACAATCCCTACCAGTTCAGCCCCAAAGCGGAGGCCGAACTGGGGCCCGAACAGCCCTGGGTGCTCAATGTCCGGCTGGCCAACCCGCAGTTCTGGGCCATGGTGGCCGCCACCGGCGGAAGGTCCGCCGATCCGCCGAACTTCCACTGCACACTGGCCGTCGACGGCGCCGTGGTGGTGCGCGACTCCGGGCCCAAAGGGGCGTTGTGCTCGTTGCGGCACTGGTGACCGGGCGGTCGCCGATTCAGGCGTTGCCGCGCACCCACAGCGCCCGTCCGTCGGCGAACGAGCAGGTCAGAAACAATCCGTCCGGCGCCTGGGCGACACTGTTCTCGTAGCCCGTGCAGTCGCCGTCGAGGTCCTTGATCCCGACCATGGGTGGAGAGCGGAAGTATCGCGGCTCGTAGCGGCGCGGCGATCCGCAGAACACCAGCCGTCCCCAGTCGGTGGTGCCGAATACGAAGAAGCCGGTTTCGGAGCACGGCGCGCCGAGCACGACGCCGGGCCTGATTCCGGGCGTGCAGAACGCGTCGTTGCACTCGCCGGCTGAAGACGGCGCGGGTGCGACGAGTCCGGCGACCGTCAGCGCAGCGGCGGCGGCTACTGTCGACCGCACAGATCCAGTCGAGCGCACAGATCCAACTGTCGCACACGCCCCCGGTCCCTGTATGGCGAGTGGCCGGGTGGGTGAAAGGAGGAGGGCCCGATGACGTCCAGCGATCCGGGATCGCCGGCCTCGCAGGCCGAAGCGCAGGCGCAGGCGGCCCCCACCCGGGCGGTCCCGCAGTCGCCGCGTCGGCTGATCGGGGTGGTGGTCGCCGCGGTGCTGACCGCCGGCCTGCTGGCCACGACCGGATACCTGCTGGTGGCCCACCGCCAGGACAGCCTGCAACGGCGGCAGATCGCCGAATACGCCGCGGCCGCCAGGCAGGGCGTGATCAACCTGATGTCGATCGACTACGCCACCGCCGACGAGAGCGTCAAGCGCGTCCTGGACGGCTCCACCGGGCGGTTCAGGGCGAATTTCGAGGAGACCGCCGACGACTTCGTCAGAGCCCTAAAAGACGAGAAGATAGTCACCAAGGCCAGCGTCAACGGCGCCGCGGTGGAATCCATGACCGACGACTCCGCCGTCGTCCTGCTCTCGGCCACCTCGCGGCGGGAGGACCAGCGGGCCCCCAAGGACCAGCAGCAGCCGCGGCTCTGGCGCGTCGTGCTCACGCTCCAGCGTGACGGCGGCCAGATCAAGATGTCCGCGGTCGAGTTCGTCTGATGATGAGGCCGCAACCGCAGTGGCATGAGTTCGCCGCCGTCTCGGCCCGCCACGGCGCGCCCGCCGGCGACTACGACAGTTTGTGGCGGTGGTCGGTGGCCCACCCCGCGCGTTTCTGGCGGGCGGTCTGGGAGTTCTTCGACGTTCCGGCGGCCGTCGAACCCGGTCCGGGCGACGAGGGGGTGCTCGCCGAGGCGACCATGCCGGGCGCCCGCTGGTTTCCCGGCGTCCGGCTCAACTACGTCGACCAGGTGCTCCGGCACGCGGGATTGCCGGGGCCGGCGATCATCGGCGTGGACGAGGACGGCGGCCGGACCGCCATCGACTGGTCGGAGCTGCCCGGACGGGTCGGGGCCGTGGCCGCCGAACTGCGCCGGCTCGGCGTCGGCCCCGGCGACGGGGTCGTGGCCTACCTACCCGATATCCCGGAGGCGGTGGTGGCGTTCCTGGCGACGGCGGCCGTCGGCGCGGTGTGGTCCTCCTGCGGCCAGGACTACGCGCCCCGGGGGGCCGCGGCGCGGCTGGGCCAACTCAACCCGAAGGTCGTGTTCAGCAGCGCGGGCTATCGGCTCGCCGGACGGTGGATCGACAAGCAGGCGGACACCTCCGAACTGGTGTCGCTGCTGCCCGGCGCCCCGCATCTGACCATGCTGGACGGCGAGGCCTACCGCGCGCTCGTCGCCGAGCCGGTCACCCCGCAGATCACCCCGGTGGCGTTCGACCATCCGCTGTGGGTGCTGTTCACCTCCGGCACCACCGGACGGCCGAAGGGTATCGCCCACGGCCACGGCGGCGTGGTGCTCGAACACCTGAAAGCCGCTGCGCTGCATGCCGATCTGCGCCCCGGTGACGTGTTCTTCTGGCAGACCGCACTGAGCTGGATGATGTGGAACTTCCGGGTCAGCGGCCTGCTGTGCGG
>NZ_JBBATF010000056.1:0-16623 GCF_040398885.1 Mycobacterium sp. | reverse complement strand
GGGGCCGCCACCGCGGTGGCCGCGACCGCGCCGGCCGCGGGCGGGCCGTCGGCGCCGCCGCCGTTCGCCGCCGACGAGGTCCTCGTCGGGTGGAAGCCCGGCGTGACACCCACTGGTCGCGCCCAGGCGATGGCCTCGGTGAAGGCGACGGTGATCGAACGCCTGGGCACCAGGAAGATGCTGGAGACCGAGCAGGGCGTCGTCTACCGCCTCAAGGTTCCCGGGGGAACGGCGGCCGCCATCCAGGCGCTGTCGAAGAACCCGGCCGTGGCGTTCGCGGAGCCCAATTACAAGCTAACGGCGGCCGCCGTCTCCAACGACCCGTACTACACCGGCGGTTCGCTGTGGGGGATGAGCAGTGATGACAACCCCACGGCCTACGGCCCGTCCGGAACCACCAACCAGTACGGCTGCGGTGCCGAGGAAGCCTGGGGACTGGGCGCCACGGGCGCGAGTGACGTGGTGGTCGCCGTCATCGACGAGGGCATCCAGATCACCCACCCCGACCTGGCGGCCAACATCTGGAAGAACCCCGGCGAGGTGGCCGGCGACGGGATCGACAACGACGGCAACGGCTTCGTCGACGACGTCAACGGCTGGGACTTCTACTACGACGACAACACCGTCTACGACGCGGGCGAGGACGCCCACGGAACCCACGTGGCGGGAACCATCGGCGCCGTCGGGGGCAACGGGACCGGGGTGGCCGGGGTCTGCTGGAACACCAAGATCATTCCCGCCAAATTCCTTGGCCCACAAGGCGGATACACCTCTGACGCGGTGAGTGCTCTCAACTACCTGGTGGACCTGAAGTCGCGTTACAACATCAACCTGGTCGCGGCGAACAACTCCTGGGGCGGCGGTGGGTACAGCAGCGCGATGCACGCGGCCATCAATCGCGCGGCCAAGGCCGACATCCTGTTCGTCGCGGCGGCGGGCAACGCGACCGCCGACAACGACGTGACCGCCTCCTACCCGAGCAACTACAGTTCGCTGCAGGCTTCGGCGACGGAGTCGGCGGCGCCCTACGAGTCGGTGATCGCGGTGGCATCCATCACCTCCACGGGCGTGCTGTCGTCGTTCTCCAGTTACGGCGCGACGACGGTGGACCTCGCGGCACCCGGTTCGGGGATTCTCAGCACCGTTCCCACCGGCACCTACGCGAACTACAGCGGCACCTCCATGGCCACGCCGCACGTGACGGGCGCCCTGGCGCTCTACAAGTCGCAGAACCCCACCGCCACCGCGGCGACCTTGCGCAGCGCGATCCTGAACAACGCCAAGCCGACCACCTCGCTGGCGGGTAAAACCGTCACCGGCGGTCGGCTGAGTCTCGAGGGGTTGTTCACCGGCGCGACCCCGCCGCCCACGGTCGCGACCTACGATCCGCGGCTGGCCGGCATCTCCACCCCGTTGAGCGTGACGGTGAACAAGAACTCCAACGTCTCGATCACCGTGGGTAACCTGGGCAACACCGGGGCCCAGGTGACGGTCTCGCTGGCGGCAAGCGGCGGCTCGGCCGGACCGTCCGCCCGGGTGTTCGTGCCCGCCGGCGGTACGGCGAACACCGTGATCGCCTGGAAGGCGCCCAAGACCCGCGGGTCCTACACGCTCACGGCGACGACCAAACTCGTCAGCGCCACCCTGGTCGACTCCAATCCGGGTAACAACAGCGCCTCGGTGACCGTCAGCGTGAAATAGTGCTCTGATCCGCCGCGTTGAGCCCCTCCAGTTCGAGCAGGCGCCGGCGTACCTCGGCGGCGATCTCCTCGGCCGGAAGATCCTGCGGCGATGACCGGCTGTCGACCGGCAGCCGCACATCGGCGGCATCGAGGTACCCGGCCGCCAGCAGCGCCTCGATGGGCGAGCGGTCGTACACCCGCGCGACCGCGATGGCGGTCTCCGGTTTGGGCCGGGTCTTGCCGTGCAGCCAGTGGCACACCGACAACCTCCCCACCCCGACCCGCTCGGCGATCTGGGACTGCGTCTGCCCGCCGGTGATGCGCCTCAGGTACTCGGGCCATGTCTCGATCATTCGTCCCCCCTCCGCTGCACACCGTAGGGGCGGCCACCGACATTTCAGCCGTGTGAGACCCTGCCGGTATGACGTGGCGGCCGCGGCCGGTCGGGATTCTGGCCGGTTATCTCGCCGATCTGGTTCTGGCCGACCCACGGCGCGGCCACCCCGTTGCCGGGTTCGGCCGGTGCGCGACCGGGCTCGAGGCGCTCACCTACCGGGACGGCCGGGTCGCGGGAGCCGCCCACACCGCGGTGCTGGTGGGCTGCCTGGCAGCGGCCGGGTCGCTGCTGCAACGCCGGGCGGGTGCCGGCGCGGAAGCGGTCCTCACGGCCGTCTCCACCTGGGTCGCACTGGGCGGGACCACCCTGGGGCGAACCGGCTCGGAGATGGCCGGCCTGCTGTCGGCCGGAGACGTCGACGGCGCCCGGGCCCTTCTGCCCTCGCTGTGCGGCCGGGATCCGGCGGTTCTGGACGGCTCGGGACTGGCGCGGGCCGCGTGCGAGTCGGTGGCCGAGAACACCTCCGACGCCCAGGTGGCGCCGCTGGTGTGGGCCGCACTGGCCGGGACACCGGGAGTGCTGGCCTACCGGGGCGTCAACACCCTCGACGCGATGATCGGAAACCGCTCGCCGCGCTACGCCCGATTCGGTTGGGCCGCGGCACGTTCCGACGACATCGCCAACTACCTGCCGGCCCGGCTGACCGGCGCGCTGACGGCATTGTGCGCGCCACTGGTCGGCGGGTCCCCGCTGCGGTCGGCCCAGGCCTGGCGACGGGACGCCTCGCGTCACCCCAGCCCGAACGCCGGCGTCGCGGAGGCCGCCTTCGCCGGGGCGCTCGGAGTGCGACTGGGCGGCCCGACCCAGTACCGCCACGATCTGGAGATCCGCCCCACCCTCGGTGACGGCCCGGCGCCGACGGCCGCCGACCTGCGCCGGGCAGTCCGGCTGTCGCGGCTGGTGCAGGCCGCCGCGGTGGCGGTAGCCGTGGCGGTCAGCTCCGCCGGCCGTAGCGGTCGGCCAGTTTCTCCTCGGCGGTGAGCGGGGTTTCGCGGGTCTGGGCGCCCTCCCGCGCGGCCGATTCCCGGCGTCGCATCCGCAGTTCGGAATACACGAAGTAGCCCAGACCGAGCGGGGCGATGATGCCGAACGCGATCCACTGGATGCCGTAGGACAGGAACGGCCCGGCGTCCAGTCGGGGCAGCGGCAGCACGTCCAGCCCGCCCGGTTGGTCCTCCACCAGTTGCAGGTACGAGCCGGTGAGCGGGGTTCTGACCAGGCCGGCGATCTGCCCGGTGTCGATGGCGTACACCTGCTGCAAGCCCGCCTCGGTGAACGGCTGCTTGTCGCCGGCGGTCTCCGAATCCCGCAGCCGCGCAGTGATACTCACCGTGCCCCCGGGCGGTTTCGGTACCGGCGGCGCCGAGGTGCCCCGGTCCGGGCGCACGTAACCGCGGTTCACCAGCACCGTCGGGCCGCCGTCGACCGCGAACGCGGTGAGCACCTCGTAGGCCGGGGCCCCGCCGATCAGCCGCAGGCGCGCCAGCACCTCCGAGTCGGGCAGGTAGCGCCCGGTTGCGGTGACCCGGCGCCACTGTGCCTCGGGGGCTGACGAATCCTGTTGTGGCAGGACCGATGCCACCGGCACCGGATCGGCCGACAGCGACGCTTCGATCTGGTGGTTCTCCAGGGAGGTCCGGGTGTTCTTGCCGAGTTGCCAGGGCGCGAGCACCGTCAGCGCCAGGTAGGTGAACATCGCCACCACCAGGGCCAGGGCGATCCATCCCGGACGGAACAGGAAGGCCAGCCGCTTCATCGGTCCGCCAGCCGGTCGTCGACCCAGTCGTGCAGCCCCGGAAGCGCGGCCTCGATGACCTCGAAGGCCTCGACGAAATCGGCGTGACCGCCGTAGTAGGGATCCTCGACGTCCAGCGCGTGGGCGCCCGACCGCGGGTCGAACGACCGCAGCATCCGCAACCGGTCCGCCTCGACACCCAGGTCGGTCAGCATTCGCAGGTGGTTACGGCCAAGTGCGACAACCAGATCCGCGGACAGGTGGTCGTCCCGGACCTGGGCGGCGCGATGCGCGGTGGGGTAGCCGCGGTCCCGCAGCACCTGCACCGCACGGTGGTCCGCGCCGTCTCCGGCGTGCCACCCTCCGGTGCCCGCGCTGCTGACCCGCACCACATCGGCCAGGCCGCGCCCGGCGATCTGGTGGGCGAACATCTTCTCGGCCATCGGTGAGCGGCAGATGTTCCCGGTGCACACGAAGGTGACGTGCAGCAGCTGCTCAGACACCGAGAACCTCCCGCAGTTCGTCGACGGTGCCGACGTGCGCGGCCGCCGCCTCGGTGGCGTCCGAACCGCCGTAGCCCCAGCCCACCAGCACCGTGGCGATCCCGTGCTCGGCGGCGCCCTCGATATCGTGGGCCCGGTCGCCGACCATCACCACCCGCTCCGGCAGCGGCTCGAGCTGGGCCAGTGCGTGGGCCACCACATCGGACTTGGCCGCGCGGCCCCCGTCCGGACTGGCGCCGGCGATGACCTCGAACTGCTCGGCGATACCGAAGTGCTCCAGAATCCGCCGTGCGGTGGGTTCGGCCTTGGAGGTGGCCACCGCCAGGCGCACGCCGGCCGCACGCAGGTCGGCCAGCACCTCGGCGACGCCGCCGAAGAGGGCGTTCATCGCCCAGCCCCGGCTGGTGTAGTCGGCCCGGTAGGCGGTGATGGCCTCGCCGGCCCGCTCACCGAGGCCCAGCGCGGACAGGGTGTGCTGCATCGGCGGGCCCACCACCAGCGCGGCCAGGTCACCGTCGGGAACATCGGCGCCGACCGCGGCCAGGGCGTGCCGGAAGCTGGCGACGACACCGTCGGCCGAATCGGTCAGCGTGCCGTCGAGGTCGAAGATCACCAACTGGGGGCGAAGGCGGGGTGTCACGGCTTCATTGTCCCTGACTACTCTTCTAGTGGTGAACGAGCAGGGTGTGCGTCCGGGGGCGCGCTACCACGGCGATCAGGCCGTCGGCCCTGGCATGGTGGATTTCGCGGTCAACGTCCGGCACGCGCGACCGCCGGCCTGGCTGCGGCAGCGGCTCGCCGCCCGGCTCGCCGACCTGGCCTGGTATCCGAGCGCGGCCGACCACGCCGCGGCGGTCACCGCGGTGGCCCGCCGGCACCGGGTGCCCGAAGACCGGGTCCTGCTGCTGGCCGGCGGGGCCGAGGGTTTCGCGTTGCTGCCCGCGCTGCGCCCACGACGGGCCGCGCTGATCGCGCCGTCGTTCACCGAGCCGGAAGCGGTGCTGTCCGCGGCCGGGGTGGCATTCGACCACGTGGTTCTGCCGGCGCCGTTCCGGCTCTGGGGTGCGCCGGTGCCCGAGGCCGCCGACCTGGTCGTGGTGGGCAATCCGACCAACCCGACCGGGGTGCTGCACCCGCGGGAGTCGCTGCTCGCGCTGCGCCGCCCGGGCCGGCTGGTCGTGGTCGACGAGGCCTTCGCCGATGCCGTGTCCGGCGACGAGTCGCTGGCCGAGCTGGACCTGCCCGACGTGGTGGTGCTGCGCAGCCTGACCAAGACCTGGGCGCTGGCCGGGCTGCGGGTGGGCTACGCGCTGGGCGACCCCGAGGTGCTGGCCCGGCTGTCGGCGGGCCGGCCGCACTGGCCGTTGGGCACGCTGCAACTGGAGGCCATCGCCGCCTGCTGTTCGCCGGCCGCGGTGGCCGAGGCGCGACGCGGGGCGCAGCAGTCGGCCCTGCACCGCGGCGAGATGGCGGCGGCGCTGAGCGGTCTCGGCCTGGAGGTGGTCGACGGCAGCGCACCCTTCGTGCTGTTCGCCGTCCCGGATGCCGCTTTGATGCGTAAACGGTTGAAGGCCAACGGGATTGCGGTCCGGCGCTGCGATACCTTCATCGGGCTGGGGGAGAACCATCTGCGGGCGGCGGTGCGGCCGGAGTGGCCGACGCTGGTCCGGGCCGTCGCCGAGGCGCTGCGGTGAGCGTCCTCGTCTCCGATGTCATCGCCGTTCTCGATGACGCCTACCCGCCCCGCCTCGCCCACGACTGGGACTCGGTGGGCCTGGTCTGCGGTGACCCCGACGATCCGGTCGACTCGGTCACCGTCGCCGTCGACGCCACCGCGGCGGTGGTCGACACCGTCGGGCCCCGCGGGCTGCTGCTGGCGCACCACCCGCTGCTGCTGCGCGGCGTGGACACCGTCGCGGCCGGCACCCCCAAGGGCGCGTTGATCCACCGGCTGATCCGCTCCGGCGCGGCGTTGTTCACCGCCCACACCAACGCCGACGCGGCCAGTCCGGGGGTCTCGGATGCGCTCGCCGACGCGCTCGGTCTCACCGTGGACGGGGTGCTCGATCCGGCGTCGGGGCGCCCGGCGCTGGACAAATGGGTGGTCTTCGTGCCGGTGGAGAACGCCGCGGCGGTGCGGGAGGCTCTGTTCGCCGCGGGCGCCGGCAACATCGGCGACTACTCGCACTGCAGTTGGACCGTCAGCGGCACCGGGCAATTCCTGCCCGGATCCGGTGCGGCGCCGACCCTCGGCACGGTGGGGGCGATCGAGCACGTCGCCGAGGAACGCATCGAGGTGATCGCCCCGGCCGGTCTGCGGCGGCAGGTGCTGGCCGCCATGCGGGCCGCCCACATCTACGAGGAACCGGCCTTCGACGTGTTCGCCCTGGCGGCGATCCCCGACGGCACCGGCATCGGCCGGCTGGCCAGCCTCGCCGGCCCGCAGCGGTTCGCCGATTTCGTGGCTCGGGTCGATTCGGCGCTGCCCCGGACCAGTTGGGGCATCCGCGCCGCCGGCGACCCCGACGCGCCGGTCAGTCGCGTGGCGGTGTGCGGCGGGGCGGGAGATTCGCTGCTGGCCGCGGCCGGGGCGGCCGGTGTCCAGGCCTATGTGACCGCCGACCTGCGTCACCATCCCGCCGACGAGCACCGCCGGGGCAGCGACGTCGGCCTGGTGGACGTCGCGCACTGGGCCAGCGAGTACCCGTGGTGTGCGCAGGCGGCGGACTTGCTGCGGTCGCATTTCGGCGAACTGCTTCCGGTAACCGTGAGTCCGGTCCGGACCGACCCGTGGAATGTCGGGAATGTCGAGCCGAGAGGCCATCATGAAAGCTGAACTGTCACAACAACGTTCGCTCCTGGAATTGGCCGAGTTGGACGCCGAGCTGACCCGGTTGGCGCACCGCGCCACCCACCTGCCCGAGCAGCAGCGCTATCAGGAGTTGGAAGCCCGGCAGCGTGAGGTGGCCGACCGCCTCGCCGTCGCCGCCCTCGCGGTCGAAGACCTCGACGCCCAGATCGCCAAGCTGGAGTCCGAGGTCGACACCGTCCGCCAACGGGAGGACCGCGACCGCGGTCTGCTCGACTCCGGCGCCGTCGGCGACCCCAAGCAGCTCGGGGAACTGCAGCACGAACTCGGCACCCTGGAGCGCCGCCAGGCCAGCCTGGAGGATTCCCTGCTGGAGGTGATGGAACGCCGCGAACAGGCCGCCGAACAGCAGGCCGGCGAGCAGGCCGGGCTGGATGAGGTGGAGGGTGACCTGGCGGCGGCCCGGCAGGCCCGCGACGCGGTGCTGGCCGAGGTGGAGCAGACCCGCACCGACACCGCCGCGCGCCGCGACGAGGTGGCGGCCGGGATCGACGGTGAGCTGCTGAGAACCTACGAACGCCAGCGCGCGGCATCCGGTGTCGGCGCCGGCCGGTTGCTCGGCGCCCGCTGCGGGGCCTGCCGGATCGAACTGGACCGCGGCGAGCTGGCCCGGATCTCGGCCGCGCCCGAGGACGAGTTGCTGCGCTGCGGCGAGTGCGGAGCGATCCTGTTGCGGTTCAAGGACTTCGGGCAGTGACCCGATGAACGGCGGGATCCGGTGAAAGTCATCGTCGAGGCGGACGGCGGCTCCCGCGGAAACCCCGGACCGGCCGGCTTCGGGTGCGTGGTCTGGGCGGCCGACCACGCCACGGTTCTGGCCGAGCACTGTCAGCCCATCGGCATCACCACCAACAACGTCGCCGAGTACCGGGGGCTGATCGCCGGCCTGGAGGAGGCCCGCCGCCTCGGCGCCGACGAGCTCGAGGTCCGGATGGACTCCAAGCTCGTCGTCGAGCAGATGAGCGGCCGGTGGAAGGTCAAGAACGCGGGCCTGGCCGAACTGCATCAGCAGGCCCGCGCACTGGCGTCGACCTTCGGTTTCGTCAGGTTCTCCTGGATCCCGCGGGAGCAGAACAAGACCGCCGACCGGCTGGCGAACGAGGCGATGGACGGCGCCAAGGGGGCACTCGGGGGGGCGACCGCCGCGGACCCGCCGCCGGGTGCGGTGGCGGTGCCGCCGTCGACGTGGACCGGCAACCGGGGCGGGCCCACCCGGCTGCTGCTGCTGCGCCACGGGCAGACCGAGCTGTCACGGCAACGGCGCTACTCCGGACGCGGCAACCCCGCCCTCACCGACGTCGGCCGGCGGCAGGCGGCCGACGCCGCCCGCTACCTGTCCGCCAGGGGCGGCATCTCGGCGGTGGTGAGCTCCCCGCTGGCCCGGGCTTACGACACCGCCAAGACCGCCGCCGACGCGCTGGGGCTGTCGGTCACCGTCGAGCAGGACCTGATCGAAACCGACTTCGGCGAGTGGGAGGGCCTGACCTTCTCGGAGGCCGCCGAGCGTCATCCCGAGGTGCACGGGCGTTGGCTGCGCGACACCGGCCTGGCGGCTCCCGGCGGGGAGAGCTTCGACGAGGTGTCCCTGCGGGTCCTGCGGGCGCGCGACCGCCTGATCGCCGAACACGGCGAATCCACCGTGCTGGTGGTGTCGCACGTGACCCCGATCAAGACGCTGCTGCGCCTGGCGCTGGCCGCCGGGGCGTCGATCCTGTACCGCCTGCACCTCGACCTGGCCTCGCTGAGCATCGCCGAGTTCTACCCCGACGACGGCGCCTCGGTGCGGCTGGTCAACGACACCTCCTACCTGCGCGGCTGACAGCGTGCGCCCGAAGGATGCCGGAGGCGGACATGCACGACGCTGACCCCGCCGGCGGACACCACGCCGCCTGGGAGGAGCACTACTCCGCCCGGCCACAGGTCTGGAGCGGCCGGGTCAACGCCCGACTGGCCGCGATCGCGCCCCGACTCGGCGGGACCACGGCGCTCGACCTCGGCTGCGGCGAGGGAGCCGACGCGATCTGGCTGGCCGAACAGGGCTGGCGGGTGGTCGCCGTCGACGTGTCGGGCACCGCGCTGGCTCGCGCCCGTGCGGCCGCGGCGTCTCGCGGGGTGGCCGGGCGCATCGACTTCCGGCAGCAGGACCTGACCCGCGGATTTCCCGACGGCGCCTTCGACCTGGTGTCGGCGCAGTTCCTGCACAGCACCGTCGAGATGGACCGCTCGGCGATCCTGGTCCGCGCCGCCGGCGCGGTCGCGCCCGGCGGCGCACTGCTGATCGTCGACCACGCCGCGGCGCCGCCGTGGGCGGTGCGGATGCGGGATCACGAGTTCCCGACCGCCGAGGCCGTGGTCGAAGGCCTCGGCCTGGAACCGGGGCAGTGGGCACCCGAGATCGGCACCGTCGAACGCACGGCCCGCGGGCCGGACGGCGAGGAGGCCACTCTCGTCGACAACGTGATCCTGCTGAGCCGAAATCCGGGTTGAAAGCACCCGCCGCCGCGGAAGCATCAGGGGGCGCAGTACGTTGATCGGTGCGGACGAGTTGGCCGGGCGGCCGCGGCCCGTCGGCGACGGCGGGTCGAGGAAAGTCCGGACTTCGCAGAGCAGGGTGATTGCCAACGGCAATCCGAGGTGACTCGCGGGACAGTGCCACAGAGAACAGACCGCCACCTGCGTGCAGGTGGTAAGGGTGAAACGGTGCGGTAAGAGCGCACCAGCACCCCGGGTGACCGGGGTGGCTCGGTAAACCCCACCCGAAGCAAGGCCAAGAGGCCGCGCCCCGCCTTCGGGCCAAGGGTGCGGCTGCGCAGGCGATCGAGGGCTGCTCGCCCGAGCCTGCGGGTAGGCCGCATGAGGCACCCGGCGACGGGTGTCCCAGATGGATGGTCGCCGCCGCTGCGCCCGGCGCAGCGGAACAGAATCCGGCTTACAGGCCAACTCGTCCGCCCCCCGGGTGCAGGCGGCGTCTCAGCGCACTTTCGGCGATCCCTTGGTCGCCTTTCGCACGCCGGTGCCCAACGCCTTCAGGGCGCCGTCGAGTTGATCGCGGCAGCGCCGCGCCAACTCCTCTTCACGCCGGTAGAGGATCCCGTAGGTGAAGGTGTCCTCACCGGCTGCATGTGCCTCATCGGCGACCTGCAGCAGGTGGGCGCGGCTCACCGCGCTGTCCTGGTGATCGCCGAGCAGGCCCTGGATCACCTTGGCCCGTTCGGCGACCTTCCCCGCGCCGGTGGCGGCCGCGACGTAGCGGAGCTGCTTGGCCGCCTTGCGAACCCGATGCAGCGCCTCGTCGAGTTCGTGCTCGGTGGCAGCCTCGGCCGCCACCCCGGCCCGCTTGCGCACCCGCTTGTAGCCGGCGGCGACGGTGAGGTGGGGTTGTCCGTCATCCGGTGGCGGGGCGGTCACCACGACCTGGTCGAGGGCGTCGAGCAGCCGGAAGTACCGCGCCGATCGCATCGCCTTGTGCGAGCGGCTCAGGCCGCTCTGGTAGCGCAGCCAGCCGCCGTCGACCAGTCGCCGGCGCACCGGCCCCCGGATCAGTTCGGGCGCCAGCTCGTCCAGTGCGTCCCGGTAACGCTCGGTCAGCACCTCGGCGTCGCGGGCGACGCCGAGCACCGCGGCCAACTCGCGCAACTCGCTGAGGATGTTCGCGTCGTCGGTCAGGCCGAATTCCTCCTCCGAGGCCTGCAGAAGACTCCGGATCTGACGGATGGTGACCCGCATCTGGTGCACGGCGTCATCGGCGTCCTCGCGCACCGCGCGATCCCACAGCAGCAGCGCGGCGACCTGTTCGGCGACCGCCCGGTGCACCGGATCCGCGGGTGGCTCCGGGCGTTGCGGCGCGGTCTCGCCGAGGACCTTGGCCAGCTTCGAGCCGTGGCCGGCGGTCTGGGCGCCGGCGTCGAGCAGGCGGTTGGAGAGTCGCTTCAACAGGCCCGCGGCGTCCTCCACGCCGGCGTCGACCAGTTCCAGCTCCCACTCCCGCCACTGCTGCTCGGCCTCGGCGCCGCCGTCGGCGGGATTGAGCCGGGAGGCGGTGACCGTGTCGTCGCAGAACTCCGCCAGCGCGGCGCCGTCCGGGGCGTACAGCATCGTCACGTCCCGGGCGGTGGAGATCCGGGCCACCGGGACCAGCGCCCGGTCCCGAACGATCGCCCGGACGACGTCGAGCAGCGCGTCGGGGACCCCGTCGCCGGGGGTTCCCAGCGGTGCCCGGACCTCGGTGCGGGAATCCCCGGCGGGCAGTTTCAGGTGCCAGCCCGCGTCGGTGCCGCCGGTGCGCCGGCGCAGAGTCACCCGGTTGGCGGCCAGATCGTGTGCGACGGTGTCGAAATACACCGCGTCGAGACGCTGGAGGGCGTGCTTCTCCACCCGCGCGACCGCGGCGAGGCCGTCGAAGGACGGCGAGACACCGACCGCCGGAGCCTCGAACTTCAACTCCATTTCGACGCAACGCGTCGTGCCGCCGGATTTGGCCATGCGGTCAGCGTTCCACATGTCGTGCCGGGTTGGCGGTCAGAAGCTGTGCTCCTCCGCGGGGAAGGCGCCGCCGGCCACCTCGGTGGCGTACCGCATCGCCGCCCGCCGCAGTTCGCCACCCACGTCGCCGAATCGCTTGACGAACTTGGCGGTCCTGCCGCTGGTGAGCCCGGCCATGTCCTGCCAGACCAGAACCTGGGCGTCGCAGTTCGGTCCGGCGCCGATCCCGACGGTCGGGATGGTGAGCTTGCCGGTGAGCTGGGTGGCCAGTTCGGCGGGCACCATCTCCATCACCACCGCGAAAGCTCCGGCCTCCTGTACCGCGATGGCGTCGGCGACGGTCTGCTCGGCGGCGTCGCCGCGGCCCTGCACCCGGAAGCCACCCAGGCTGTTGACGCTCTGCGGGGTGAAGCCGATGTGGGCCATCACCGGGATCCCGGCCGCGGTCAGCGTCGCGATCTGATCGGCGACCCGTTCCCCGCCCTCCAGCTTGACCGCGTGCGCACCGGCCTCCTTCATGAAGCGGGTGGCCGTCGCCAAGGCCTGGGCGGGCCCGCCCTCGTAGCTGCCGAACGGCAGATCGGCCACCACCAGGGCATGACTGGCGCCGCGCACCACGCCGCGCACCAGCGGGATGAGCTCGTCCGCGGTGACCGGCACGGTGGTGTCGTAGCCGTAGACGACGTTGGCCGCGGAGTCCCCGACCAGCAGGACCGGGATACCGGCCTCGTCGAGGATCCGGGCGGTGGAGAAGTCGTAGGCGGTGAGCATGGCCCACCTGTGGCCTTCGGACTTCATCCGCTGCAGATGGTGGGTGCGGATCTTGGTGGGCGTCCCGGAGGGGGGCTGGCTGCCCGCCCCGTAGACCGCCTGCTCGGGCTGTGCTTGCTGAGTCCCATCGGACATGGCTGATCCCAGTCGCTCGTCGGGTCGATCCTCGTGGCCCATCCGGGTCCCCGGGTTCGGTTGACTTATACAAGTCTGCCACTGCCGGGCGGCTGCCCGGAACGCCGCGGCGAGTGCGGTTTCTCACAGTCGCCGTCAGGCGCCGGCAAGGGTCGCCTACCAGGAAGATCCGCCCACCATGGCAGCATGTTGGCCATGAGGCTGCACCGACGCCCCCGGTCCCTGCGTGCCGCTGTGCTGGTTCCGGCCCTCGCCGGACTGGTCGCGGCCACCGCGGGCTGCAGCACCGTGGTGGGCGGCACGGCGGTGATCGCCGAGCCGCAGATCGGTCAGCCGGTGTCGTGGGGGCCGTGCCGCCCGGCCGGCGGGGGAGGCGAGGCGATGCCGATCCCGGCCGGGGCCCAGTGCGGCAAGATCGCCGTCCCGGTTGACTACGGCAAGCCCGACGGCGCCCAGGCGAGCCTGGCGCTGGTCCGTTTCCCGGCGCGCGGGGACAAGATCGGTTCGCTGATCGTCAATCCCGGCGGCCCGGGGGAGTCCGGGATCGAGGCGGCCGCCAGCCTGCTCGAGGGGCTGCCGCCGCAGGTGCGCGAGCGCTTCGACCTGGTCGGCTTCGACCCGCGCGGGGTCGGCTCGTCGACCCCCGCGCTGTGGTGCAACTCCGATGAGGACAACGACCGGCTGCGGGCCGACCCGCAGGTGGACTACAGCCCCGCGGGTGTGGAGCACATCGAGGGTGTCACCAAGGAGTTCGTGCAGCGCTGCGTCGACAAGATGGGCGCCGAGTTCCTGGCCAACGTCGGAACCGTCAGCGTCGCGAAGGATCTCGACGCGCTGCGGGCCGCCGTCGGCGACGAGAAGCTGAATTACCTCGGTTACTCCTACGGCACCCGGATCGGCGCGGCCTACGCCGAGGCCTACCCGGACAGGGTGCGGGCGATGGTCCTCGACGGCGCCGTCGACCCGAACGCCGACCCGATCGAGGCCGACATCGAGCAGGCGGAGGCCTTCCAGAAGGCGTTCAACGACTACGCGGCCGATTGCGCCAAGGGTTCGGACTGCCCGCTGGGCGCCGACCCGGACAAGGCCGTTTCGGTGTACCGCGATCTGGTCGACCCGTTGGTAGACAAGCCGATGAAGACCAAGGACCCGCGTGGACTGAGCTACGGCGACGCGATCGTCGGCACCGTGATGGCGTTGTACTCGCCGAATCTGTGGCGCCATCTGACCCAGGGCCTCTCCGAGATGAAGAAGGGCCGCGGCGACACCATGCTGGCGCTGGCCGACATGTACATGCGCCGTGACGCCCAGGGGCATTACTCCAACGCCACCGACGCCCGGATCGCGGTGAACTGCGTCGACCAACCGCCGATCAAGGATCGCGAGAAGGTGGTCGAGGAGGACCGCCGGCTTCGGGAAGTGGCCCCGTTCATGAGCTACGGCGAGTTCACCGGACACGCGCCGTTGAGCACCTGCGCCTTCTGGCCGGTTCCGCCCACCAGCCAGCCGCACGTCATCAAGGCCCCCGGCCTGCAGCCCGTGCTGGTGATCTCCACGACCGGTGACCCGGCCACCCCGTATCAGGCCGGGGTGGACCTCGCCAAGCAACTCGGCGGCGCGCTGCTCACGTTCAAGGGCACCCAGCACACCGTCGCGTTCCAGGGTGAGTCGTGCGTCGACGGCTACGTCGCCGCGTACCTGCTCGACCTGAAACTGCCGCCGGCCGGCGCGACCTGCTGAACCGCCGCCTTTCCGATACCGGCGTGTGACCGCGCGGGACTGCCGCAACCCTTCGCGGCGTGCCACGATGGCGGCCATGAAACGCGCGAGTCTGACGGGCTCGGCGGTATTCGCCCTGTCCTCCGCGGTCATCTGCACCCTGGCGGCGATCGCACCGGCCGTAGCCGCACCGGACGCACCGGACCTGGGGCAGAACGCACCGCCGGTGTGGGGCAGTTGTGACCGAGTCATCTCCGACAAGTACCTGCCGTCCGCACAGTGCACCACCGTCCCGGTTCCCGTCGACTACTCCGATCCGGCTGGGGCGCAGGCGAATCTGGCGGTGATCCGGATCCCCGCCGGCGGGCGGCGCATCGGTGCGCTGCTGGTGAACCCCGGCGGCCCGGGGGCCTCGGCAGTGGACTCGGTGGTCAGTCTCGCCGACTCGCTCGACGGCAGCCCGATCACCGAGCACTTCGACATGGTGGGCTTCGACCCCCGCGGCGTCGGGCATTCCACTCCCGAATTGCGTTGTCGCACAGACGCCGAACGCGACGCGTGGCGGCGTGAGCCGATGGTCGACTACAGCCGGGCGGGCGTGGCGGCCATCGAGCAACTCAGCCGCGATTTCGCCCAGAAGTGTCTGGACCGGATGGGCAAGCCGTTTCTGGCCGGCGTCGGAACCGATTCCGCGGCAAAGGATATGGACGCCGTTCGCGCCGCGCTGGGTGAGGATCAGATCAACTATCTGGGCTACAGCTACGGCACCGAACTCGGCACCGCCTACGTCGAGCGGTTCCCCGACCGGGTTCGCGCCATGGTGCTCGACGGCGCGATCGACCCGACCGAGGACCCGCTGCAGTCCCTGGTGAATCAGATGGCCGGCTTCCAGGTGGCCTTCAACGACTACGCCGCCGACTGCGCCAAATCGCCGGCCTGCCCGTTGGGCACCGATCCGGCGCAGTTCGTCAACCGCTACCACCAGTTGGTGGATCCGCTGGTGGCCGAACCGGGACGCACCGCCGATCCGCGCGGCCTGAGCTACGCCGACGCACTCACCGGCACCATCAACTCGCTCTACACCCCGCAATACTGGAAGTACCTGACCAGCGGTCTGCTCGGCCTGGCCCGCGGCACCGGCGCCGACGACCTGCTGCTGCTGGCCGACGACTACGAGGGCCGCGACGACGACGGCCGGTACGGCAACGGGCAGGACGCGTTCAACGCCATCCGCTGCGTGGACAGCCCGACCCCGCAGGATCCGGCCGCCTGGGCCGAGGCCGACCGGCAGATCCGGCAGCGCGCCCCGTTCCTGTCCTACGGCGAGTTCACCGGGTTCGCCCCGCGCGACCTCTGCGCGTTCTGGCCGGTGCCCGCCACGTCGTCGCCGCATGTCGCCCGGCCGGCCCCCGCCGGCAGCGTGGTGGTGGTCTCCACCACCCGCGACCCGGCCACCCCGTACCAGGACGGCGTGGATCTCGCCCGGCAACTCGGCGCTTCGCTGATCACCTTCGAGGGCACCCAGCACACGACCGTCTTCGACGGGAATTCGTGTGTCGACGGCGCGGTGATCCGGTACTTCGTCGACCGGGTGGTGCCCGGCGACATCGGCTGCTGAAACACCGGTTTCGTAACACGGATTTAACAGCCGCTGCCTACGCTCGCGTCATGGACCGGCAGAAGGAATTCGTGCTCCGCACGCTGGAGGAACGGGACATCCGGTTCGTCCGGCTGTGGTTCACCGACGTACTCGGATACCTCAAGTCGGTGGCCATCGCCCCGGCCGAACTCGAGGGCGCGTTCGAGGAGGGCATCGGGTTCGACGGGTCCTCGATCGAGGGGTTCGCCCGCGTCTTCGAGTCCGACACCGTGGCCCGTCCCGATCCGTCGACCTTCCAGGTGCTGCCCTGGACCAGCAGCTCCGGCCAGCACCATTCGGCGCGGATGTTCTGCGACATCACCATGCCCGACGGCTCGCCGTCCTGGGCGGACAGCCGGCATGTGCTGCGCCGCCAACTCGCCAAGCTCAGCGATCTGGGGTTCTCCTGCTACGTACACCCGGAGATCGAGTTCTTCCTGCTCGAACCGGGGCCCTACGACGGGTCGGTGCCGGTCCCGGCGGACAACGGCGGCTACTTCGACCAGGCCGTGCACGACTCGGCGCCGAACTTCCGCCGGCACGCCATCGACGCCCTCGAGCAGATGGGCATCTCGGTGGAGTTCAGCCACCACGAGGGCGCACCCGGCCAGCAGGAGATCGACCTGCGCTACGCCGACGCGCTGTCGATGGCCGACAACGTGATGACGTTCCGCTACGTCGTCAAGGAGGT
>NZ_JBBATF010000055.1:13647-16701 GCF_040398885.1 Mycobacterium sp. | reverse complement strand
CCGCGCAACTGGTGCAACTGGGACAGTCCGAAGGTGTCGGCGCGTTCGACGATCAGCGTGTTGGCGTTGGAGATGTCCAGGCCGGTCTCGATGATGGTGGTGCACACCAGGATGTCGTAGTCACGGTTCCAGAAGCCCTGCACGGTCTGCTCGAGTTGTTCCTCCGGCATCTGGCCGTGCGCCACCGCGACGCGGGCCTCCGGCACCAGTGCGCGCACCCGGCCCGCGGCGTTGTCGATGCTGGCGACCCGGTTGTGGACGTAGAACACCTGCCCGTCGCGCAGCAGTTCGCGGCGGAGCGCGGCGGCCACCTGTTTGTCGTCCTGCGGGCCGACATAGGTGAGCACGGGGTAGCGCTCCTCGGGCGGGGTCAGGATGGTCGACATCTCCCGGATGCCGGCCAGGCTCATCTCCAGGGTGCGCGGGATCGGGGTGGCGCTCATGGTCAGCACGTCGACGTGGGTGCGCAGGCTCTTGATGTGCTCCTTGTGCTCGACGCCGAAGCGTTGCTCCTCGTCGACCACGACCAGTCCGAGGTCCTTCCAGCGGACGCCGGTCTGCAGCAGGCGGTGGGTGCCGATGACGATGTCGACGCCGCCGTCGGCCATGCCCTCGAGGGTCTTGCGGGACTCGGCCGGGTCGGTGAACCGGGACAGGCCCCTGACGGTCACCGGGAAGCCGGCCATCCGCTCGGTGAAGGTCTGCAGATGCTGGTCGGCCAGCAGTGTGGTGGGCACCAGCACCGCGACCTGCTTGCCGTCCTGCACGGCCTTGAACGCCGCGCGCACCGCGATCTCGGTTTTGCCGTAACCCACGTCACCGCAGATCACCCGGTCCATCGGAACGGGCTTCTCCATATCGGACTTGACCTCGCCGATGGCGGTCAGCTGATCGACGGTCTCGGTGAACCCGAAGGCGTCCTCCATCTCGGCCTGCCAGGGGGTGTCCGGGGCGAATGCGTGCCCGGGGGCGGCCTGACGTTTGGCGTAGAGAGCGACCAGTTCGCCGGCGATCTCACGAACGGCCTTGCGCGCCTTGGTTTTCGTATTCGCCCAGTCGCTGCCGCCGAGTCTGCTCAGCGCGGGCTGCTCACCGCCGACGTAGCGGGACAGCTGATCCAGGGAGTCCATCGGGACGAAAAGCTTGTCGGCCCCGCTGTTTTTCGCGCCGGGCCCCTTCTTCCCGGCGTACTCCAGCACCAGGTACTCCCGGCGCGCGCCGCCGACGGTGCGCTCCACCATCTCGAGGAACCGGCCGATGCCGTGCTGGTCGTGCACCACCAGATCACCTGCGGTCAGCGCCAGCGGGTCGACGGTGTTGCGGCGCCGGGCCGCCAGTCGCCTGCCCTCCGGGCCGGTGGCGCGGTTGCCGGTCAGGTCGGTCTCGGTGATCACCACCAGTTGCGCACCGGGAATCACAATCCCGTTGTGCAAGGGGCCCTTCAGTACCCCGACGACGCCGGGCTTCGGGGGTTCGCCGGGACCCAGCAACACCGCCGGGGTGTCGTGCTCGCGGAGTTGTTCGACGACGCGGTGGGCGGTGCCGGTTCCCGGCGCGACGACCGCGCCGAGCCCCCCGGTGAGCACGTGCGCGCGCAGCATCGCGAAGATCTCCTCGACGCCGGACTGGCGGCCGCGCGCCGATGGCGCCGCCCGGACGGCGAGTTCGACGGCATCCGGGGAGGACAGCTGGCTGGTCGTCCACCACGGGTGGCCCCCGGCGGTGGCCGTCGCCCGGACGTCGTCGAGTTCGGCGAAACCCGAGCCGCCGAGTTGCTCGACGTCGATGGGCGCGTCGCCGCCGACGGCGGCCACCGACCAGGAGGCCTCCAGGAATTCCCGGCCGGTCTTGATCAGATCCGCGGCGCGGGTGCGCACCTTCTCCGGGTCGCACAGCAGCACCGGGGTCCCGGCCGGCAGGTGGTCGACGAGCGAGGCCGGCCGGTCCTCCCGCAGCACCGGCGCCAGCGCCTCCATGCCGTCGACCGGGATGCCCTCGGCCAGCTTGGCCAGCATGTCGCCGACGCCGCCGCTGATCCGGTTCCCGTCGCGCGGTGCGTGCCGTCCCAATTCGGCGGCGCGGGAACGGACCTCGTCGGTGAGCAGAAGCTCGCGGCACGGCACGGCGACCACCGGGTGACCCGGGCCGCCGACGTCCAGTTCCGGGATCGAACGCTGGTCGGCGACGGAGAACATCCGCATCTCGGTGATCTCGTCACCCCAGAACTCCACCCGCACCGGGTGCTCGGCGGTGGGGGGGAAGACGTCGAGGATGCCGCCGCGGACCGCGAACTCCCCCCGTTTGGCGACCATGTCGACGCGGGTGTAGGCCAGTTCCACCAGCCGGACGACCAGCTGTTCGAAGTCCACTTCGGCGCCCGCCGCCAAGGTGACCGGCTCGATCTCGGCCAGGTCGGCGGCCATCGGCTGCAGCAACGAGCGCACCGTGGTGACCACCACCCGCAGCCGCGGGCCCAGCGCCGCATCGTCGGGTCGGGCCAGCCGGCGCAGCAGCAGCATCCGGGCGCCGACGGTGTCCACGCCGGGTGAGAGCCGCTCGTGCGGCAGGGTCTCCCAGGACGGGAACAGCGCCGCGGCGTCGCCGTGCACGCCGCGCAACTCCGCGGTTAGGTCGTCGGCCTCGCGGCCGGTCGCCGTCACCACGAGCAGCGGTCCGCTGCGCGCCAGCGCGCACGCGACGAACAACTGGGCGCTGACCGGGGCCACCACCGACAGCTGCTGCGGTCTCCCGGCGGCGCGGTCGGCGAGTTCGGCGAAGGGCGGGGCAGCCAGCGCGGTGTCGACCAGACCCGCCAGCGGGGTCTGGACTCGTTGGCGCCCCGTCATGATGGGAACAGCTTATGCCGCACGCCAAAAAGCGTTGTGGTGGGCCAGTATTCGATAGGGCTCACCCGTCGTGCAACTGCGGGTCGGGCTCCAGTCCGGTCAGCCCGTTCCACATCAGGTTCACCAGGTGGGCGGCGACGACTTCCTTCTTGGGTTCCCGGGCGTCCAGCCACCACTGCGCGGTCATCGACACCGAACCCACCAGGGC
>NZ_JBBATF010000055.1:0-13547 GCF_040398885.1 Mycobacterium sp. | reverse complement strand
GTTCCCGGGCGTCCAGCCACCACTGCGCGGTCATCGACACCGAACCCACCAGGGCGCGGGCGTACATCGAGGCCAACTCCGGGTCCAGACCGCGGCGGGAGAAATCGCCGGCCAGGATGGAGGCGACCTGGCCGACCGCATCGTCGAACAGGGTGCGGTAAGTACTCGGGCTCAGCGACGGCGGCGAGTCCCGGATCAGCACCCGATAGCCGTCGGTGCGCTCCTCGATGTAGGTGAGCAACGCCAGCGTCACCGCCTCGACGCGGGGCCGGTACCGGTTGTCGGTCAGCGATGCGGTGACCCCGTCGAGCAGTGCCGACATCTCCCGGTCGACCACCACCGCGTAGAGGCCCTCTTTGCCGCCGAAGTGCTCGTAGACAACCGGCTTGGAAACCCCGGCGCGTTGGGCGACCTCTTCGACCGAGGTTCCTTCGTAGCCGCGTTCGGCGAAGAGCGCCCGGGCGATGTCGATCAGTTGATGGCGGCGTTCGCGACCGGTCATCCGGGCGCGCGGCGGGCGCGACGGGACCTGCGGTGCTGCCACGGGCCCAGGGTAGCGAGTCGACTAAAGTCTCTGACGGGCAATTCGCCGTGGTGTAATTGGCAGCACCTCTGATTTTGGTTCAGATAGTTCAGGTTCGAGTCCTGGCGGCGAAGCGAAGTTTTCCCACGACTGTGCGGATTTCGACGCTGCGACGGTGTGTCGCACATGAAACCGCACACTCAGGAGGCCGCATGACCACAACTCATGAATCCGCCGTGCTGGTGCTGGCCGCCGGCGCCGGCACCCGGATGCGTTCGGACACCCCCAAGGTGCTGCACGCCCTCGGTGGCCGCAGCATGCTCTCGCACGCGCTGCACGCGGTGGCCAAGGTGGCCCCGCAGCACCTGGTGGTGGTGCTGGGCAAGGACCGCGAACGCATCTCGCCGGTGGTCGGCGAACTGGCCGCCGAACTGGGCCGTCCGATCGAGGTGGCGGTGCAGGATCAGCAGTTGGGCACCGGCCACGCCGCGTTGTGCGGGCTGTCGGGACTGCCGGAGGACTTCGCCGGGACGGTGGTGGTCACCTCCGGGGACATCCCGCTGATGGACGCCGACACCCTGGCCGATCTGATCGCCACCCACTCCGGCGAGCCGGCCGCGGTGACGGTGCTGACCACCACGGTGCCCGACGCCCACGGCTACGGCCGAGTCCTGCGCACCCAGGACGGCGAGGTGATCGCGATCGTCGAGGAGACCGACGCCACCCCGCAGCAGCGCGCCATCCGGGAGATCAACGCCGGGGTCTACGCGTTCGACATCGCCGCTCTGCGCTGGGCGCTGAGCCGGCTGTCCTCCGACAACGCCCAGCACGAGCTGTATCTGACCGACGCCATCTCCATCGTGCGTGCCGCCGGCCATGTGGTGCACGCCAAGCACGTCGAGGACTCCGCCCTGGTGGCCGGCGTCAACGACCGGGTGCAACTGGCCTACCTGGGCGCCGAGCTGAACCGCCGCATCGTCGCCGCCCACCAGCGCGCCGGCGTCACGGTGACCGACCCTCGTACGACGTGGATCGACGTCGACGTCGCGATCGGCCGGGACACCGTCATCGCGCCGGGCACCCAACTGCTCGGCAGCACCCGGATCGGCTCGGACTGCCGGATCGGCCCGGACACCACGCTGGCCGACGTCGTGGTGGGCGACGGCGCCTCGGTGGTGCGCACCCACGGCACCGAGGCGGTCGTCGGAGACGGCGCCGAGGTCGGGCCGTTCAGCTATCTGCGGCCGGGCACCCGGCTGGGCGCCGACGGCAAGCTGGGCGCGTTCGTCGAGACCAAGAACGCCTCGATCGGGACCGGAACCAAGGTGCCGCACCTGACCTATGTGGGCGACGCCGACATCGGGGAGCACAGCAACATCGGCGCCTCCAGCGTGTTCGTCAACTACGACGGGGAGAACAAGAGTCGCACCACCGTCGGCTCCTACGTCCGCACCGGCAGCGACACCATGTTCGTCGCGCCGGTCACCGTCGGGGACGGCGCGTACACCGGCGCCGGAACGGTGCTGCGAGACGACGTGCCGCCCGGTGCGCTGGCGGTCTCCTCGGGTCGACAGCGCATCATCGAGGACTGGGTGCTGCGCAACCGCCCGGACAGCGACTCCGCCAGGGCGGCCGCGCGCGCCAAGGGTGAATCGGGCGACCCCGATCGGGAGTGACAGCCGCCTAACGCCGTAGGATGACCGCGTATCGACCACCGACCGGCAAGGGCAATGCAGTGGGCACCGAGTGGATTGACAGCCGCAAGAACCTGATGCTCTTCTCCGGCCGGGCGCACCCGGAACTGGCCGATCAGGTGGCCAAGGAACTGGACGTCAGCGTCACCGCGACGACCGCCCGCGACTTCGCCAACGGCGAGATCTTCGTCCGGTTCGACGAGTCGGTGCGCGGCTCGGACGCGTTCGTGCTGCAGTCCAATCCCGCGCCCCTGAACAAGTGGCTGATGGAACAGCTGCTGATGATCGACGCGCTCAAGCGCGGAAGCGCCAAGCGGATCACCGCGATCCTGCCGTTCTACCCCTACGCCCGTCAGGACAAGAAGCACCGCGGCCGCGAGCCGATCTCGGCCCGCCTGGTGGCCGATCTGCTCAAGACCGCCGGCGCGGACCGGATCGTTTCGGTCGACTTGCACACCGACCAGATCCAGGGCTTCTTCGACGGCCCGGTCGACCACATGCGGGCACAGCCACTGCTGACCGGTTACATCAAGGAGAACTACGCCGACGAGGACGTCGTGGTGGTCTCCCCGGACTCCGGACGGGTGCGGGTCGCCGAGAAATGGGCCGACTCGCTGGGCGGCACACCGCTGGCCTTCATCCACAAGACCCGGGACCCGCGGGTGCCCAACCAGGTGGTGTCCAACCGCGTGGTCGGTGAGGTCGAGGGCAAGACCTGCGTGCTGACCGACGACATGATCGACACCGGCGGCACCATCGCCGGTGCGGTGAAGCTGCTGCGCGAGGACGGGGCCAAGGACGTCATCATCGCCGCCACCCACGGGGTGCTGTCGGACCCGGCCGCTGAGCGGCTGGCCGCCTGCGGCGCACGCGAGGTGATCGTCACCAACACCCTGCCGATCGACGACGCCAAGCGCTTCCCGCAGCTGACCGTGCTGTCGATCGCGCCCCTGCTGGCCAGCACCATCCGCGCGGTATTCGAGAACGGTTCCGTCACAGGGCTTTTCGACGGCGATGCCTAAGCAGACCGCCGCGGCGTTGCTGGCGGCGGCGCTGTTGCTGGCAGGCTGCGGTCCGAAGACCGCGGACTACTCGACCATCTGGACGTCGAGCACCTCGAGCACGACGACGGTCTCGACGTCGCCGACGCCGATCGCCCAGTACCTCTCCGGTGTCGGGGTCACCGGTCGGCAGGTGCCGTTGGACGAGCTGACCGATCTGACCGTCACGCTGCCGCGCCCGCCGGGGTGGACCACCTACGCGAACCCGAACTTCTCCCCCGGCACCGAGGCGATCGCCAAGAACAACACCTATCCGACGGCGATGGTGATGGTGTTCGAACTCGACGGGGACTTCGACATCCCGGCCGCTCTGGAGCACGCAGACGACGACGCCGAGCTGTCGCAGAAGTTCGTCCGGCTGAACTATTCGAACGCCGACTTCGCCGGGTTCCCGTCGTCGATGATCGAAGGCAGCTACGACCACAGCGGCACGCGGTTGCACACCTACAACCGGATCGTGTTTCCCGTGACGCCGAAGTTCGACCGCTATCTGGTGCAGTTCACCGTCACCACGCTGGCCGACCAGGCGGCCGCGGCCGCCCCGGACGTCCAGAAGATTATCGAAGATTTCACCGTCGCGGTGCCGTAGGGTCGCGATCATGAGCTGGAGCCCGAGCGACCTCCCATCATTTGCCGGCCGGACCGTCGTCGTCACCGGCGCCAACAGCGGACTGGGACTGGTCACCGCGCGGGAGTTGGCCCGCGTGGGCGCGAAAGTCGTCGTGGCCTGTAGGAACGAGCAAAAAGGTGAGGCGGCCGCGGCCGGCATGACCGGCGACGTCCAGGTGCGCCGGCTGGATCTGGAGGATCTGGCGTCGGTACGCGAGTTCGCCGACGCCATCGACGCGGTGGACGTTCTGGTCAACAACGCCGGGATCATGGCGGTGCCGTACGGGCTCACCAAGGACGGTTTCGAACGCCAGATCGGCACCAACCATCTGGGCCACTTCACGCTGACCAACCTGCTGCTGCCCAAGATCACCGACCGGGTGGTCACGGTGTCCTCGGCCATGCACATCAACGGCTGGATCAGCCTCAACGACCTCAACTGGAAGACGCGGCCCTACTCGGCGTGGCTGGCCTACGGGCAGTCCAAACTGGCCAACCTGCTGTTCACCAGCGAGTTGCAGCGCCGTCTGACCGCCACCGGTTCCGCCGTCAAGGCCCATGCCGCCCACCCCGGCTATTCGGCCACCAACCTGCAGGGCCACGCCGGCAACAACGGCAAGTCGTTCGTCGTCAGGCTTACCGAGTTGTTGGCCATCGCCAAAGTGGCCAGTCCCAGCCCCGAGGCCGGTGCGGTGCCCACACTGTACGCGGCGTCGCAGGACCTCCCGCCGGACAGCTTCATCGGCCCGAAGTTCATCACCCGCGGACCGGTCGGGCCGGTGGGCCGCAGCCCGCTGGCGCGGTCTTCCAAGACCGCACGGGGACTGTGGCAGCTCTCCGAGCAGCTCACCGGTACTGAATTTCCGCTGTAGGGCCCCGTCGGCTACCCTTGGCAGCGCGTCACGGCGAGGGTGGTCAGGCCACCGTTATCGACGAGGCCCGGGAGTTCGAGCCCGCCTTCGCCCGTGCACCAGACCCGGAGAAGGCAAGGAGCATCGAACATGGCCAAAGGCGCCACCACCAACGAGCTGGCCGTCGAGGTGCGCACCCGCACCGGCAAGGGCGCGTCCCGGCAGGCCCGCCGCGAGGGCAGGGTTCCCGCGGTCCTCTACGGCCACGGAGCCGAGCCACGGCACCTCGAACTCGTCGCCCGCGACTTCGCCGCCGTGCTGCGCAACTCCGGCACCAACGCGGTCCTGAGCCTTCGGATCGACGGCAAGGAGCAGCTCGCGCTGACCAAGGCACTGGCCATCCACCCGATCAAGCGCACCATCACCCACGCCGACCTGATCATCGTCAAGCGCGGCGAGAAGGTCACCGTCGAGGTGCCCGTCGCGCTCGAGGGCGAGGCGGCATCCGGCACCCTGGTCACCCAGGACGCCACCGCCATCGAGATCGAGGCCGAGGCGCTGTCCATCCCGGAGAACCTGACGGTGTCGATCGAGGGCGCCGAGGAGGGCACCCAGATCCTGGCCGGGCAGGTCGCGCTTCCTTCCGGCGTCTCCCTGGTCAGCGACCCGGAGATGCTGGTGGTCAACATCGTCGCGGCCCCGACCGCCGAGGATCTTGAGGCCGAGGGCGCCGGGGAGGCCGCCGAGGGCGAAGCGGCCGAGGGCGAGGCCGCCGAGGGCGAAACCCCCGAGGGCGGCGCCGAGGGCGAGGGCGAACCGGCCGGGGAAGAGTAAGCCCGGATGGCCGAGCCGCTGCTGGTCGTCGGCCTGGGCAACCCCGGACCGCAGTACGCCAGGACCCGGCACAACATCGGGTTCATGGTGGCCGACGTCCTGGCCGGCCGAATCGGTGCGCCGTTCAAGGTGCACAAGAAATCCGGCGCCGAGGTGGTCACCGGCCGCCTCGGCCACCGTCCGGTCGTGCTCGCCAAGCCACGCTGCTTCATGAACGAGTCCGGCCGTCAGGTCGGGCCGCTGGCGAAGTTCCACTCCATACCGCCGGCCGGCGTCGTCGTCATCCACGATGAGCTCGATATCGACTTCGGCAGGATCCGGCTCAAGCTGGGCGGGGGCGAGGGCGGTCACAACGGCCTGCGCTCGGTGGCGAATGCTTTGGGAAGCAAAGAGTTTCAGCGGGTGCGCGTGGGGGTGGGTCGTCCGCCCGGGCGAGAGGATCCCGCGGCGTTCGTCCTCGAGCCGTTCAACAGCGCCGAGCGTGCCGAGCTGGCGACGCTGTGTGAACTGGCCGCCGACGCCACCGAATTGCTTATCGAGGCGGGCCTGGAACCGGCACAGAACCAGGTGCACGCCTGGTAGTCGGCTACCTGCGGGTCAGAAACCGCCCCAACCACCCTGTGTGACCAGCCACGGAAAGACCGAGGTGCCGCCCGGCGGAGGAGTGGTCGACTTCAGCCCGGACTTGCGTGACACGATGCCGCTGGTCTCGCAGGCCGTCGTGCCGTCACGGCAGGTGTTCCGGGCGTCGGCCACCGGGGCCGAAAACCCTGCTGCGACAACCAAACCAGCCATCAGCACCGCCGCTTTGCGACCCCTCATTGCGTCCCTCCCTCTACCGATTGCGTGCCGCCCTGGCGGGCCCGATCCGCGCTTGGAGCCCGTATGTCAGCGGCGTGCGCCCGGGGCGCCCAGCCAGGGGAACACCGGTTGGTTGGCCGGCGGGGCCGTCGTGCCCGGCCGCGCCTTGATCGAGACGCTGCCGTTGGTCTGGCAGATGGACTTGAAGTCCGTCTGCTGGCAGGTCGGACGGGCGCCGGCCGACGGAGCCGAAACCCCCGCCACCACAGCCAGACCCGCCATGATCAGTGCCGTCCTGGATCGACCTGTCATATGTCCTTCGCCTTTCGGGTTGCCGAGATTCCGCGGGTTGATCACGGGCAGGCCGACACGATAACCGTGGCGTCCGGCCCCTCCGGGGTGCCGTTGGCCAGCGCCTTGTTGATGGCGTCCTGACGCGCGGCCTCGATGGTCGGACCCGCGCCGCCCGCGACGACATCAGTGGCGTCGGAAGCGACGGACACGATGCAGAGGTTGTCGTTGGTCACCTCGTCGGCGGTGCAGTCGGCGCCCCCGGCGGCCAGGCAGGCGGCGATGACCTTGGCCGATGCCTCGTCATTGGTCGCGCCCGTCGCGGTGAACCCCACTATCGAGTCGCGGAAGGTTCCGGTGCCGACGGCCACCGAAATGTCCGGCTGGACGACACCTCCCGGGCCGCCGGCCCACGCGATGCCCGTTGAGACGCCACCGGCGATGACGCCGGCCGCGACGACTGTCCAAACAACTCGGGTCTTCCCCATGCCGGTCCTCTCCCTGAATTGGCTTGAGCCTGACTGTACTAGACCAAAGTCCGTCCCGTGTGGCGAAACCTGGTGTGGCGACGGCCCTCAGGTGACCAGCGTCAGCGACGTCGAGCGCCGCAGCTTGCCCGACGGCGTCTTGGGGATGGTGCCCGGTCCGAGCACCACCACGTTGCGCGGCCGCGCGTCGACCTCGGCGACCACCTCGTGCGCCACCTGCCGTTCGATGCGCCGCACCTCTGCCGGGTCTTCCCAGGCGTTGGACTCCACCGCGACAGCGAAGGTCTCCCGGGAATGCCCGGCGTCCAGGCGAACCGCCACCGCGCAGCCGGGCCGGACTCCCTGGACCCGGCCCGCGGCCCGTTCGATGTCGGTCGGGTAGATGTTGCGGCCGGCCATGATGATGACGTCCTTGACCCGGCCGCAGACCACCACATGGCCCTCCTCGGTGAGGTAGCCGAGGTCGCCGGTGTCGTACCAGCCGTTCTCGTCCTGAGCCGCGACGAATCCGCCCATGGTGATGTACCCGGGGGTCAGCGACTCGCCGCGCAGTTCGATGATGCCCACGCCACGGGCCGGCAACACGGTGCCGTCCTCGTCGACGATGCGGGCCTCGAGGTCCTGCAGCAGCGGGCCGAGGGTGGCCAGCCGGCGGGTGTTGCCCTTGCTCGCCGGGATGGCGCGCCGCAGCGCGGCCAGCAGATCGGCGTCGACCTCGTCGACCACCAGACCCGCGCCGCACTCCGAGAACGACACCGCCAGCGTGGTCTCGGCCATGCCGTAGGCCGGCAGGATCGCCTCGGGGCCGAGCCCGAACGGCTTTCCGGCGTCGACCAGGTCCTCGACGTCGGCCGGCTCCACCGGCTCAGCGCCGGAGAGGGCGAAACGCAGTGTGGACAAATCGAATTCACCCGGCTTGGCTTGGCGACGCAATCGTTTGGCGAACAGCGCGTAGGCGAAGTTTGGCGCCGCGGTCATGGTGCCGTTGTACTTGTCGATGAGCTTGGCCCACAGCAGGGTGTCCCGCAGGAAGTCCAGCGGGGTCACCTTGACCAATTCGGCTCCGAAGTACATCGGGATGGTCAGGAAGCCAACCATGCCCATGTCGTGGAAGCAGGGCAGCCAGCTGACCATGACGTCTTTCTCGACGTCGTACTGGGCGCCGACGAACATCGCCTCGGCGTTGGAGTGAATGTTGCGATGGGTGATGACGACGGCCTTGGGGGAACCGGTCGAGCCCGACGTCAACTGCATCAGCGCGACGTCGTCCTCGCCGGTCTCCACGGCGTCGGCCGGTTCCGCGGCGAGCAGGTCGGCGACGGTCAGAACCGTCACTCCGCGTTCGGCGAGCACCGGGGCGGCGGCCAGGAACGGGTCGGAGATGACGACGGCCCTGGCCTCGATCATGTCGATGACATTGCTGGTGTCCGCGGCCCAGTGCACGAGGTCGGTGCGCGGCGTGGGCTGGTGCAGCATGGTGATGCTGGCGCCGCGCAACCACAGCGCCTGGGCGGTAGGTGCGATCTCCACCGGCGCGCCGGCCAGCACGCCGACGGCGTCCCCGGGCCCGACACCCGCCGCGGCCAGGCCGCCCGCGATCCGCCGGGCCCGTTCGTGCACCTCGCGCCAGGTGTGCCTGACCGGCTCGTTCGGTTCACCGGTGACCATGCCCCTGGTGCTGTTCAGGGCGCTGTGGACCATCTTGTCGGTGAAACGGCTCACGTCGGCCTCCTCAGCACATGTCCACGTCCATGCTCCGCCGGTCGGCGCCCGTCGCCTAGACGGCGCGCCCGCACCGATGCGGAGCTTTCGGCCCAACCGGCCATTATCTTAAACTCTCCTTAAAATTTCGGCCAGACCTCCCCCGGCATGTCACACCCCGGCGTCCGTGGTGGGCACCACCCGCGCTCCGTGCACCGGCCCGCTGGCCACCCGGACCGTGCGGCACACCCCGGCACCGGCCAGTTCGGCACCGACGCCGACGGCCGCCTCGGCCGTGTCGCACAGGAAGGCGCAGGTGGGTCCGGATCCCGAGACGACGCCGGCCAGCGCGCCGGCCTCGCCGCCCGCCCGCAGGGTCCGGCGCAGTTCCGGCGCCAGGCTCAGCGCGGCGGGTTGCAGGTCGTTGCCCAGCAGCGGGGCCAGAGCATGCGGGTCTCCGGCGGACAACGCGGTCAGCAGCGCCTCCGGGTCAGCGAGCCGCGGCGGGGCGCCGGTCCCGCGCAGCCGGTCGATCTCCGCATAGACCGCCGCGGCCGAAAGCCCCGTCGCACCGAAGGCCAACACCCAGTGAAATGTGTTGCGCGCCAGGACGGTAGCCAGCTCCTCGCCACGTCCGGTTCCCAGCGCCGTCCCGCCGTGCAGCGCAAAGGGCACATCGCTGCCCAGTTGGGCGGCCATCGCGTGCAGGTCCCGGCGCGGGACGCCGAGTTCCCACAGCGCGTTCATGGCGACCAGCACGCCGGCCGCATCCGCGCTGCCACCGGCCATACCGCCGGCCACCGGAATGGACTTCTCGATGGTGATCTCCACGTCGGGCGCCCGCCCGACGTGGTCGGCCATCAGTGCGGCGGCCTGCCAGGCCAGGTTGCGCTCGTCGACGGGCACCTCGCCGGCACCCTCTCCGACCAGTCGCAACGCGAGCACGTCGGCGGTCCGCACGGTGATGTCGTCGTAGAGCGATACGGCGTGGAACACCGTCGCCAGCTCGTGATAGCCGTCGTCACGCCGGTCCCCCACGCCCAGGAAAAGGTTCACCTTGCCGGGAACCCGAACGGTCACCGACCCGGTCGGCACCCATTCCGCAGCGGCGCTGCCCTTACCTGGCACGCGTGCCAGGGTATCCGGTCAGTTCAGGTCGGCCGGCTGGGAAGCCGGCGGCGCCGGTTGCGACGTCCCCGACCGCTGCAGCAGCCTGACGAAGTCCGCGACGGTCAGCGTCTCGCCGCGGCGGGCCGGGTCGATGCTGGCCGCCAGAAGCCGACGGGCCGACTCGTTTCCGGTCCCGGCCCACTCCAGGAAGGCGTTGCGCACGGTCTTGCGGCGCTGACCGAAGGCGATGTCGATCAACCCGAACACCTGCTTGCGGAAGGCCTCGTCCTGCGGCCAGGCCGGGGAGTCGTGCCGGTCGATGCGCACCAGCCCGGAGTACACCCGCGGGATGGGCCAGAACACCGTCGGCGACACCATGCCGTAGCGGCGCACGTTTCCGAAGAAGCGGATCTTCACGCTGGGCACCCCGTAGTCCTTGCCGCCCGGTTCGGCGGCCAGCCGCTCGGCGACCTCGGCCTGAACCATCACCATGGCGATGCGGATGGAGGGGAACTCCGAGAACAGATGCAGCAGTGCCGGCACGGCGATGTTGTAGGGCAGGTTGGCCACCACGGCGGTCGGCGGTTCGGCCAGTTCGTCGCGGCGCAGCGTCAGGACGTCCCGGTTGATGACGGTCATACGGTGGATCTCGCTGTGCGAATGCTCGGCGATCGTCCTGGGCAGCCGCCCGGCCAGGACGGGATCGATCTCGACGGCGGTCACCGCGGCGCCGCGGTCGAGCAGGGCCAGGGTCAGCGAGCCCATCCCCGGCCCGACCTCGAGCACGTGGTCGCTCTTGTTGATGCCCGAGGAGGACACGATGCGACGCAGGGTGTTCGCGTCGTGCACGAAGTTCTGGCCGTAGGCCTTTCGCGGCCGGAAGTCCAGTTCCTTGGCGATGTCGCGGATCTCAGCTCGCGTCAGCAGCCGAATTGTCATGATGCGCCTCCCCGGCAAACGGTCCGGTGCCCCCGCGCTCGTCGAGCCCTCGCAACCTCAGTGTTTGTGCAGTCGGTCCCTCTCCAGGTGCACACCCGTCTGAGCGTAGCGCAGAAACCCGTTGCGCTCACAGAGCCGTTTGTCACCGCGGGCGACCGCAGCAAAATCGCGGCAGGAGGCTCGTCAGTTCATTCCGTACACCCGGCGGGCGGTCCGCTCGGATTCGGCGGCCAGTTCCTCGGCGGGACGGTCCAGCAGTTCAGCCAGTGCCCGCACGGTGTAGGGCAGGCAGTACGGCTCATTGGGCGCACCCCGGAAGGGATGCGGGGTCAGGAACGGCGCGTCGGTTTCCACCAGCAGTTGCCCGGGCGGGACGAGCGCGGCCGCGGCCCGAAGTTCGTGGGCGTTGCGGAAGCTGACGGTGCCGGACAGGCTCAGCACCCAGCCGGCGTCCAGACATGTGCGTGCCATCTGCGGGCCCGAGGAGAAGCAGTGGAAGATGACCGTCTCGGGCGCGCCCTCGGCGCGGAGCACGTCGATCACCTCGGCGTCGGCGTCGCGATTGTGGATCATCAGCGGCTTGCCGGTCCGCTTGGCCAGGTCGATGTGCCAGGCGAAGGCGTCCCGTTGAACGTCGGGTTGGGCGCAGCCCTCGAGCCGCCCGGGCCAGTACAGGTCGATGCCGGTCTCCCCGATCGCCACCACCCGCGGCGCCGACGCCAGCCGCGTGATCTCCGCCCGGGCTTCGTCGGTGAGCGCATCGGCGCGGGTGGGGTGCAGCGCCACGGCCGCGTAGACGCGGTCGTCCCACTCGCTGGCGGCGGCCACCCAACGCGCCGACTCCAGGTCGTCGGCGATGGTGACCATCGCACGAACCCCGACGGCCTGGGCCCGGTCGGCGATCGCCGCCACGTCGCCCGCGGTGCGGGCGCCGCACGCATCGAGGTGGGTATGGGCGTCGATCAGCGGCGCCAGCGGCTCCGGCGGCGGCGGTGCCGAACGCTTACTCACGCCAACACCGTAAACGTCCACCCAATAAGGTGATGTGCGACATGAGCCCGGCCCCGAAGACCCCGTTCTATGTGACCACCGCGATCGCCTACCCCAACGGCGCACCGCACGTGGGTCACGCGTACGAGTACGTCGCCACCGACGCGATCGCCCGGTTCAAGCGGCTCGACGGCTTCGACGTCCGGTTCCTGACCGGCACCGACGAGCACGGGCTGAAGATGGCCCAGGCCGCCGCCGCCGAGGGCATCCCGACGCCCGAGTTCGCCCGCCGCAACTCCGACGCGTTCCAGCGGCTGCAGGAACTGCTGAACATCTCCTTCGACCGGTTCATCCGCACCACCGACCCCGACCACTACGCGGCGTCGACGGCGATCTGGCGGCGGATGGCCGACGCGGGCGACATCTACCTCGACACCTACTCCGGCTGGTACTCGGTGCGCGACGAGCGCTTCTTCACCGAGGCCGAGACCAGCGTCGACACCGACGGCAAGCGGGTCGCCACCGAGACGGGCACTCCGGTCACCTGGACCGAGGAGCAGACCTACTTCTTCCGGCTGTCCGCCTACACCGACAGGCTTCTGGCGCACTACGCCGCGCACCCTGATTTCATCGCCCCCGACGTCCGCCGCAACGAGGTGGTCAGCTTCGTCTCCGGCGGTCTGCGCGACCTGTCGATCTCCAGGACGTCCTTCGACTGGGGCGTTCCGGTGCCGGGAGATCCCGAACACGTGATGTACGTCTGGGTCGACGCGCTGACCAACTACCTCACCGGTGCCGGTTACCCGGACACCGAATCGGCTCTCTACCAACGCTATTGGCCGGCCGATCTGCACATGATCGGCAAGGACATCATCCGATTCCACACCGTCTACTGGCCGGCCTTCCTGATGTCGGCGGGAATCCCGTTACCGCGCAGGGTCTTTGCCCACGGTTTCCTCTACAACCGGGGTGAGAAGATGAGCAAGTCGGTCGGCAACGTCGTCGACCCGGTGTCGCTGGTGGAGACCTTCGGGGTCGATCAGGTGCGCTACTTCCTGCTGCGGGAGGTGCCGTTCGGCCAGGACGGCAGCTACAGCGAAGAGGGCATCGTCAGCCGGATCAACACGGACCTGGCCAATGAACTGGGCAACCTCGCGCAGCGCTCCCTGTCGATGGTCAACAAGAACCTCGGGGCCAGGGTGCCCGAACCCGGCGAGTTCAGCGCACCGGACGCCGAACTGCTGGCGCTGGCCGACGGCCTGCTTGCGCGGGTCCGCGAGGCCTTCGACCAACAGGCCATGCATCAGGGGCTGGAGGCGATCTGGCTGATGCTGGGTGCGGCCAACCGGTACTTCTCCGCCCAGGAGCCGTGGGTGCTGCGCAAGTCCGAGAGCGAGGCCGATCAGGCGCGCTTCCGGACCGTGTTGTACGTGACGTGCGAGGCGGTCCGGATCGCCGCGGTGCTGGTGCAACCGGTGATGCCGGCCTCCGCGGCCAGACTCCTGGAACTGCTGGGCCAGCCCGAGTCGGCGCGGGACTTCGCCGCCCTGGCCCACCGGCTGGTCCCGGGCGCCGAACTGCCCGCGCCGGCCGGGGTGTTCCCCCGCCACGAGACCCCCGCCTCCCCCCCTCCTTCCCCCCCTCCTTCCCCCCCT